>JAOPVE010000276.1 GCA_025963185.1 Actinomycetes bacterium
CCCGCTCGGAGGCCGCGGCGCGCTCCAGCGACTCGGCGCGCCCGTGCAGCGCCCGGACCCGTTCCTCGGCGGTACGGACCGACAGCCGCACCTCCATCTCGTTCTGGCGCGCCTGGCTGGCGGCGGCGAGCAGTTCGTCGCGCTCGGCGCTGGACGGCTCGTCGTCGGCGGGCGCGGACTCGGCCGAGGACAGGCGTTCCTCCAGCACGGCGAGCTGTTCGAAGTCGGACTCGCGGGCCTGCTCGGCCTTGGTGCGGGACGCCTCCAGCCGGGCGGCCTCGGCGGCGGCGGACTTGGCGGCGGCACCGAGTTGCGCCAGCTTCTCGGCGACGGCGTTCATCTGCGCGTCGGACTCGTGCAGCGCCGAGAGGGCGGCCTCGACGTCGAGCTGGCGTGCCTCGGCCTGGTCGCGGGCCTCGGCGAGCTGGATCCCGAGCTGCTGGGCGCTGCGCTCGGCCGTGGTCCGCTTGCCGCGGGCCTCGTCCACCGCGGCCTGGACCTCGATGACGCTGGGCGCGCTCGCGGATCCGCCGGCGGCCCAGCCCGATCCGAGCAGGTCGCCGTCGCGGGTCACGGCGCGGACGTCCGGGAACTGCGCCACGAGCGCCTCGGCACCGGCGAGGTCCTCGACGACCGCGATCCGGTCGAGCGCGGCGAGCAGGGCGGGCCGGAGCGGATCGGGGGCCTGCACGGCGTCGGCGGCCCAGCGGGATCCGCCGGGCAGGTCCGGCCAGCCGTCGCGGGAGACCGCGGGGGCGCCACCGACGAGGAACTGAGCCTGGCCGGCGTCGTCGGACTTGAGCAGCCGCAGCGCCTCCACGGCGTCGGCGGGGGCGGCAACGGCGATCGCGTCGGCGAGCCCGCCGAGTGCGGCGGCCAGCGCGGCCTCGCAGCCCGGATCCACGGTGAGCAGCGCGGCGACGCTCCCGAGCAGCCCGGGCAGCCGGTCGCCGGACGCGAGCAGCGCGCCCGCGCCGTCCTTGCGCTTGAGCCCGAGGGCCAGCGCCTCCTCGCGCGCCTTCCACTCGGACGCCTCGCGCTCGGCGGCCCGCTCGGCGTCGGTCAGCTCGGTGACCCGCGCGGCGACCTGCTCGTACGCCTCGGTGGCGGCAACGTGCCGCTCGTCGAGACCGAACTCGCCCTCGTCCAGCCCGTGGACCTCGTTCTGCAGGTCCTCGAACTCGCGCTCGGCGGTCTCGGCGCGCTCGCGGGCCTCGGCGAGCGAGGTGGAGAGCCGCTCGATGGCCTCCGTCGCGGCGGCCGTGCGGCTGCGGGCGGCGTCGACCTGACCGGTGAGCTTGGCCAGGCCCTCTCGGCGATCCGCTACCGCTCGTACTGCGGCGACCAGCGCTTTCTCGGCGTCGGTCGCTCTGCGCTCGTACGCGTTGCGGTTCTCGACGGCCTCGGCCAGCCGGGTGCGGTCGCCGTCGAGGGCCTCGGCAAGGTCCTCCTGCTGGGCGCGGACGGTCTCGGCCTCGCGCTCGAGCGCCTCCGGATCGCGGGAGGGCCGGGTGTCCTCCAGCTCCGCGGACAGGAACCGGACCCGCTCGGCGGCCAGCTGGGCCGTTCCCCGGAAGCGTTCCTGCAGCGCGGACAGCCGGTACCAGGTCTCCTGCGCGCGGGCGAGGATCGGCGCGTCGGCCGCCATGGCCTCGTCCAGCTCGCCCTCGCGCGAGCGGGCGACGGTCAGCTCCTCCTCGACCGAGGCCCGCCGTTCCCGGATCGCCGCCTCGTCCGCGACCTCCTTCTCCAGGTCGGAGCGGAGGGTGACCAGGTCGTCGGCCAGCAGGCGCAGGCGCGCGTCGCGCAGGTCGGCCTGGACCGTCGCGGCCCGCCTGGCGACCTCGGCCTGCTTGCCGAGGGGCTTGAGCTGGCGGCGCAGCTCGGTGGTGAGGTCGGTGAGACGGGTGAGGTTGGCCTGCATCGCGTCGAGCTTGCGCAGCGCCTTTTCCTTGCGCTTGCGGTGCTTGAGGACCCCGGCGGCCTCTTCGATGTAGCCGCGGCGGTCCTCGGGACGGCCGGACAGGACCCCGTCGAGCTGGCCCTGGCCGACGATCACGTGCATCTCGCGGCCGATGCCGGAGTCGCTGAGCAGTTCCTGGATATCGAGCAGGCGGCACGAGTCGCCGTTGATCTCGTACTCGCTCTCACCGGATCGGTAGACCCGGCGCGTGATCGACACCTCGGCGTACTCGATTGGCAGCGCACCATCGTGGTTGTCGATGGTGAGGGTGACCTCGGCCCGGCCGAGCGGGGCCCGCCCGGCGGTACCGGCGAAGATGACGTCTTCCATCTTGCCGCCGCGCAGCGCCTTGGCGCCCTGCTCCCCCAGCACCCAGGACATGGCGTCCACGACGTTGGACTTGCCCGACCCGTTCGGCCCGACCACGCAGGTGATGCCGGGCTCGAAACGCAATGTGGTCGCGGAAGCGAAGGACTTGAAGCCCTTCAGCGTCAGGCTCTTGAGATGCACGGGTCTCCGCGGGTCAGTCGGTTTTCACTCCCCGGCGGTGCCGCGTGAAGGGTGCCGTAACGACGGCACCGGGGCTGCGGGGGTAACGGCCGAGGGAGACTTTACCCTTCGCGCCGTGCGTCATCCCGCAACCGTGTTCTCGCGCGGCGGGCCGGTGTCGGGCGGCCGCGCAAGGCCTGCCTCAGGTCAGGGCGGGCTCTTCGATGTGCGACATGCGCATGTCGCTGTCGTGCGACATCAGCGCCGCCGAGAGGCGATCGTTCTCCGCCCTCAGCCGGGCTACGTCGAATTCCAGATTCTGCATCTTCGTACGCAGGCGCTGGATTTCGTCGCGCAGACGCTGGTCCGAAGCGGTGCCGACGTGGCCGAAGAGGGCCTTCGCCATGATGTCTCCTCATTTGGGCGTCTCAGGCCGGGTTGTCGGCGGACGCGCTCCTTGACCCGGCAGGTGCGGGCAGCGGTATGTCCATACTCCCGCGCGAACGAGGCATGGTCAATGCTTGCCGAGGCGACTCGCCGCTCCCCCAGTGGGTGAGTTCCGTCACCGCGCGTGGTGGAGCCGCGAGAATCCAGGGCGGTTAGCACTCTACACCGCGGGCTGCCAGTCGTCAGGATCGGGGCTCGGGGCGTCACCGCTCCCGGAACCCGGAAATGTCGTTCTTGGGGCCGGAGTAGTTAACAACGACTTCACGAACCGAACCCGGCGCGGACGGCCCGCGCAGAGCCTCGACGAGCCGATCCAGTGACTCTCTGTCACCCTCGGCGACGACCTCGACGCGGCCGTCCGCGGCGTTCCGCGCCCACCCGACGAGGCCGAGTTCGAGCGCGCGCGAACGCGTCCACCACCGGAACCCAACGCCCTGCACGCGGCCAGAAGCCCACGCGGTGAGCCGCTCCGGAGCCCGGTCGCCCGGCGCACCGGAGTCCCTACCGTCAGTCATCTTTGCGTACTCACAGTCAGATCGAGGGAGTATTTCGTGCATGGTGCCCTAGCTGAGCGGCTTCAGCACTAGAGGCCGGGTTGGCGCGACCGTTACGCTCAGGACGTTCAGACGAATGTTCCCGGGAGGCCTTCGAGCGCATGAGACTCGTCTGGCGTGGGTCCGTCGTCGTGGCCTTACTTGCTTTAGCCCTGGGTATCTCGTGGCTGCCGTGGCAGGACGGGTTCAAGAACCTGCTCGCCTCACCGAAGCCGAGCCCGTCCGTGGGTGAACCCGCCGACGCCGGTGGCGAGGCGCTGGCCTCGACGCCCGACCCTGGCGCCGCCGACCGGGAGGCAGTCGCCGAGGTGGTCGCGCGTGTCAACGCCGAGCGCGCCAAGAGCGGCTGCCAGGCCGTCGCCGAAGATCCGCGCCTGACGGCCGTGGCCATGGCCCACAGCGCCGACATGGCCCAGGGCGCGTACTTCTCGCACGACGCCCCCGACGGCACCGATCCCTGGAAGCGGGCCACCGCCGCGGGGTACCCGCACCCGCTCTCGGAGAACATCGCCCAGGGGCAGCAGAGCGCCGCCGAGGTGATGACCGGGTGGCTCGCGAGCAGCGGGCACCGCGCCAACATCGTCAACTGCGCGGCCAAGGCGATCGGCGTCGGCCTCGCCCGCGGCCGCGGTGGCACCCCGTACTGGACCCAGCTCTTCGGCGCGTAAGCGCAGCCCGCTACCAGCGGCCCCGGCGCGGGCGGGGCTGGCAGTGCGGGCAGGTGAACGACGAGCGGTTCATGAACGGGTCCCGGCGGATCGGCGCCCCGCACCGCACACACGGCTTGCCCTCCTGCCCGTACGCGTTGAGCGACCGGTCGAAGTAGCCGCTCTGGCCGTTGACGTTCACGTAGAGCGCGTCGAACGAGGTCCCGCCCGCTCCGAGCGCGTCGGTCATCACGTCCCGGATGTGGCCCAGCAGGGCGAGCGCCTGCGCGCGGGTCAGGGTCTCCGTGGGCCGCGCGTAGTGCAGCGGGAGCCGCCACAGCGCCTCGTCGGCGTAGACGTTGCCCACGCCCGAGATCAGGGTCTGGTCGAGCAGGGCGCGCTTCACCCCGGTCCGGCGGCGGCGCAGGGCGGCGGCGAACGCGTCGTCGTCGAAGTCCGGATCCAGCGGATCGGCCGCGATGTGCGCCAGTGCCCTCGGCAGCCCGTCCGCGTCGGACTCGACGGCGAGCCCGCCGAACGTGCGCTGGTCGACGAACCGCAGCTCGGACCCCTCGTCGGCGAACCGGAACCGGACCCGCAGGTGCGTCTCGTCGGGCACCTGCGGCTGCTGGACCAGCAACTGGCCGCTCATGCCCAGGTGCCCGAGCAGCACGTCGCCGGAGTCCAGCGGGAGCCACAGGTACTTGCCGCGGCGGTGGGCCGCGGTGATGGTGCGGCCGGCCAGCAGATCCGCGAAATGGGCCGGACCGCCCACGTGCCTGCGGACCGCCCGCAGGTTGAGCACCGTGACCTCGCCGAGCGGGCGCCCGACGACCCACGCCTCCAGTCCGCGCCGGACGACCTCGACCTCGGGAAGCTCGGGCACTCAGTCTTCCCGGGGCGAGGGCACCGGATCGTCGGTGGGCTCCCCGGACCGCGCCCGGACCGCCCGCCAGGCCTGTTCGGCCGCCCGCTGCTCGGCCTCCTTCTTGCTGCGCCCCTCGCCGGCCCCGAGCTCGTCGCCGGCCACGACCGCGTACGCGGTGAACATCTTGGCGTGGTCGGGACCGGTCTCGGTGACCCGGTACTCGGGCACGCCGTGGCCGTGGGTGGCGGTCAGCTCCTGGAGGCTCGTCTTCCAGTCCAGGCCGGCGCCGCGCTGGGCCGCGTCCTCCATGAGCTGGTCGAACAGCAGGTGGACAACCTTCGACGCGACGTCGAGACCGTGTTCGAGGTACACGGCGCCGAGCAGCGCTTCGAGGGTGTCGGCGAGGATGCTCGCCTTGTCCCGGCCGCCGGTGGACTCCTCGCCCTTGCCGAGCAGGAGGTGCTGGCCGAGGCCGCCGCTGCCGAGCTGACGGGCGACGTCCGCGAGGGCCCGCATGTTCACCACCGACGCGCGCAGCTTCGCGAGCTGGCCCTCGGGCAGGTCGGGGTAGCTGCGGAACAGGGCGGCTGTCACGACCAGGCCGAGGACGGCGTCGCCGAGGAACTCCAGCCGCTCGTTCGTCGGCAGCCCGCCGTTCTCGTAGGCGAACGATCGGTGGGTGAGCGCCCTGGTGAGCAGCTCGTCCTCGACCGCGACGCCCATCGCGGCGCACAGTACGGCCGCGGGCGGGCGGTTGTCCTTCATGGGAACACCTTCCTGCACCGCCCGTCCGGCGTACGGCCGGGCAGCACGACGGCGGCGCCCCCGCCGGGGACCGCGAGCAGAGCGCGCGGACCCAGCGGACCGGCCACGAGCGGACCGGTACGGGGCGGAGGCAGCGAGTGGGTGCGCAGAACACGCAGAACGCCGTCGGCCTCCTCGGCGGGAGCAATGTCCCCGCCGAGAGGGTCGGCGGCGATCCGTGCGGCGGACCGGACGGATCGCGTCACCAGCGGTGGGTCAGACCGCGACGACCTGACGCCCGTTGTACTGCCCGCAGACGCCGCACGCGGTGTGCGGCAGCTTCGCCGACTTGCACTGCGGGCACGGCTGGGTCTGCACGGCGGTGGTCTTCCACTGCGAACGGCGCGAGCGGGTGTTGCTGCGCGACATCCTGCGCTTCGGGACGGCCACGGTTACTTCTCCTGACTCCGGGTCGCCCCGTCGGGCGACTGCTGGTCGATCATGTCCTGCAGGCCCGCCCAGCGCGGGTCGACCTGGTCGTGCGAGTGGCCGGCGGGCAGCTCGTCCCAGTGCATCCCGCAGTCGGGGCACAGGCCGGGGCAGTCCTCACGGCACAGCGGATTCGGCGGCAGTGCGAGCACCACCGCGTCCCGCAGCGCGGGCTCCAGGTCGACCAGGTCGCCCTGCAGCCTGCTGACCTCGTCCTCTTCCGAGGTGACGTCCGAGGAGCTGTCCGGGTAGGCGTACAGCTCCTGGATGTCGACGGTCACCGAGTCACGGAAGTCCGTGAGACAGCGGCCGCACTCCCCCTCGACCGGGACGGTGGCCGTGCCGGAGACCAGCACACCCTCCATGACCGATTCGAGGCGGAGGTCAAGCTCGATGGGCGCCCCCTGGGGCGCCCCGATCAGCTCCAGCCCGAACATGCCAGGCGCGGGGACGGGGCGGCTCAGGCGCTTGATCGACCCCGCGCGTCTGCCCAGCTCTCTCGTGTCGAGTACGAGGGGCGATCGGGGGTCGATGTGTTCCTGCGTCTTCCTGTTCTCGGGCATGACCAATTTTCCGGACTTTGGGACCGACACCGAAGGGTACCGCACACCCCGCCCAGCCGCGTATTCCGGCTGGTGGGGCACCCGCTGGCCGCCGTTCAGAACGGCAGCGGCTTGTCTTCGGACTGCGAATCGAAGCTGCCGATCTCCGAGAGTGCCCGCATCTTGTCCCGGCCCCGCTCGACCGTGGCCATCGTGCGCTGGAGCATCTGCTCGAAGTTCGCCAGCGTCGTGTCGACGTACTCCTCGATCTCGTCGCGCAGGCTCTGGGCCTCGCTGCGCGCCTCGGCGATGATCCGGGACGCCTCGTGCTCGGCCGAGACCGTGACCTCGGCGATCGACACCAGGCGGCGGTGCTCCTGCTCGCCCTCGGCGATGATCCGGTCGGCCTCGCGCTGGCCCGAGGCGATCACCTGGTCACGCTCGTCCAGCAGCGCCTGCGCCTTGCGGATCTCGGCCGGCAGGTTCGCCCGCAACTCGTCCAGCAGGCCGAGCAGTTCGTTGCGGTTGACCATGCAGTTCGCGGACATGGGGACCGCGCGCGCGGCCTCGACCAGCGCGCTGATCTCCTCGATGCTCTCGAGAGGGTCCACCATGGAGCTCCGGTCTACGGGCGGGTAGTCGTCCTCGGGCTCGGCCGTTGCGGCGGTCACCCGGCGATGCTGCTGTAGGTCCTCGTGCGTGGGCCGCTGGTACCCGCCGGTCGAGTATTCGGGGTACTGGCCGGTGGCGTACTGGCCGGTGCCGGCGTACTGATCGGTGCCGCTGTACTGATCCGCACCGTACTGGTCCGCAGGATACGGCTCGGCGGGGTACTGGTCACCGGTCGTGCCGTACGCGGGGCTCGCGGGCCGCGCCTGGGCGGCTGGGCTGGCGGGCCGGGACTGCGCGGCCTGGCCCGGTTCCGGGAGGACGCCGTACGCGCCGGACGGGTACGGATCGTTGTACCGGTCCTCGGCGTACCGCGGACTGCCCACGTCCCGGCCGATCACCGGGTAGCCGCTCGTGTCGTGACCGGTCTGCTGTCCGGTCTGGTTGCCAGTCTGGTTCATGTCGCCGGACCCAATCGCTCGACCAGCCGCAGGCGGACCGCCTCCGGCACATGTGCGGAGACATCGCCGCCGAACTTGACGACATCCTTGATGAGGCTCGACGAGAGAAAAGAGTAGAGCGGGTTGGTGGGCATGAACATCGTCTCCACCCCCGCGAGCCCGAGATTCATCTGCGCCATCTGCAACTCGTAGTCGAAGTCGCTCACGGCGCGCAGACCCTTCACCACGACCGGGATGCTCCTCGCCTTGCAGAACTCGACCAGCAGCCCCTCGAAGGACTCCACCGTGACGTTCCCGTAGGACGCGGTGACCTCGCGCAGCATGGCCATGCGTTCCTCGATCGGGAACAGGCCGCTCTTGCTCTGGTTGAGCAGCACGGCGACGACGACCTCGTCATACAGCCTGCTCGCGCGGCCGATGATGTCGAGGTGCCCGTTGGTCACCGGATCGAACGATCCGGGGCACACTGCTCTTCTCACGAACGGCGACCGTACCAAAGGGTTCCCTCGCCGTACCTTCTTGAGCGCAACGCCACGAGTGTCTTCGGCCACACCCACTCCGGATCGCGGCTCGCGCGCTCGACCACGACGACGGCACCGGGCGCCAGCCAGCCGTTGGCGTCGAGGGCTTCCAGCACGTCGGCGAGCTCGGCGGCGGGCAGCGCGTACGGCGGATCCGCGAACACGAAGCCGTACGGCTCGGACTGCGCCGCCGCGGCCACCTGCTCGGCGCGCCCTCCCCTGACCTGCGCGCCGGGGAACCCCAGTGCGGACGCGTTGTCCCGCAGAACCCGCAGCGTCTTCGGATCCGACTCGACCAGCAGTGCGTGCGCCGCGCCGCGTGACAGCGCCTCCAGCCCGACCGCCCCGGACCCGGCGTAGAGGTCGAGCACGCGCGCGCTGTCGAGGTCCACCAGCGAGGAGACCGCGCTGAACAGGGCCTCGCGGGTGCGGTCCGAGGTGGGGCGGGTGGCGCGGCCGGGCGGGACCGCGATCCGGCGGCCCTTCGCGGCGCCCGCCACGATCCGGCTCACCCCTTCTCCAGGAAGCCGGCCCGCTCGTCGTCGACCATGGCGGCGGCCGCGGCGGCCAGCGCCTGGTGCTGCTTCAGGTCCGGATCGGCCTCGACCAGCGCGATCGCCTCGTCCCGCGCCGCGGTGATGACGTCCTCGTCGCGCAGCAGCGAGAGCAGCTTGAGCTGGGACCGGCGGCCGGACTGCGCGGACCCCAGCACGTCACCCTCGCGGCGCTGTTCCAGGTCGAGGCGGGCCAGCTCGAACCCGTCCGTGGTGGCGGCCACCGCGACCAGCCGCTCGCGCGCCGGGGTGCCGTCGCCCGCCTCGGTCACGAGCAGGCACAGCCCCGGGGCGGACCCCCGGCCCACCCGCCCGCGCAGTTGGTGGAGCTGGCTGACCCCGAAGCGGTCGGCGTCGAGGATCACCATGGCGGTCGCGTTGGGGACGTCGACACCCACCTCGATGACCGTGGTCGCCACCAGGACGTCGATCCGCCCGGCCGCGAACTCGCGCATCGCCAGGTCCTTCTCGTCGGAGTGCAGCCTGCCGTGCAGGACCGCGAGCCGCAGCCCGTTCAGCGGTCCCTCGGCGAGCATCGGCGCCACGTCGAGCACCGCGACCGGCGGACGGCGGCCCGTGTCGCTCTCCGGCGGCGGCTCGGTCTCGTCGTCGGGCTCGTCGGCGCCGATCCGCGGGCAGACCACGTAGGCCTGGTGTCCGGCCGCGACCTCCTCCCGGACCCGCTGCCAGGCCCGGTCGAGGAAGTGCGGCTTGTCCGAGACCGGGACCACGTGACTGGCGATCGGCGAGCGACCCGCCGGAAGCTGGTCCAGCACCGAGGTCTCCAGATCGCCGAAGACGGTCATGGCCACGGTCCGGGGGATCGGGGTGGCGGTCATCACCAGCACGTGCGGCGGCCGTTCCCCCGCCTTGGCCCGCAGCGCGTCCCGCTGCTCGACGCCGAACCGGTGCTGCTCGTCGACGACGACGAGCCCGAGCTGGGCGAACTCCACCCCCTCCGAGAGCAGGGCGTGGGTGCCCACGACGATGCCCGCCTCGCCGCCGGCGGCCTCGGCCAGGGCGGATCGGCGGGCGGCCGCGGGCAGCGATCCGGTCAGCAGGGCGACCCGGGTGGAGTCCTCGGCCGCGCCCAGTTCCCCGGCCTGGCCGAGCGGCCCGAGCAGCGCGCGGATGCCCCTGGCGTGCTGGGCAGCGAGGACCTCGGTCGGGGCGAGCATCGCGGCCTGCCCGCCCGCGTCGACCACCTGGAGCATGGCCCGCAGCGCCACGACCGTCTTGCCGGACCCGACCTCGCCCTGCAGCAGCCGGTGCATCGGGTGCGCCTGGGTCAGCTCGGCGGCCAGCTCGTCGCCGACCGCGCGCTGGCCGTCGGTGAGCGTGAACGGCAGGATCGCGTCGAACGCGTCCAGCAGTCCGCCGGGGCGGGGCGGGCGGGCCGTGCCGGGGCGCTGGGCCGCGGCCAGGCGGCGCTGGGCGAGCGTGGTCTGGAGCACCAGCGCCTCGTCCCACTTCAGGCGCAGGCGGGCGGCGTTGAGGGTCGGCCACGAGTCGGGCCGGTGGATGCCGCGCAACGCGTCGGCGAGCCCGACGAGCCGGCGCCGCGCCCGCAGCTCGTCCGGCAGCGGATCCTCCACCTCGGGCAGCGTGTCCAGCGCGACCCGAACGCACCGGGCGATCACCCAGGTCGGGACCCCGTTCGCCGCCGGGTACACCGGGATCAGCCCGCCGGCGAACTCCTCCATCGCCTCCTCGGCCGACTCGCCCTCGACCAGCTTGTACTCCGGACCGTTGAGCTGGCGGGCGCCCCGGAACTCGGTCACCTTGCCCGCGAACAGCCCCCAGCGGCCGACCTGGAGGTCTTTCTGGCGCCAGGCCTGGTTGAAGAACGTCAAGGTGATGGACCGGCGCGCGTCGCCGGTGCCGTCGCCGACGACGACTTCGAGCAGCTTGCCCGGCCGGTTCCGCATCGGGCGCTGGTTGACCCGGATCACCTGGGCCGAGATCGTGACCTGCTCGCCGACCTGCAGCGACCCGATGTCGGTGTGCTCGCC
>JAOPVE010000072.1 GCA_025963185.1 Actinomycetes bacterium
ACGTGCGCCTGCGCCCGAGTGCGGACTGCGCATGGAACCCTCCTTGGGTTCTGGTGTGACAGTTTGTGGAGTGGGAAATCGGCGCGTTTTCGGACATTCTGAAAACGAACCCTGTGAGAGCGCTCTCACCGCAGAGAGTCATGGAATGTTTCGGCAGTGTCAAGGTCCTTGACCTCACCGTTACCGGAAAAAGATCGTTGACCTGCCTGTAATCTGGCGTTAACGTTTCTTCCATCAAGAGAGCGCTCTCACGCTCTCTTCGCGCACCGCGGGTCCTTTGCACAAATAGTTCTTTTTGTTCTGTGCCGCCTTGCTCGCCCAGTGTCGCCTCCCCCTTTTCACCGCCATCGCGGACGCACGCATACCTGTGCCGGTTTTATCCCCTGTGGTCAATCGGAGGCCTAAATGCGTGCATTGCCTGGTTCATTGGGGAAAGTTCTCGCGGCCGCCGCCCTCGTCGCGGCGGCAGCCGTCATTCCACTGGCGATCGGCGCGCCCGCCAGCAGCGCGTCCATCGTCACCGTCGGTAGCGGAAGTTACGTCAGCAGCCGGCCGGCCGGCACCCAGGGCCCGTCCAACTCCAGCGGCGCTCCGGTCACCCCCAAGGTCACGGCGGCGATGAAGGGCAAGCCGGTGCCGACCAACGAGTGGTGGTCGTCATTCGTGTGGAACCGGCTCGGCAATGCCTACTCGGAAAATACGTACGCCCATCCCTTGACGTTCAACGCCGACGCGGGGGGCCTGGGGGTCGGCTATCCCACGACGCCCAGCGTCACCGCAGATCAGCGTACATATGAGTACATGCACAAGGCGGACCTCCACGTCGGCGTCGACGGCCTCAACGCTCCCGAGACGCTCGTCGACGGATGGGGAGATTTCGATGTCAGTCCCTCGTGGACCGGCAACGGCCGGACCCTGCGAACGACCATCGCCCACGGATCGCCGTACGTGTACGCCGAGGCGTCCGGCGGGGCGGCCTCGGTCGGCTTCACCGCGACCGCGACGGTCTGGCAGCAGGGCACCAACGTCGTCGGCGTCACCGTCAACGGGCACGACTACGCACTGTTCGCCCCCACCGGCAAGAACTGGACCGTCACCGCGACCGGCGCCACCGCCGACGCGCCCTACTTCTCCGTGGCAGTGCTGCCGGCCCGCGACGCGCTCCCGCTGTTCACCAAGTACGCGTACTCGTTCATCACCGACACCACGGTCAGCTGGAGCTACAACACCGCGAACGCCCGCTCGACCGCGGTCTACAGCGCTGCCACCACAGCCAAGGAGGGCACCCAGACCGGCACGCTGCTCGCCCTCTACCGGCACCAGTGGCTGAACACCCCGGACGCCCTGACCAGCTATACCTACGTCTCCCCGGAGGGGCAGATGAAGGTGCTCGACGGGGCATCGTTCAGCACCCAGCTCACCTTCAACGGGGTGCTGCCCGCGCTGCCGCTGGCCGGGGACGCCGACAAGGCCCGGCTGCGCGCCGACATCGACGCCTCGCTCGCCGCGCCGGATCCGTTCAACGGCCGCAACGACACCTACTGGACCGGGAAGCACCTCGTCAGGCTGGCCAACCAGATCCGGATCGCCAACCAGATCGGCTACTCCGACGGACGCGACCGGCTGCTCAGGATCGTCGAGGACCGGCTCGCCGACTGGCTCACGGCCGGGCCAAACGACACCGAGCGGTACTACGCCTACGACTCGACGTGGTCGACGCTGATCGGCTACCCGGCCTCGTTCGGATCCGACACCGAGCTCAACGATCACCACTTCCACGACAGCTACTTCGTGCTCGCCTCCGCGCTCGTGGCGATGAACGATCCGGCCTGGGCCAGCGACGCCCGCTACGGCGGGATGGTCAAGACGCTGCTCAAGGACGCGCAGAACTACGACCGGAGTGACACCCGGTTCCCGTTCCTGCGCAACTTCGATCCCTACGCGGGCCACTCGTGGGCCAGCGGGCACGCCGCGTTCGCCGCCGGCAACAACGAGGAGTCGACCTCGGAGGGGATGGCGTTCTCCACGGCGGCGATCCTGTTCGGGCAGATCACCGGGGACACGGCGATGCGCAACGCCGGGATCCACATGTACACGACCGAGCAGCAGGCCATCGCCCAGTACTGGTTCGACGTCGACCACGCGGTCTTCCCGGCGGGCTACCCGCACCGGACCGCGGCGATCCACTGGGGCAACGGCGGCGTCTACGCGACCTGGTGGACCGCCAACCCGGAGGAGGTCCACGGGATCAACATGCTCCCGGTGACCGGCGGATCGCTCTACCACGGCAAGTGGAAGGCCGACATCCTCGACAACGTCGCCGAGATGCGCCAGGCCAACGGCGGACCCGAGCAGGAGTGGAAGGACATCATCTGGGAGTTCCTGGCGATCGCCGATCCGGCCCAGTCGATGCAGCTACTCGGCAGCGGCGACTACACGCCGGAGGAGGGCGAGTCCAAGGCGCACACCTACCACTGGATCAGCTCGCTGAACCACTTCGGCACTCCCGACGAGGGCGTCACCGCGAACACGCCGACCTACAGCGTGTTCACCAAGAACGGGGTGCGCTCGTACGCGGCGTACAACCCGAAGCCGACCGCGGCGACGGTCAAGTTCTCCGACGGGACCACGCTGGCCGTCCCGGCCGGGAGCATGGCGTGGAAGGGCGCGAGTTCGGGGGTCGACGCGGGTACCGGGTTCGCGCCGCAGACCGGCGAGCCGTCGCCAGAGCCGTCAGCGGATCCGTCCGGCGGGCCCTCCCCCGATCCGTCGCCGGGCCCGTCCGCTGATCCGTCGCCGTCCCCCGTTCCCTCGCCGTCGGAGTCGCCGTCCCCGCCGCCTCCCGGTGGATCCGCCGACGCCTACTCCCGGATCGAGGCCGAGTCGTTCACCAGCCAGGGCGGCCTCATGACCGACACCGCCACCGACGAGGGCGGCGGCCAGTACATCGGGACGATCGCCAACGGCGACTGGGCCGAGTACCGGATCGACTTCGGCACCACCCCCGCCCGCCAGTTCGTGGCCAGGGCGGCGAGCGGCGCACCGGACGGGGCCAGCGGCCTGGTCGAGGTACGGATCGGCAGCCGCGACTCCGCCCCGATCGGCTCGTTCGCGATCGCCAATACCGGCGGCTGGCAATCCTGGCGGACGATCCCGGCGAACATCGCGGGGATCACCGGGCCGCAGGACGTCTTCCTCACCTTCACCAGCGGCCAGCCTGAGAACTACGTCAACGTCAACTGGTTCACGTTCGGGCACTGACCGGGTTCATCGCAGCTGGGCCGCGCCCGCCCGGGACCATCGTCCCGGGCGGGCGCTGTCTCCTGTGGTCAGCCCGCTCGTGCTGGTCGGCCCGCTCGTGCTGGTCAGCTCGCGAAGGCCGGGCGGCGGTAGCGGGTGCCGTCCGCGCGGCGGATCGCCAGCGACATGAGTGCCGCGATCGTCGAGAGCAGCCCGGCGGCGTAGAAGGCCGCCGCGTAGTCGCCGAGCTGGTCGCGGATCACTCCCCCGGCGGTCGCGGCGAAGGCGGCGCCGAGCTGGTGGGAGGCGAACACCCAGCCGAACACCACAGCGCCCGAGGTGCCGAACTCCTGGCGGCACAGGGCGATCGTCGGCGGCACGGTCGCCACCCAGTCCAGGCCGTAGAACAGGATGAACACGGCCATGCTCGGGTGCAGCGAGTTCGCGAAGAGGTTGGGCAGGGCGATCAGCGACAGGCCGCGCAGGGCGTAGTAGATGCCCAGCAGGATCCGCGGGTCGAACCGGTCCGTCAGCCAGCCCGAGGCCACCGTCCCCACGATGTCGAAGAGCCCGACGAGTGCCAACAGGCTCGCCGCGGCCGTCACGGGCATGCCGTGGTCGTGCGCGGCCGGGATGAAGTGCGTGCCCAGCAACCCGTTCGTCGTCGCGCCGCAGATCGCGAACCCGCCCGCGAGTAGCCAGAACGCGCGCGTCCGGGCGGCCGAGCGAAGCGCCGTGACCGCGCGGCTCGCTGCGTTCACGGTGGGCCGGACGGGCGGCGCGACCTCCGCGTCCGCGGGCGCGCCGTAGGCGGTCAGGCCGATGTCGGCGGGGTGGTTGTGCAGCCATCGCAGGACCAGCGGGACGACGGCCAGCGCGGCCGCCGACACCGTGAGCGCGGCGGCCCGCCAGCCCGCGGACTGCGCGAGCGCGGCCAGCAGCGGCAGGAACATCAGCTGCCCTGCCGCCCCGGCGGCGGTGAGGATCCCCGTCACCAGGCCCCGGTGCTTGACGAACCAGCGGTCCGCGACGGTGGCGACGAAGGCGAGCGCCATGGATCCGGTGCCGAGCCCGACGAGGATCCCCCAGCAGGCGATCAGCTGCCAGCTCGCGCGCATGAACACGGTCAGTCCGCTGCCCGCCGAGACCAGCAACAGCGCCGCGGTCACCACCCGGCGGATCCCGAACCGCTCCATCAGCGCGGCGGCGAACGGCGCGGTCAGGCCGAACAGGATCAGGTTGACCGACACGGCGAGTGAGATCGTGGCGCGCGACCAGCCGAACTCGGCCTGTAATGGCGTGATCAGCACGCCCGGAGTCGCGCGGAACCCGGCCGCGCCGACGGTCGCGACGAGCACGACAGCGGCGACGAGCCAGGCGGGGTGTAGCCGGCGGCGGCTGGGCGCGGCGCCGGTGCCGGCGGGGCCGGTCGCGGCGGGCGCGGGAGTTGTCGTCACGGGCTCATCCTGGCGGGTTGTAGATGCTTCACACAGTGGCCGGAGCGACAACATGTGAAAGAATCGGGCCATGGTTGCTTCTGCCGCCGCTTCTGTCGCCGCCCGTCCGCACCGGATCGCGGTCGTCGTTCTCGACCGTGTTGTCGCGTTCGACCTCGGCGTGCCCGCGAGCATCTTCGGCGCCGCGCGGGACTCGTCCGGCGAGCGCCTGTACGAGATCCGCACGTGCACGCCCGACGGCAAACCGGTGCGGTCCGACGCCGGGTTCAGCGTCCTGTGCGACGACGACCTGGGCATCTTGACCTGGGCAGACACGATCCTCGTGCCGGGGGTGAGCCAGCAGTCCCCAGTACTCGAAGGGCATCCGCTCGTCGCCGCCGCGCTGCGCGCCCACTCCGGCCGCGCCCGGATCATGTCGATCTGCACGGGCGCCTTCCAGCTCGCCGCGGCCGGACTGCTCGACGGCCGGCCCGCGACCACCCACTGGGCCTACGTCACCCAGTTCACGGCGCGCTTCCCGGACGTCGAACTGGATCCGGGGGTGCTGTTCGTCGACGACGGGGACGTCCTCACCTCCGCCGGAGTCGCCGCCGGGATCGACCTGTGCCTGCACGTGATCCGCCGGGACCACGGCAGCGAGGTCGCGAACCGGGCGGCTCGGCGCTGCGTCGTCCCCGCGTGGCGCGAAGGTGGGCAATCGCAGTTCATCGAGCGCCCGGTACCCGCCCCGGCCGAGGCGAGCACCACGGCGACCCGGCACTGGGCGAGCCAGCGGCTCGGGGATCCGCTCACCCTCGGCGAGCTGGCCGGGCACGCCCGCATGAGCGTCCGCACCTTCACCCGGCGCTTCCGCGAGGAGACCGGGGTCAGCCCCGGCCGCTGGCTCACCCAGCAGCGCGTCGAGCACGCCCGGCGGCTGCTCGAAACCACCGACCTGCCGGTCCCCCAGGTCGCCGAGCGATCCGGCTTCGGCACCGCGGTCTCGCTCCGCCAGCACCTCCAGACCGCGATCGGCGTCTCGCCCGGCGCCTATCGCCGCACCTTCCGGGCCACCCCCACCCCCGCGGACGCCCCCACACCGGGGCGGGGTCGCGGGTGACGGGGCAAGTGCCGGGGAAGGTGCGGGTATCGGCGGCGAAATCGCCGCGGATACCCGAACAGTTCGGCTCAGCGGGAACGACGCCCGGTGAGCGCGGCGGCCGGGCGGGCGCAGCACCGCCCACGGAAGTGCGTGCCGCCAGGCCGGTCATAGGCGGCGCAGCCGCACACACTTCGGCGGATCGGTAGCGCGGCAGCACCGCCGCCGGAAAGGCGGGGCAAGTGCCGGGGAAGGTGCGGGTATCAGCGGCGAAATCGCCGCGGATACCCGAACAGTCCGGTTCAGCGGGAACGACGCCCGGGTGGGGTGTGGGCCGGCGGCGGAAAGCCGGGGCCAAGGGGGGTGGGTGGTACCTGGGTGGGGTGGCAGGTACGGATCCACGTAGTTCTCCCGGTGTCCGCGGACCGTCGGGGGTGCTGAAGTGCGAGGCCGGGGACCTCGCCCGGTCGCCGGACTGACAACGCGACCCCGGGAGCAGCCGTGCACCACTCGCCGGATCCGCAAACTACCCACACCGAGCTCATCGGACGGGACGCCGAGCTCACCCAGCTCGACACCCTGCTCACGACCTGCCGCCTCGTGACACTCACCGGACCGGCGGGCGTGGGCAAGACCGCGCTCGCCCGCGCCTGCGGATCGCTCACCAGGCCGCCCACGGTCGTCTCGCTCGACATGCTCGACCTGCCCGAACAGGTGCCGGGACGGCTCGCGGCGGGGCTGATGACCGCCGCCGAGCGGCCCATGCTCGTGCTCGACGCGTGCGAGGGCGCCGCCGGTGTCAGCGCGCGGCTGGCCGGATCCCTGCTGGCCGCGGTACCCGGTCTGCGGATCGTCGCGACCGGCCGCGAGCGCCTGGGGATCCCCGGCGAGGCTGTGCTGCCGATCCGGCCGCTGGAGCTGCCCCCGCCGGGCCGCCCACTCGACGGGGGACGGCGCTCGGCCGCCGCCGAGTTGCTGGCCCGGCGGTCGGGCCCGGGCTTCACCCTCGGCAACGGACGGGAGGAGGAGGCCGCTGCGCTGTGCCGGGCCGTCGGCGGGCTCCCGCTCGGGATCGAGCTGGCCGCGCGGCTCACCGGGTCGATCCCGCTCGCGGAGTTGCGGGCCCGGATCGAGGCCGATCCGCTGGGCGTGCTGGTGTCCGAGCCCGGCGACGGTCCGGTGGGATCGGCGGGGACCGGGCACCCGCGGCACGAGTCGATGCTGGCCTCGATCGGCTGGAGCCATCAGCTGTGCCAGCCGGCCGAGCGGCTGCTGTGGGCGCGGCTGTCGGTGTTCGGCGGCGAGATCAGCTACGAGGCCGCGGAGTACGTCTGCGCGGACGCCCACCTGCGTGCGCCCGGTCTGCGCGACGTGCTGCACCGGCTGGAGGCCAGGTCCGTGCTGTCGGCGGACGACCGGCCGGACGGCACCTACTGGCAGCTCCCCGTGCTGTACCGGTCGTACGGGCGGCGGTGGCTGACCCGGCTCGGCGAGGACGCGTCCCTGCGGCGGCGCCACGCGCACTACACCCGCACGCTGCTGCCCGGCGCGTGACTCAGGCACAGCTCACGCGTGCGGGCCGCCGGCGTACCAGGCCGCGATCTGCGCGCGCGAGGTGAAGCCGAGCTTGACCAGGATGTTCTCGACGTGTCCCTCCGCGGTCCGGGGGGCGATGACGAGCTTGGCCGCGATGTCCCTGTTGCTCATGCCGTCGGCGACCAGGCCCGCGATCTGCCGCTCCCGCCGCGTCAGGGGTGCGCCGGATCCGCCGGATCCGGGGGCACGGCGGCGGGATCCCGGGGATCCGCCGCCGAGGGCGAACCGGACCGCCTCCACCACCGTCAGGTCCCGGCCCTGCGCGAACTGGACCGAGTACCCGGCCACGCCGAGTGCGGCGCGGGCCGACTGCTGACAGTCCCGGTGCGCGGCGAGCCACGGCCCGGACCGCAGCGCCACCCCGCCCGCGAGCCCGGCCTGGCGCTCGACGGCACCGAGCAGGCGCGCCGCGCGGCGGTGGTCCCCGGCGTGCCCGGCGATCCAGGCCAGGTAGTCCAGCGCCAGCGTGATGCCGCCCGAGTCGCGCAGCTCGAAGTGGATCGGCAGGCACTCCCGCGCGTACGCCTCGGCCTCCGCCGCCGCACCGAGCTGGAGTGCGGGCACGACCGCGCTGGCGAGCGCGTACGAGCGGATCCGCCGGTCCCCCGCCCCGGCACACAGTTCCCGGCAGGCGGCGAAGAGCGTCAGAGCCTCTTGCGGATCGCCCGCGAACGCCTCGGCGAGCCCCCGGTTGAGCAGGGCAATCGCCCTTACGGCGGGCCGGACTGCGAGTTCGAGCGCCTCCCGGGTGGCCTCCAGCGCGGGTGCGCTCTGCCCGCACGCCGACAGGACCAGCCCGTGGACCGTGAGCGCGGCCGCGATGTCGTCGGGATCCCCACCGGCCCTGGCCTGGGCGACGGCCTCGCGCGCGGGCGCGGCCGCGGCGGCGTGCTGCCCCTGCGCGGCGAGCACCCGCGCGTAGGCGACGAGTGCAACGGCGTACCCCGGGTTGCCGTCGGCCGGGGCCGCGGCGAGCAGGCGTTCGAGCCAGAGCCGTCCCTCCCGGGCCTCGCCGCAGCCGGTCCAGAAGCCCTGCAGGTCCGCGGCCAGGGTGAGCGCGGCGGTGCCACTGCGCGGATCGGCGGCGAGCTCGGACAGCGCGGCCCGCAGGTCCGGCAGCTCCTCGCGTAACCGGGCGGACCACGCCGCCTGGCCCGGCCCGAACCAGCTGACCTCGAACCGGGCTCCGAGCTCGCAGAAGTACTCGGCGTGCCGCCGCCGCAGGGCTGCCTCGCCGAGCGGATCCGCACCGGGCGGCAGGGCGCGGAGCCGGTCGAGTCCGTAGGCGCGGATCGTTCCCAGCATCCGGTACCGGACCTCGCCGTCACGCTCCTCGGCGATCAGCACGGACTTGTCGATCAGCCCGGTGAGCGCTTCGAGCACGGCGGGGCCGGGCAGCTCGCCGCCCGCGCAGACCCGCTCGGCGGCGCGCAGCCCGAACCGCCCGGCGAACACGGCCGCGCGCTGCCACAGCAGCTGTTCGGTCTTCCCGCACAGCTGGTGGCTCCACTCGACCGCCGCGCGCAGGGTCTGGTGCCGGGCCGGAGCCCCGTAGCCGCCCGTGTTGAGCAGGGCGAACCGGTCGTCGATCCGGTGGGCGAGTTCGGCGGGGGACAGCGCGCGCAGCCGGGCGGCGGCGAGTTCGATCGCGAGCGGAAGCCCGTCGAGGCTGCGGCAGATCCGGGTGACCGCGGCGATGTTGGCCGCCGTGACCGTGAACCCGGGGCTGGCCCGGCCGGCCCGCTCGGCGAACAGCGCCAGGGCGGACCAGCCACCGGCCGAACCAGGATCCGTCAGGTCGGACTCGGGCACGGCGAGCGGCGCGACCGCGTACACGTACTCGCCGGTGACGTTGAGGACCTCCCGGCTGGTGGCGAGGATCCGCAGGCCGGGCGCCGTGCGCAGCAGTTCGGTGAGCAGGATCCCCCAGGCCGGCAGCAGGTGCTCGCAGTTGTCGGCGAGCAGCAGCAGTTCCCGCCCGGCGAGGTGGGCGGCGAGCGCCTCGGCCGGATCCGCCGCGGTCCTGTCGCCGGGCACCCCGCAGGCCGCGGCGAGGGACTGGGCGAGCAGGCCCGGCCCGGGAAGGGCGGACAGGTCGGCGTACCAGGCACCGTCCGGGTAGGACTGCGCGGCCGCGGCGGCCGATCGGAGCGCCAGCCGGGACTTGCCCACCCCGGCGGCGCCGGTGAGCGTGACGAGCCGCGATCCGGATAACCGCCGCAACACCCGGCGCACGTCGTCGCGGCGGCCGACGAGACCGCTCAGCTCGGCCGGCAAGTTTCCTGGCACCGGCCGTCTGGTCACGCATATGACCGTAGCCCTCACCGGCCGTAAGGACGCCTGAATTCACAATGGGCCAACCCTCCCGGCGCAGCGGACGGATCAGCCCGGGGCCAGCGCTGGCCAGTGCCGGACCAGCGTCGAGCCAGGTCAGCGCCAGCTTGGGACCCCCAGTCGCCCTGAGTAGCCGAAGGTTAAGTCGAGCTAAAAGACAGCAACGTGTCGTTGGCGACTGGCACCAAGCGGGGTCAGTCTGGGGTCAACGCACCCCATGCGCCGACACCTGTGCCATGAAGGAACGGGAGGCCCCACCCCGTGATAACTCGCAGATCCTTCCTCGGCGGCTCGCTCGCCGCCGCCGCAACCGCGGTTCCGCTCGGGGCCTGGGCCCTCGGGACCGTGGGCACCGCGTCCGCCGCGACGAGTCTGCCCGTGACGATCCGCAACAACTCCGGCAAATTCCGCGGCAGCGACCTGTTCTTCTACGTGGTCGGCACCAACCTCAAGACCAACGAGATGGGCTTCGTCCGGCCCGACGGCACGTTCAAGGCGGCCGCGCTCTCCGACAACGGGGCGGACGGGTTCGCCGACCTGTCGATCCCGTTCTCGGGCGAGCAGGCCACGACGACACTCCCCCAGATGTCCGGCCGGATCTACTTCTCGGCCGGCGCGAAGCTCAAGTTCAAGGTCGTGGACGGCGGCGGCAGGCCCGCGCTGCAGTTCCCGGCCGGCTGGGTCAAGACCGATCCCAGCTTCAACGTGCTGCACGACTGCGTGGAGTTCACGCTTAACGACGCCGGAATGTTCTGCAACACCACGATGGTCGACATGTTCAGCATGCCGCTGTCGATCACACTCAACGGCGCCAAGCAGCAGACGACCGGCACGCTCAAGGCCGGCGGCCGCAACCAGATCTTCTCGGCGCTCAAGGCCGATCCGGTGTTCTCCAAGCTGGTCGTGAACGACCTGCGGGTGATCGCCCCTGGTCACGGCATCGAGGCGGGACTGTTCCCCGACACGTTCTTCGCCCCGTTCATCGACGCGGTGTTCGCCAAGTACGCGGCCCAGCCGATGACGGTCACCGCCAACGGCAAGACGTTCAAGGGCCAGGTCAGCGGCGGCAAGCTCGTCTTCGACGGCGGCTGCCAGGCATTCGCCAAACCGTCCACGAGGGACGTGCTGTTCTGCGACGGCGCGCTGTCGGCCCCCAACGACGGCGTGACCGGGCCGGTGGCCGCGATGCTCGGCGCCGCGTTCAACCGCACGACCCTGCTGGCGTCGACCACCCAGCCTGTGTCGAACGCCGGCGCTTTCTACCAGGAGAAAGTGACCAACCTGTACTCGAAGGCGATGCACGCCGCCTCGGTGGACGGCAAGGCGTACGGGTTCGCGTTCGACGACATCCTCGACTTCGCCGCGTTCATCCTCGACAACAAGCCCACGTCGCTGACCGTCACGCTCACGCCGTTCGCCTGACCCCCGTCGCGGATAGGCGGCCGCGTGCCCAGCCCGGGCAGCCCGCACCACGGACGCCGGTCAGTCCGGCAGGTAAAGGCCACCTGCTGGGCTGGCCGGCCCGTGGGCTGGCGGGTCTGGTGGGCTGGCGGGTCTGGTGGGCTGGCGGGGCTGGTGGGCTGCGGCCGCTGGGTGCGGCCGCAGCCCGGTACGGCTCAGGCGGGCCAGGGCACCTGCGGCGACGGGTAGAAGTTGACGCCCTGGGCACGCCAGCGCGGGCCCTGCAAGGCCAGCCGGCGCTGGAACGACGGCCACCCCAGCACGGACGGTGCCGACCAGCCCAGTTCCGCGATCGCGGGAAGCCGCGGGAACGCCATGTACTCGATGTCCGCGCTGGTCCGGATCGTCTCGCTCCACAGCGGAGCCTCGACGCCGGACACCGCCGAGGCCGGTACCCCGCCCACGTAGGTGGCCGGATCCCACTCGTACGCGTCACGGACCTCGGTGTAGCCGGCCCAGCTCAGCCCGAGCGGGCAATTGGCGTCGTACTTCATATCGAGATAGGCCCTGTTGGCCGGCGCCATGACGATCCGGCTCCCGGCCTGGGCCGCGGCCGCCACGGAGGCGTCGGGGCCACCGAAGCCCCAGTACTCCCCGACCGCTCCAGCAGCTGGGGCTGCCTTGAGGTAGTCGTGCCAGCCGTCGGCGGTCTTGCCGTACTTGCCGACGAGCGGGAGGACCGCGTGCAGGAACTGCAGGTAGTCGGACTCGGGGGTGGAGTGCGCCTCGTCGCCGCCGATGTGCAGGTACGGACCGGGAGTGATGGCCGCGAGTTCACGGATCACGTCCTCCACAAACTGGTACGTGATCGGCTTGCTCACGCACAGCGAGCTGAAGCCGACGCCGATGCCGGTGTAGAGGGGCGGGGCAACACCGTCGCAGTTGAGCTCCGGGTAGGACGCGAGGGCCGCGTTCGTGTGCCCGGGCAGGTCGATCTCGGGCACCACAGTCACGGACCGCGCCTGCGCGTACCGCACGATCTCGCCGTACTGGGCCTGCGTGTAGTAGCCGCCGGAGTCGCCCCCGACGGCGGTGCTGCCGCCGTAGGTCGCGAGCCGGGGCCAGCTGGTGATCTCGATCCGCCAGCCCTGGTCGTCCGCGAGGTGCAGGTGCAGGTAGTTGACCTTGTAGCGGGCGATCTGGTCGATGTACCGCTCGACCTGCGCGACCGTGAAGAAGTGCCGGGCCACGTCCAGCATCGCGCCGCGGTAGGCGAAGCGGGGCGCGTCGGTGATCCGGCCGCCGGGAATGGTCCAGGTCAGGGCCTGGCGGGTGGGTGAGTCGATCGCCGCGGGTAACAGCTGGCGCAGGGTCTGGATGCCCGCGAACAGCCCCGCCGAGGTTCCGGCGGTGATGACGACGGTCTGCGCGGCCACGTCGAGCTGGTAGGCCTCGCCGGTCTGCGATCCGTGGAGCAGGAAGATGCCGGCCGCGGTCGCGAGCCCGTACGGCGGCGGGAAGACGGGCAGCGAGAAGCCGGTCGCGGGCCGCAGCGCTCCCGCGAGGTAGCCGCCGGCCTGCGCACTTCCCGCCAGCGACGGATCCGCGAAGATCACCGTCGACGACGTGAGTGTGAACGTGGCCGCCGACGGGGTGACCGAGACGGGCGCGGGGACGACATCGCCGAGCGCGACGGGTGCGAGCACGGTCCGTGCGGGTGGTGGAGCCGCGGGCGCGGCAGTGGCCGGCATGAGTGCGGTCACGGCGAGGGCAACAACAGCGGACAGGGCAGACCGGACGAGGATCGCCACCGGACCTCCGGGGAACGTCGCGATTGGACGGCGCGATCATGCTCCCCAGGTCTGACACTTGTGAGCCGTATCCGGGACCGCGCTGACGAGTGCCTGGCCAGGCACCGAACATCGACGACGTGAATGGCCCATTGTGACATCAGTGTTTCGCGAACATTGACAGAACGTTGAACGATCCCTAGAAAGGTCTATACCTGTGAGAGCGCTCTCACACTGAACGAGGCGCTCCCACGGCGGACTGGACGTCCGGGCAGATCCCCACCGCCCGGCGCCGGGCCGGGCGCCGGGCCCCACACCGG
>JAOPVE010000084.1 GCA_025963185.1 Actinomycetes bacterium
GTCCGGCCGGGGTGGCGGGCGGGGCGTCGGTGCCGAGCGTGCGGCCCTGGGCGGGCAGCCCCACGGCGCCGGCGATCAGGGCGCCCCGCTCCCAGAGCGCCACGTGGACGGCCCAGTCCGAGCGGCCCTCCTCGGAGAACTCGCGGGTGCCGTCGAGCGGATCGACGATCCAGACGCGCTCGGCGGCCAGGCGGCGCGGATCGTCAGCGCCCTCCTCGGACAGCACCGCGTCGGCAGGCCGCAGCTCGGCGAGGCGGGCAACGAGCAGCTCGTGCGCGACCCGGTCGCCGGCGTCCTTGAGTGCTTTCGGGTCGCCGAAGCCACGGCGGGCGCGCTCGGCGAGCAGCACCTGCCCGGCCTCGTCGGCGAGGGCGCGCGCGAGGGCCTGATCGGTCAGCTGGGGCATCAGTACGCTCCTGACGACCGCACGATGGCGGTAACGGTACGAAGCAGGATAACCAGGTCGAAAGTGAGCGACCAGTTCTCCACATACCGTAAGTCCAGCCGCACGGTGTCCTCCCACGAGAGGTCGGACCGGCCGCTGACCTGCCACAACCCGGTCAGTCCCGGCTTGACGGCGAGCCGGCGGTAGACGTCCGAGTGGTACTGGGCCACCTCGGTGGGCAGCGGCGGCCGCGGACCGACCAGGCTCATCTGCCCAAGGACCACGTTGACCAGCTGCGGAAGCTCGTCGAGGGAGAACCGGCGCAGCCACCGCCCCGCCGGGGTCACCCGCGGATCGTTGCGCATCTTGAACATCAGCCCGTCGTGCTCGTTGAGGCCGCTGAGCTCGGCGAGGCGCTGCTCGGCGTCGGTGTACATGGTGCGCAGCTTGTAGAGGGTGAACTCGCGGCCGTCCTTGCCGACGCGGGTCTGCGCGAACACGGCCGGGCCCTTGCTGCCGAGCTTGACCGCCAGGGCGAGCCCGGCGAGCACCGGCGCGAGGAAGAACAGCAGTGCCGATCCGACGACCCGATCGAAGGTGGCCTTGACCACCCGCCGGCCGCCGGTCAGCTCGGCGCGGTCGACGTGCAGCATGGGCAGCCCGTCGACGGGCCGGATGCTGGTGCGCGGGCCAGCCACGTCGAGCAGGGCGCTGGCGACCACGAGGTCGGTGCCGGTGCGCTCCAGCTCCCAGGACAGGCGGCGCAGCGCGGCCGAGTCCATCTCCGGGCAGGGCAGCACGGCCACGGTGTCGGCGACGGCGGCCCGGACCGCGGCGGCGATGTCGTCGAACGTGCCGTAGACGGGGACGCTCAACGCGGTCTGGCCACCGGCCGCCGGGCGCCCGGGCGGCAGGCACGCGCCCACGACCTCCATGCCGTGGTAGCGCTCGCGGGAGAGCTGGCGGCACAGGCTCGCCACCGGCCGCTCGTACCCGAGTACGACGACCCGGCGCATGCACCGGCCGCGCTTGCGAGCGGCGAACAGCTGGACCCGCAGCGCGTACCGTCCGGCGAGTCCGAGGGCCGTGACCAGCGGTAACGCGATCAGCACGTACCCGCGGGCCACCTCGGCGTTGGCCGTGTAGGACGCCACGGCGACCCCGGCGGTGAGCGCGATGCCCGAGTTGAGGACCCGGCGGTACTCCTCGTTGCCCACGAACAGGAAGCGCCGCTCGTAGGCGCGGTTGCCCAGCAGCACGAGCGCCCAGGCCAGCGGCATGAGCAGGCTCGCCAGCAGGTACGGACCCGTGAGGTCGTTGAGGTGGCTGAAGCGGGCGGCGAACGCGGCGAATCCGGCGACCAGCCCGACGATGACGTCGGCGACGACCACCTTCGTGACGTACCGGCTCTCCCAGCGGTCCGCGTTGGACCGGATCCGGCCGCCGGGGGGCAGTTCGTCCGCGGCCTCCCGGGGCGACGGGATGAAGAGGTCCTCGGTGGGGATCCGCAGGATCGGCAGCTCGATCGTGACCGCGGGCGCGTCCTCAGCGGCGGACCGCGGCCGGATGGCCCACTCGTCGGCCGGCACGGACCACTCGGACCCGGCGGCGCTCCATCCGCTGCCACCCGCCGCCCACCCGTCGGCCGTGTAGGGGTTGAGCTGGCTCGCGGCGCCGAACTGGCCGGGGCCGAGCACGTTGTCGTCGGGCGAGGGCGCATCGATCGCGGTCACGCGCGCTCTCCTCCTCGCCGCGGACAGGCGGAACACCGGTCGGTGTCCCGGACGGGTTCGGCGCCATGCCAACGGCGGGATGAGACTGGGCCGAGATGCGGCATGACGCGTGACCCCCAGACTGTCCTACGGCGGTGCAAGTGCACCGGTCTGCCATGGCTCGATTGGCGGGCGCCGAGCCCCGGCGGGCCGCGCTTTCGATCAGCCTTCGATCGAACAGAGCCGCGGGATCGCCAGGCGATACATGCCTAGGGGTGAGGCCTGTTACACCTGGCAACCCGACAGTGACGGGCCGTATACAGAGCGTGACGACGCGCCGACTCTTCCCCGATCCGAGAATCTCCGCCGGACGATCATTCCGCCGGCGCGCGCGCCCGATCTTCATAGCGGACACGCCGCACATTCGCTAGCTGCGAAAGGGTTTTACTACAGGTGCCCGGAGCGGGACTCGAACCCGCACGCTCGAAAGCAACCGTTTTTAAGACGGTCGTGTCTGCCATTCCACCACCCGGGCCTGGTCACTCAGAGTACGGGCGATCGCAACATGACACAGCAGGATCGGCGAACTCGTGGCATCTCCCACATCGGAGTCCACGAGGTATCTGACGGCCTCCACAGCGCTCGCCGGGGGGCGTTTTCGCAGGTGACAGCGACGGGCCCCGCGGTGATCCGCGGGGCCCGTCGCTGGCAACCTCTACGACTTCGCCGGCTCGGGCGCCCTGGCCGGCTGGGCAGGGGCGGGGACCGCCGCCTCTTCGAAGCTCACCCGCGGATCGTGAAGCTGGCCGAGCGAGACGACCTCCCGCTTGAGGAACAGCGCCAGAGTCCAGTCGGCGATCACCCGGATCTTGCGGTTGAACGTCGGCACCCGGCTCATGTGGTACGTGCGGTGCATGAACCAGGCCGGGTAGCCCTTGAGCTTGATGCCGTAGATCTGCGCGACGCCCTTGTGCAGGCCGAGACTCGCGACGGATCCGGCGTGCTTGTGCCGGTAGTCCTTCGGTGCCTGACCGTGCACGACGGCCGCGATGTTCTCGCCGAGCACCTTCGCCTGGCGGACCGCGTGCTGCGCGCTCGGCGAGCACGTCGCGCCCGGAACGTCGCTGGTCAGGTCGGGGACCGCGGCGCAGTCGCCCGCGCTCCACGCCCCCTGCACGACCTCGCCCTCGGCGGTCACGACCTGCATGGCCGCGTTGCACCGGACCCTGGCCCGCTCGTCCAGCGGCAGGCCCGTGCTCAGGAGCAGCGGGTGGGCCTTCACCCCGGCCGTCCAGACGATCGTCGCGGACTCGAACTCGTCGCCGTCACTGAGCACGACGTGACCGTCCACGCACGACTCCAGCCGGGTGTTCAGCCGAATGTCCATGCCGCGGTCGAGGAGCCGCTCGACGGTGTAGACGCCCATGTCGGGACCCACCTCGGGCAGGATCCGCTGGCTCGCCTCGACCAGCACCCAGCGCATCTCGCGCTGGTCCAGCTCGGGGTAGAACGCGATCGCGTCGCGGGCCATGTCCTCCAGCTCCGCGAGCGCCTCGATGCCCGCGTAACCGCCGCCGACGAACGTGAACGTCAGTGCCTTGCGGCGGACCTGCGGGTCGTCCGTCGACGCGGCGACGTCGAGCTGCCCGAGCACATGGTTACGCAGGTAGATGGCCTCGCCGATGCTCTTGAAGCCGACCGCGTTCTCCTTCAGCCCGGGGATCGGCAGCGTGCGCGACACCGACCCCGGAGCGACCACGACATGGTCGTAGGCCAGCTCGCGGTCGTGCCCGGCCAGCGGCTTGACCGTCGCGATCTTGCGCGCGTGGTCGATGCCCGTGACCGATCCGGTGAGGATCGTGCAGTGGCGCAGGACCTTGCGCAGCGGCGCGACGACGTGCCGGGGCGAGACGTTCCCGGCGGCGGCCTCGGGCAGGAACGGCTGGTACGTCATGTGGGGCTGCGGATCGACCACCGTGATCTCGGCCTCGCGCAGCTTCCGCTGGAGGCGCAGGGCCGTGTACATGCCCACGTACCCGCCACCGACGATGAGGATGTGCGGCTTGGCGCTCATGCCATCCACAGTAATGACGGATTGTTACGCCATTCCTTCGCTGAGATGGCGGCCACACGTGACGGCCACCACGCCCCCTAGGCGCCCGCCCCTCCCCGCGCGCTTCCGCCTCCGCGCGCTTTCGCGAAGTGCGGTAACGGGCGCCGGTCAGGACCGGCCGGAGTTACCGCACTTCGGGTGTTTCAGTGAGGGCGAGGGCTCGGGTGAAGACGGCGTCGAGCATCGGCTCGGTGAGGCGCCCGGTGAAGGTGTTCTGCTGGCTGACGTGGTAGCAGCCGAGGACCGTGAGTCCCGCGTCCGGCAGCGCGACCTCCACGCCGTGGCCGAACTGCGGGCGCGGCGCGGGGGTCCGGACGCCGAGGGTGCGCAGTGATGGCCACAGCGCTGCCCAGCCGAATCCGCCGAGCACGACGATCACGCGCAGTGACGGCCGGAGCAGCGCGAGTTCGCGGTCCAGCCAGGGGCGGCAGGTGTCCCGCTCCACCGTGGACGGCTTGTTGTCCGGCGGGGCGCAGCGGACCGCGGCCATGATCCGGGTGCGCTCGAGTTCTAGGCCGTCGTCCGCGGAAATGCTTGTCGGCTGGTTCGCGAGGCCCGCGCGGAACAGCGCCGCGTAGAGCCAGTCGCCGCTGCGGTCGCCGGTGAACATGCGGCCGGTCCGGTTGCCGCCGTGGGCCGCCGGGGCCAGTCCGAGGATCCCGATCGGCGCGTCCTCGGGACCGAACCCCGGCACCGGACGGCCCCAGTAGCGCTGATCGGCGAACGCCGCGCGGCGATCCGTGGCGACCTGTTCCCGCCACGTGACCAGGCGCGGACAGGCCCGGCAGGAGGCGACCCCCGCGTCGAGCACCCGCAGGTTCCCGGCCGCCGCGGCGAGCGACGCCACGGCGGCCGCGTCGGGCGCGGCGGGGCCGGCCCCGGGGTCGCGCAGGTACTCGAGGGTCAAGTCCGTCCAGTTCGGTGCGGTCAGGCGAGGTGGGTGCGGAGGTGGTCGATCGTACGAGCCCAGGCCAGGGCGGCCGCCTCAGGGTCGTAGACCTCGGCGCGGTCGTCGTTCATGAACGCGTGGTGGGTGCCCGGGTAGACGTAGATGATCATCTCGCCGCCCGCCGCCTCGATGCCCTTCTTGGCGGCCTCGGCGGCCGAGGTGCCGTCCTCCTCCGAGCAGTGCACCACCGCGGTCTTGCCCTGGTAGCGGTCCCAGTCCGGGCGCATCCGCTCCCACGGGATCGCCGGATAGAACCCCACCGCCGTGCTGATCTCGTCGCTCAGCGCCGCCGACCACAGCGACAGGCTCCCGCCCATGCAGAACCCGACCGTGCCGACCTTGCCCGTGCACTCCTCGCGCCGGGACAGGTACGCGGCCGCGCCGGCCATGTCCTTGGCCGCCTGATCCATCGCCAGGCCCATCATCAGGCGCTGGGCCTCGTCCGGCTCGCCGGTCGTGGCGCCGTGGTAGAGGTCCGGGGCGAAGGCGACGAAGCCCTCGGCGGCGAACCGATCCACCAGCGCCATGATGTGGCCGACCAGCCCCCACCACTCCTGGATCACGATCACGCCCGGCCCGGATCCCTGCTCCGGCACCGCCAGGTACCCCTCCGACGTCCCGCCGTTGCTCTGAAAACTCACCATCTCGCCCACGCTGGCGTTCCCTTCATTGTGGTGCCGGTCACGTTCAGTCCGCCCCTAGCCGACCACACCCAAGCCCCGATCGCCCGCAAACAACCATTTGACGCGGATCCCTCACGGTCGTGGGCGCCAGCCGCGCGGCACAGACCCGAAGCGCGGTAACTGCGGCCGCCCAGGACCGGCCGTGGTTACCGCACTTCGCGGTGGGGTGGGGTGGCGAGGTCAGCTGCGCGGAGTACTGCCGCTGAGTTATCCCGCGAGGGACCAGGCGATTCCGTCGAGGATGTCGTGTTCGGAGGCGACTACGTCGGGGAGCTTGGCCTCGGTCATGAGGGTGCGCAGGACCAGTGCTCCCCCGCCGATCACGTCGACGCGGCCGGGGTGCATGACCGGGAGGGCGGCTCGCTCGGCCCTGGTCGCCGCGAGCAGCATGTCGGTGACCTTCGAGACGTCCTCGAAGCTGATCCGGGCGTGGTGGATCGCCAGCGGCTCGTACGCGGTGAGCCCGAGGGCCAGTGCGACGACGGTCG
>JAOPVE010000157.1 GCA_025963185.1 Actinomycetes bacterium
GACGCCCTCGGACTGGCCGGATTCGCGCTCTGCGCTGGCCTCGGTGTCCTGCCCGGCATCGCCCTAGCCGCCAGCCGCTGGATCGCGGGCCGAAGGTCCCCCTCGGCGGGGCCCTCCGCCGCTGCCGCCGGACCGACGGGGCAGCAAGGCTCGGAGCACCACAACCTGGAGGTGTGAGATGCAGGAAATCACCGGTCCGGTCGTCGTCGGAGTCGACGGGCCCGAGCCGAGCCGGCCGGCCGTCGAGTGGGCGGCCCGATTCGCCCGACTGCACCAGCGGCCGCTGCTTGTCGTGCACGCGTTCCTGTGGCCGGCCGCCGAGGCCTATCTCGCCTCGTCGCCCGAGGGACCGCCCGGCGGCGGCCTGCGGGCCGAGGCCGAACGTCTGCTCGCCGCAGCGGACACCGCCCGCGCAGCCGCGCCAGGCGTCGAGGTCAGCACCGAGCTGGCCCTCCAGGCTCCCGCCGCGCACCTGATCACGCTGTCGCACTCGGCATCGGCCATCGTCGTCGGCCACCGCGGCCTGGGCGGCTTCACCGGCCTGCTCCTCGGCTCCGTCGGCGTCCAGGTCTCTGCGCACGCCCAATGCCCAGTGGTCGTCGTCCGGCCATCCGAGGACGGGACAGAAGCAGGGCAGATCGTGGTCGGAGTAGACGGATCCGGACACGCCGACGCGGCCCTGGAGTTCGCGTTCGGAGAGGCGTCGCTGCGCGGCACCGGCCTCACGGCGATCCGCGCCTGGACCGTTCCGCTGTCCAGCGGGCCGGGCGACATGATCCCCCTGGTTTACGACCCCGACGTTCTCGGCCACGAGGAGATGCGCGCGCTCGTCGAGTCGCTCGGCCCGTGGCGGGACAAGTACCCCGGCGTGCCGGTGCGGGAGCGGGTGATCCACGAACTGCCCGCAAAGGCCATCACCGAGGCCTCCCGCGGCGCGGAGCTCCTCGTCGTTGGAGCACGCGGCCGCGGCGGCTTCAGCGGGCTGCTCCTCGGATCGGTCAGCCAGGCCGCGATCCACCACGCCGGCTGCCCAGTCGTGGTCGTGCGCGACGCCCGCTGACGAAACGGCTGAGCCCCGCGCTTCCGAGCGCGGGGCTCAGTGCTCGCCGAGAAGCCGGGTCGCGAGCACAGCGGCCTGTGTGCGCCGCTCCAGCCCCAGCTTGGCCAGCAGGCTGGAAACATAGTTCTTGACCGTCTTCTCGGCCAGGAACATCTTCCCCGCGATCTCCCGGTTGGTCATGCCCTCGGCTATGAACCCCAGGATCCGCCGTTCCTGATCGGTCAGATTGCGCAGTTCGTCGGGCTGGTCGTTGCCCTGGCGGATCCGCTCCAGGACCCGCTGGGTGACCGCCGGGTCGAGCATCGACTGTCCCGCCGCGACCCGGCGGACCGTGTCGACCAGGTCGTTGCCGCGAATCTGCTTGAGCACGTATCCGGCAGCTCCGGCCATGATCGCCGCGAACAGCGCCTCGTCGTCCTCGTAGGAGGTGAGGATCAGCGCCCGGATCGACGGGTCAGCCGACCGGACGTCCCGGCACACGTCGATCCCGGACCCGTCCGGCAGGCGGGCATCCAGAATCGCCACATCTGGCTTGAGGACCGGAATCCGGCCAACGGCCTCGGCCGCCAGGCCCGCCTCGCCAACGACCTCGATGTCCTCCTCTTGCTCCAGCAGGTCTCGGATGCCCCGGCGCACCACTTCGTGGTCGTCGAGCAGGTAGACGCGGATCACGGCGTCAGTCTTCACCATGGCCTTTCCGAGCGGTACTCACGCGGCCGGATCGGGCCGCGGCCGGTCCCGGCTGGTCGGGACGTCGGGCCCTGCCGCCGCGGGCCGGGCGGGACGACGCTAGTGCTGTGACCGGAAACGTTCACAGCACTAGTCCGGTCCAGGACCGCCGGGCCGTCTCCGGAGACGAGAATGTAGATCGTGTCAAGGTCGGAAACGGATCCGGGGTGGGGGGCGCAGCGGGGCGGCTGTCATCGAGTCCCTCCAGAGTCGGGTAGGAATGCGGCGTCCAAGCGCCGCCGCGCGGACGACGGGACATCCCCGCCGGCGGGATAACCGATCCGCAGGACAGCCTGCGGCAATCCAGTCAGCCGCAGGTGGTGGGCGAGCATGCGGCGCGTCGCGTCCACCTCCGCCACCTGGGTGAACAGGGAAGCCACCAGGCCGCGGGCGGTGGCCGTCAGCAGCACCCGCTGCAGCGCCTGCCCGGCCTGCAGCCACGCCTCGGGCGTATCGCTGCTCGTACCCAGTACGAGCAGGACATGCGCGCGGAGCTCGGCGATCGCGACGTCCGGGTCAGCGGCGAGCGCCCATGGCAGCCCGTTTACGGGGTACTGCGAGCCGCCGAGCGCCGACAGCTGGACGCCGTCGGCCGCCGGGCTGCCGTACCTGGTCCAGTGGGCCAGCTCCGACCGGTAGGCCGGGTTGGTGAGGAGCCAGCTCGCAGCCGCGGACGAAAGGTCGATCAGCGCGAGCTGGCCGGCGGGGGTCGTGACGCCGTCCAGGGACGCCTCCTCGACACCGGCCGCGTCGACGAGCTCGTCGATGACGTCCCTGGCGACGGCTTGCGGGCCGAACGGCCGGCGGTAGCTGCGCCGCCGGTGGATGGCCTGGAAGAGCTGTTCCAGCGACGCGTTCGCCGGCTGGCGCTCTCCCCTGGCGACCGTCGCGAGGTGGTCCGGGCCCGGCAGCAGGGTGACGACTGGCTCGTAGCCGAGGTGGGCCATCGCCAGCCGCAGGTTGAACAGCGCCGCGCCACACGAGATGACCCGCTCGCGGTCGCCCGGATCGGTGACCGGCAGCCGACGCCGCCGGTCCAGGTAGAGCTCGATCCGGTCGTCGTGGTCGCCGAACCGCCACGGCTGGCTGTTGTGGATCGAGGGTGCGGCCACCGCGGCGCGGATCAGCGCGGCGACGTCCTCCGGAGCGAACGGCTCTGATGCGCGCATCGTCCTCCTCCTTCGGTGCCCGGCGTCTGCGTACAGCTCATCGGGATCGGCGTCCGGCCGGCAGAGCAGGCGGTCCCGGCGGTCCGGGCCTTTGGTCCCTACCTGTGGGCGCGGGACGTTCGGCCCTGGGCTGCACCAGGCGGGTCCGGAACACTCGTTTCGAGGGCTTCGGCTGCCGTTGTCCCGCGGTCAGATGAGCAGAGGTGTGCCGTGCTGGATTCGAATGGCCTGGAGGTGCTCAGCCGCGCGGAGTGCCTGGCGCTGCTGGCCGTCTCGCCGATCGGCCGCGTCGTCTTCAGCCACCAGGCGATGCCGGCGATCGAACCGGTGAACTTCGTCCTCGACGGCGAGGACATCGTGATCCGGACGAACCCGGGCGCCAAGCTCGCGGCGGCCACCAAGAACGCGGTCGTCGCGCTCGAGATCGACGACATCGATATCGACGAGCACACCGGCTGGAGCGTCACCGTCGTGGGCCGCGCGGAGGCAGTGGCCGACCCGGGCGAACTTGATCGGCTCGGCAGGCTGCCACTGCGGCCCTGGGTCCCCGGAGAACACCCGCATTTCATCCGGATCCCGGTCGAGGTGGTCTCCGGCCGGCGCCTTTCCCACCTCACACGTGGCCCCGCGGCCCGCCATCGCGGCGAGCTGACCGGACCTTCGCCGCTACCTACGGTTGTTGCGTAGGTTGCCCGAAACTCCCGTGGCGGATCCGGTGCTGATCCAGGCGGCATGGGTGTTGGCCGCACCCGATACAGGCCCGTGCGTCAGTCAACGGGCGGGGACCAGGACGGCGGGCTCGGTAACGGCGCTGTCGGTGCCTTCGGCGAGCGAGATCGTGAAGGTGCTGCCCTGTCCTTGGGCGCTGGTGACGGTGAGGGTGGCATGGAGGAGTTCGGCGAGTTTGCGGGAGATGTGGAGCCCGAGGCCGGTGCCTTCGTCTGCGGCCTTGGCGGTGGCGGCGCTGCGTTCGAACGCGCGGAAGATCCGGGCGAGGTCGGCCTCGGGAATGCCGGGGCCAGTGTCCGAGACGGAGATCCGCCAGGCCCGCCGGTGGTCCTGGCTGGGCGTGATTGCGACGCGCACCTCGCCGGCGTCGGTGAACTTGATGGCGTTGTTGATGAGGTTGATGAGGATCTGGCCGAGCGCGCGCCGGTCGGCCGTCACGGTGACGGCGGTGTCGGGCGCATCGACGTACAGCCGCACGCCCTTGTCTGCTGCGAGGGGCTGCAGGGACTGCACGACCTCCTCGACGACGCGCCGGCAGTCGACCGCTTCGAGCGCGATCTGCACTTGTCCGGATTCGATCTTCGCGAGGTCGAGCAGGTCGTTGATGATGGACAGGAGGTGTTTGCCGCTGGCCTGGACGAGGCGGAGCTGGTGTTCCTGGTCGGTGTTGAGGGGCCCTGGGAGCCGCATGAGCATGGTGCCGGTGAACCCGATTATGGCGTTGAGTGGTGTACGTAGTTCGTGGCTCATGCTGGCGAGGAAGTTGTCCTTGGCGCGGCTGGCCCGTTCCAGCTCGACGTTCTGCTCGCGGAGCTGCCGCTCGATCAGCCTGCGGCCGGTGACGTCGCGGACGGCCGCCATGGTCAGGCGCCCGCCGGAGCCCTCGAGCGCGCTGAGGCTGATCTCGACGGGGATCTCGTAGCCGTCCTTGTGCAGCGCGGACAGTTCCAGCCCGGCGCCCATCTGCCGCGGAGTGGGTGCGAGGTCGTAGCGGGCTCGGTGCCCCACGTGCATGGCGCGGATGTTGTCCGGAATGAGGATTTCCACCGGCTGGCCTACCAGCTCCTCGCGCTGGTAGCCGAACATCCGCTCGCACTGGGCGTTGACGAGCTCGATCGAGCCGGACGAATCGACTCCCAGGATCGCGTCCGGCGCCACCTCGAGCATCCACCGGAACTTCGCCTCGGCGAGCTTGCGCTCGCTCAGGTCCCGGGACATCGAGGCCACGCCCACGACGCGGCCGCCGGTGTCCAGGATCGGGGACACGGCCGTCGACACCGTGACGAGCGTGCCGTCCTTGTGCACCCGGTCGGCTTCGTACGGTTCGACGCGTTCGCCGTCGGCCGTCCGGCGGAGCATCGACCACTCGACGGGCCGGGCGTCCGGAGGGATGACCACCTCGAAGCTGTGCCCGATGACCTCCCGCGCCGTGTACCCGTACAGGTTTTCGGCACCAGGGTTCCAGCTCGTGATCATGCCGTCGACCGTCTTGCCCACGATCGCGTCGTGCGAGGACTCGACCAAGGCGGCCAGCTCGTCCGCGGACCGGCGCACCCGCTTGTGGACCAGCGTGATCTGGTGCATGAGGTTTGCCAGCACCACGAGGACCGCGACCACGGTGAGCACCCGCGCCCCGTACCAGCCCACGGTGAACCGCGACCGGGCGAGCAACGTCAGGGCGGTGTCCCCGCAGGACGCGCACACCGCGACGAACGCCCACGCCTCCAGCCCCCGCACCGGCCGGCTGAGGTAGCCGGCGACCGCGACCGCGACGGCCACGGCGTTGACGGCGAGGATCGCGGGGCCGAAGCGCTCCGTCAGCGCGGAGTAATCGCTGCCGGTGATGATCGCCGGAACCCAGTCCTGGGTGGTGACGAGCCACGTCGTCGCGGCCGCCGCTGCCAGGACTGTGAGCGCCGCGGCGCAGCCGGCGATCACCCGATCACGGGCAAGGGCGGCGGCAGCGCGCGCAGCCGTTTTGGGCCACGGCGCGAGTGCCAGCGCGATGAGCAGCGGGAACCCGACGTGCCACGCCGTCCACAGCCACGGTGAGCTGCTCGGCGACGCGCCCAGCAGACCGGTGGCCGAGAAGAAGCCGGGGAACACCATCGCGTACGGGACCAGGACCGCGGCGGACCACAGATAGGCAATGGCGAGGGCGAGCAGCCGTCCCGATCCGCCGGCGAGGAACTGTGTGATGAGCAGGAGCGCCGTCAGCGCGTCACAGGTCCACGCCACGGCGATGGTCACGGGCAGGAACGCGGGTGCGGTGCCGAGCTCCG
>JAOPVE010000184.1 GCA_025963185.1 Actinomycetes bacterium
CGTGTGCGTGAGCAGGTGCCGGGCGACGGCGTCCGTGTCGTGGCTGTGCAGGGTGATCGCGTCGCCGCGCACCTCCACGGAGTCCACCCCGGGCAGCGCCGCGAGCTCGGCGTGGTCGGCCCCTGGCAGCGTCGCGCGGATCACCCGTCCGCTCGCCATGGCCTTGACCTCGGCGGACGTGCCGTCGGCGACGATCCGGCCGCGGCGGATGAACACGATCCGGTCGGCGTAGGAGTCGGCCTCTTCGAGGTAGTGGGTGGCGAAGATGACCGTGCGGCCGCGGTCGGTGTCCTCCCGGATCGCGGTCCAGAAGTCGTGCCGGCCGCCGACGTCCATGCCGGTGGTGGGCTCGTCGAGGATCAGCAGCTCCGGGTCCGGGATCAGTGCCATCGCGAACCGCAGCCGCTGCTGCTGGCCGCCGGAGCACTTGCCGACCCGGCGGTCCGCGATGTCGGCGATCCCCGCGCGTTCGAGCACCTCGCGGACCGGCTTGGTCCGGCCGAACAGCGCCGCGGTCAGCCGGACGGTCTCGGCCACCGTGTAGTCCTTGAGCAGGCCGCCGGTCTGCATGACGGCCGAGACGATGCCGAGCGCCACCGCGTCGCGCGGCCGCGTCCCGTACACCGACACCTGGCCGGCGGCCGGCTCGGACAGTCCCAGCAGCATGTCGATCGTCGTGGTCTTCCCGGCGCCGTTCGGGCCGAGCAGCGCCACGATCTCGCCGGGCCGGATCTGCAGGGACACGCCGTCGACGGCGGTCACCGATCCGAATCGTTTGGTGACGCCGTCCAGCTCGACGGCGAGCGGCCCGGCCTCGGGTGGCGCCGGGAGGGCGGTACTGGCAAATGTCGTCATGCGTTCAGGGTGCCCTGCCGCGCCCGCCGGGCCCTCGGCGAGCCGTCACGACGTGGCCGTGACAGATGTCAGGGGTGCGCGGCGAACAGCGACAAGCCCAACCTTCCAGCGGATCTCGCCGTGGCACCCGCCGTTCCCCGGCCACCCACCGAGTACGCGGGCCGCCGAAGCCCCCACCCCACGGCGAGTGCGGTAACCACGGCCGGTCGGGACCGGCCGTGGTTACCGCACTTCGGGGAGTCTGAGCGGTCTCGCGGAGGCTGGTGCCGTCGGAGGGAATCGAACCCTCCGCATCGCCCAAGCTCAACTGCCGCGCTCGTCAGAGCGCCGTCTGTAGGTGAGGTAATCACCAGCGCATCCAGGGACGGCACCGGGTAAAGCGCATGCCGCGGGGGCCGTTATTCCCCCAGGGCCGCTCAGTGGTGCGAGGCGAGGGTCCACACGGTGGCCGCGAGCAGGACGCCGAGGCCGTTGGTCGCCCAGTGCAGGCCAGCGGAGGCGAGCAAGCTGCCGCTGCGGCGGCGCAGCTCGCACATCAGCGCGCCGGCCACGGCGGTGAACGCGACGACGAAGACGATGACGGCGGTCTGGGCGCCCGCGCCCCGGCCGAACACCGCCCCGGCGGCGGCGTTGTCGCCGGCCAGCCCGAGCGACGGGACGATGTGCCAGAGACCGAACAGGGCCGAGGAGATGCCGGACGCCCAGGCGGCGTTCCGGTGCCGCTTCAGCAGGCCGAACAGCACACCGCGGAACGCGACCTCTTCGAGCAGGATCGTCCCGATCGGGATCACGACGAGTGCGGTCATGAGGGCGGATCCGGGGGCGAGGCGGTACCGGTCGTCGAGGAACGCGGCGCGGGTGAGCGGGATCGCGACGGCGGCGCCGTAGACGGCCGCGACGAGGGCGACCGCGCCACCGGCGTAGGCGGCGCCGCGCAGGCAGGCTCGGCGGGACAGCCCGAGGTCGTCCCAGCTCAGGCCGTGGCGGCGGGCGATGACGAGCAGCACGGCGGCGACCACGGGCCCGAGCGCGAGCCCGAGGTAGGCCACACCGAGGTGGTGGAAGACGTTGACGGCACCGAGGATCAGCACGATCGCCCCGAGCGTCACCGCGAGGCGCCAGCGGCGCGTGTGAGCCCGCTCTCCGGGGCCGGTGCTGGTCACGATCGCCGGATCCGCTGTGCTGACGGCTACCACGCGCTGACTGACCTCCGCTGTCGATCGGCTACTCCGCGCCCCGAGGGGACCCAGGGTACGGACGCGCGTCCAGCGGCGCCGCCCTCGGATGGGCCGCTGCCGCGAGGCGCGGGGCGGAAAACCCGCCTGTGATCGGTACGTGTGCACCGTGCCCATCGGCACAAAGCTGACCGGTTTATCCGCAAACGCGCCCTCGCAACCAGCTCGCTACCGAACTGATACCCCGCAGCGGCACGCGCAATCCGCGGCGGCCTGGGTCGTGCGCCGAATGGCAGGCGCGCTCAGCGGTGCAGCAGCCGGGCCAGGGCCACCGTGCGGGCGGGCGACCAGCCCGCCGGCCCGGCGAGTGAGGCCCACGCGGCGACCGTGACGTGGTCGTAGCGGTGCCCGTGGCCCGGCGGCGAGGTGTAGGCGAGCGCGAGATCCGCGGTCACCTGGAGGAACGTGACGAGGGGGTACCAGCGCATGGCGGGCAGCACGTCGGATCCGCGGCGCTCGCGCAGCCACTCGGGCGGGCGGACGATCAGTCCGGGCGACCACCAGCCGACCGGATCCGACGGGTTCTGCAGGTACACCAGCTCGGCGGGCCGGGTGCCGAGGTCCTGCGGCGAGGACGCGAACCGCACTCCCGGATCCTGGTCGTACCCGGGCAGCACGGCCGGGGTCCCCGCGTCCCGGTGCTTGGTGATCTCGGCGCGCAGGTGGTTCGACGCGGTCGGGCCGATCCAGAGGACCCCGTCGGTGCGCGCGCGCACGTCGCTCACGTCGCGGAAGGCGGCCTCGGACCCGAGCGACCCCAGGCTCTCGGCGAACACGAGCAGCTTGGGCCGCTTCTTGTCGGGTAGCTGCGACCACACGGCGTAGACCTGCGAGAACAGCGCGCGCCCGGCCTCCTCGACCCGGTCCCGCTCACTGATGAAAGACATCCAGCTCGGGACGTAGGAGTACTGGGTGCCGACGATCGCGCTGTCGCCGTTGTACATGTACTCCAGCGACGCGGCGGCGTACGGATCGATCCAGCCGGTGCCGGTGGTCGTGACCACACACAGCACCGAGCGGGTGAACGCGCCCGTGCGTTCGAGTTCTGCCACGGCCAGCGCGGTCGTCTGCTGGATCGAGCCGGCGTCCAGCCCGGCGTACACCCGGATCGGCTCCAGGGCCGCCCGCCCGCTGAATGCCGTCAACTGCGACGGCTTCGGACCGCCGACGGCGAACTTCCGCCCCTCCATGCCGAGGGACCGCCAGCTCACCAGCGAGCCCGGTCCGCCCGAGCGCAGGGGGCTGGCGGGGGGCGTGCCGTCGAGCCCCTGCTCGGCGTTCGACGCCCGGAACGCGGACCGCGCGTACGACATGGGCTGCTCGTAGGCCACCCCGTGCAGCAGGGTCAGCGTCACGCTGATCACCGTCGACAGCGCGACGATCCTCGCCACCGAGGCGGGTACCCACCGGGCCAGCTGCCGGGCCACCAGCCGGACCGCGCCGCGCAGCAGCCGGGCCACGGCGATCAGGAACGCGGGCACGAGCACACTGACGAGCAGGACTCCGGCGTACCCGGTGCGGGATCCGGAGGGCTCGTGCATGAGCTCGTGCAGGTCGTGCTGCCAGACGGATCCGGCGATCAGAGCGATCGTCACCAGGGTGACCGAGAAGACGGCGAGGCTGCCCCAGGCGATCCGCCGGATGCGCTCGCCGGGCCGCCAGCGCTCGGGCACGAACCGCAGCGGCCAGCTCAGCAGCGTGCCCAGCGCGTACCCGAGGCTGGCCGAGACCCCACTGATCAGTCCCTGGATCAGCCACGTGCGCGGCAGCAGCGACGGCGTGACCGACGTGCCGAACCACAGCACGGCCATGACCAGGCCCAGGTAGTTGCAGTGACAGGCCCCGAGCAGCCGGACCCCGCGGACGGCCGTCCTCGCCACCGAGCGCCCCGCGAGCCGCGCCAGCGAGACCCGCGCTACTGGGCCGGCCGACGGTACGGGACCAGCCGATTGGGCCGTGCGGAGCGCCGGTGCGGGGCCGGTCGCGGGCGGCGGGACTGGGATCGTGGCGGGTGCGGGGGCGTCGTCCGTCGTAGTCACGGGCCTGCCCTCCTGCCGACGGATCCTGGGCGCAGCGAAAGCCGGACCTTGATCGTCTCAGACAGGCACGCCCACTACCCCGCAATTACCCAGCGCCACTCCACCCGACAGATATTCCGCGCAGGCCAGCGCGGTATCGCGCCCCGGCCGGCCCACCTGGGGGGCCGGCCCCGCGAGACCGGCCGCCGCGGTGGGCCGCGGTCGGGGTCAGCCGCCGTAGATCAGGTTGACCGTCTGGGCGGACAGGACGTTTTCCGCGTACTGGGCGGCCTTGCGGGTGCCGACGCTGACTCCGTAGAAGCCCTCGCCGGGGGGCACGTCGGCGATCCGGAAGGTGAACACGCAGCTGTAGCCGGCCTTGGGGCCGCCGCGCTCGACGCCGCTGGACAGGGTTCCCACCGCGATCGTGTTGCCGTGGCTGCCGGCCACGACCACCTGAGCGCCGGTCCGGATGTCGCCGTAGCCGCCGTTCGGGGCGGCCGCGCACGGCTTCCCGATCGACTTGGGGTCGCCCTTGGGATCCTTGCCGAGCGTCACGGTGCCGCTGGCCGTGAAGCGGGGGGCGGGGCTGCTTCCCCGGACGGCGAGCGCGATCCCGGCGCCCGTCACCAGGACACCGGCCAGTACCAGCACGATCGCGAGCTGTTTGCCCCGGCGCGGCTCGCGGGGGCGGGATCCGGCCTGTCCGCCGGCGGTCACATCGGTCCTCAGCGCAGTCATGCGCGGCAACGTAATTGACTGAACACCGTTAGTTCCGCCCCGCGTACTCAGGTGCGATACCACGAGGAGTACGCGGGCGCCGCGCGCCGGGCCGGGTGGGGCGCCAGCCCGGCGCGCGACTGGAGGGTGGTCAGCCGGTGAAGCCCGCGAAGATCTTGGTGAACTGGTACGCGGACTGGGCGATGGACGAGCAGGTCGGCGACACTCCGCCACCTGGGCAGCCGCCGTTGTCGCGCCCCACGGACCAGAACGCGACCGAGGCGATGTGGTTGGAGTTGGCCCACGAGACGATCTGCTGGCCGTCCTCGATCTGGAAGATCCGGCTGTTGTAGTTGCGGCCGATCATCGGCGTGATGCCGAGCATCGCCTTGCGCTGCGCGTCGGACTTCTCCGGCCAGATCAGGGCCATCTGCTTGAGGGTGGAGTTCGCCGCGGCGATCACGGCGTCACCCCAGTCGGCCCGCGCGCTGCCGAACTCCATCGTCATCGGGTTCACCGTGCCGACGCTGACACCGTTGGCCTTGGCCGACTTGAGCACGTCGACGCCGAGCGCGTCATTGAGCCCGTAGTCGTCGCCCTGCACCATCAGCGTGAACGTGATGGACGTGCCGGCCCGCTCGCGCTGAACCTGGGCCAGGGCCTTGGTCATCATGTCGATGTTCACGGTGGCCTCGATGTCGACGTCGAGACGGTGGACGCCGAGCGTGTCGATCACCTTCTCGTACGCCCCGGCCAGCGCCGCCTGGGTCGAGCACACGTGCTCCAGGTACGGGCCGGCCGCACCGCCGAAGGCCACGGTGACATCGCCGCCGGCGTTGCGCAGGGCCTTGATGTCGTTCCCGATCCGCGAGTCGGTCAGCGGGATAGACCCGCCCCAGGTCGGGGCGCACCCGGCGCTGCCGCCGATGACGAAGGCGAGGGTGTAGAACTTGTGCCCGCTCGCGGCGGCGGCCGAGGCCAGCGACGGGGTGGTCGCGGTGATGTCCAGGTAGGGCCAGGCGTGCTTGCCGCCGGCCGGCGGGGGCGGCGGCGGCGTCACGGGCGGGGTCTTCTGGCCCCAGCGCTGGTTCGCGGCCGTGGTGCTGCAGGGCCAGAGCACGACCGGGGTGTTGTTCGGGCTGGTGCCGCCGCCGCTGACGTCCAGGCACAGGTTGGACTGGGTGCCGCGGATCCAGCCGCTGGTCTCCATGGTGAACTTCTGGTTCGCCCCGCCGCTGCACACGTTGGTCTGGACCCGGGTGCCCCCGGCGGTTCCGCTGTTCGCGGACTCCAGGCACTTGGTGTCCGCGCCGCCGTAGACCCGGATCTCGCTGGCGGTGGTCAGGGTCCACGCCTGGTTGGCCTTGCCGTTGCAGTCGAAGACCACCGCGCGCAGCCCGTTGCCGACGGCCGCGCCCTCGACGGTCATGCAGCGGCCCGACGCCGCGCTGACCAGGTTCATCGGCGTGCCGGTCACCGCGGCCTCGGCGCTGGCGGCGGTGAGCACCGCTCCGGCGGCGAGCGCGCTGGCTACCGCGATGACCGCGGCCACCCGTCGGCGCAGGATCATGGGAGTCCTCCTGATCGCGTCCGGAGACCGGACCGTGGGGGGCGAGCGGAGTGGCCGAGCTAGGTGACCCGAGCGACGTGGCCCGAGCGAGATGGCCCTGCGGCGTGGGGTGCCGCGGATCGTGCGAATCATCAGGCCGGGCCCGGCGGCCGGTCAATGGTCTAAACCATTCGCGATCGCGATGTATCAGGGCTCGGCCGGGAGCAGGTGCACGACCTGCGGCTCGCCGTCCACCAGGGCGTGCGCGCGCTCCTCGAACGCCTGGTCGGTGGCCGTCAGCCGCCCGGTGTGCTGGCGCAGGTGCTCCTCCCAGGTCGGCACGACGTACACCTCGACCATGCGGCTGGGCTGCTCGCCGTCGGTGAAGATTCCCCACTGGACCGCCCCGGTGCGCCGCCGCGACCGCCGCACGTTCTCCATGGCCGCGAGGAAGGCCTGCCGGTTCTCCTCGCGGACGAGGTAGGTCACCTCGACCACCACCGGGCCCGCGGTGGGGTCCGGCTCGGCGGCGAGCTGCGGCTCGCGCCAGTACGAGGCCGGCTCCCGGTTCAGGTGGCGGGTGTCGGGCAGGGGCCAGATCCGGATCGTGGCCGCGGATCCGGCCGCCATGACCCCGGCCGCGACGAGTGCGGGGACCAGCCCGGCGACGTCCGCGAGCAGGCCCCAGCCCGCCGCGCCGATCGCCTGGGCGCCGAAGAACACCAGCTGATACGTGCTCAGCCCGCGGGCCCGGACCCAGCGCGGCAGGAACAGGGTGACGTCGGCGTTGGCGTTGGCCAGCACGGCGACCCAGGCGGCACCGGCGGGGACGAGCACCACCATGGCGATCCAGAAGACGGGTACGAGCGCGGTCACCACGACGGCGACGGCGTAGGAAGCGCTCGCGATCGCGAGCACCTGGTTGTGCGAGAACCAGCGCCGGAACCGGGGCATGCCGAGCGCCCCGGCGACCGCGCCGATGCCGAGCGCGGCCAGCAGCAGCCCGTATCCGGTGGCTCCCAGGTGCAGGCGCTCGGTGGCGATGAGCGGCAGCAGCGCCCACAGCGCCACCCCGGGGACCACGAACAGGCTCAGCCGGAGCAGGAACCGGCGCATGACCGGCGAGTGCCGCACGTACCGGCTTCCGGCCCGCAGCGCGGCGAGGAACGGCTCGGCGGGCTCCTGGCCGTCCGCGGGCTCGCGCCGCCAGGAGAACAGGACCACGGCGAACACCGCGAAGCTCGCCGCGTTGATCGCGAACACCGTGCCCGCGCCCAGGCTCGCGACGATGAGACCGGCGATCGCCGGGCCGATCGCCCTGGCCAGGTTCATGCTGATCGCGCCGAGCGCGGACGCCGAGGGCAGCATCGGCCGGGGCACCAGCTCGGGGATCAGCGCCTGGTAGGCGGGGGCGGTCAGCGCGGTCCCGCAGCCGAGCCCGAACGTGAGGATCAGCAGCAGCGCCGGCGACATCTGCCCGGCGATCGTCAGGGCCGCCAGGGTCGCGGCCGTGCCGAACTGGAAGACCTGCACGACGATCAGCAGCCGGCGGCGGTCGAACGAGTCGGCCAGCACCCCGGACGGCAGCGCCAGCAACAGCACCGGCAGGGTGCTCGCCGTCTGCACGAGCGAGACCAGGGTCGCCGCGCCCGGCCTGCTGACCAGCAGCCACTGCGCCCCGACGGTCTGCATCCAGGTGCCGACCTGGCTGAGCAGGACCGCGATCCAGAGCATCCGGAACACGCCGATCCGCAGCGGGGCCCACGCCGGCTCCTGGGCCGCGGGTGGCGCCGAGGACGGCCCGCCCGCCGCGGGCTCGGGTACGGGCGGCTCGGCGGCGGTCACCGGCACAGAATCGCAGAACCGCGGCGCCATCGCCCGGCGGGCCGCGCGGGCACTCCCAGAGTGCCCGCCGACAGGCCGGCCGGAGCCGCATGGCCCTGTCGGCGGATACTCCTAGAATCACCGCGTGGCTCCGACCCTGTACATCGCGGCGCTCGAACCGGCCACCGGCAAGTCCGTGATCGCGCTCGGGGTCATGGAGATGCTGGCCGGGCGGATCGGCGGGGCCGGGTTCTTCCGCCCCATCGTCGCGAGCAGGGACGCCCCGGATCCGCTCGTCGCCCTGTTCCGGGACCGGTACGGCATGGACGCCGATCCGGCGGACCTGTGTGGGCTGGACTACGCCGAGGTCCGCACCCACGCCGGCGACCCGGACTGGCTGGTCAGCAAGGTGGTCGAGCGGTTCAGGGCGGCCGAGGCCAGGTTCCCGGCCATGGTGTGCCTGGGCAGCGACCTCACCGGAGCGTCCCCGGCGGAGTTCGCCCTCAACCTGCGGATCGCCGACAACCTCGGCGCCGCGGTCCTCGCGGTCGTCAGCGGGGAGGACCGCACCGCCGCCGAGGTGGCCGGGGCCGCCCGGATGGCCGCCGACGCCGTCACCGCCGCCGGGAATCCGCTGGTCGCCGTCGTGGCGAACCGGGTGGAGCCCGGCGTGGTGGCCGAGGCGCGGATCCTCACGGCCGGGTCCGAGCCGCCCGTGTACGTGCTCGCGGCGGATCCGGCGCTGACCGAGCCGACCGTCGGGGAGGTAGCGGCGGCGACCGGCGCCCGGCTGGTCCTCGGGGATCCGGCGGAGCTCGACCGGGACGTCCGCGGGGTCCTCGTGGGCGCGGCGACGCTGCCTGCGGTCCTCGACCTGCTGCGCGACGGCACGCTTGTGCTCACCCCCGGTGACCGCGACGACGTGGTCGTGGGCATGCTGGCCGCGGCGGCCTCGGCGACCGCTCCGCACGCCAGCGGGCTGCTGCTCACCGCCGGGCTGCTGCCCGACGAGCGGCTGCGCGGCCTGCTCGCCGGGCTCTCCCCCGGCACCCCTGTGCTGGCCGTGGGCACCGACACCTTCACCACCGCGCAGGCCGTCGCAGGCGTGCAGGGCCGGATCACCACCGGCAGCGCCCGCAAGATCAGCGCCGGGCTCGGCTGCTTCGAGCGCGGCGTCGACGTGCCGGACCTGGCCCGGCGGATCGAGATCAGCCGCTCCACCCGCGTCACGCCGCTGATGTTCGAGTACGACCTGGTCGAGCGCGCCAGGACCGACCGCAGGCACATCGTGCTGCCCGAGGGCACCGACGACCGGATCCTGCGCGCCACCGAGACGATCCTGCGGCGCGGGGTGGCCGAGCTGACCCTGCTGGGTGACTCGGACGCGATCACCCGGCGGGCCGCGGCGCTCGGGCTGGACATCGGCGGGGCGTCCATCGTGGATCCGGCCGCGCCCGGGTCCGTGCCGCTGCGCGAGCGGCTGGCCGCGGCCTACGCGAGGGCGCGGGCACACAAGGGCATGACGCTGGCCCAGGCCCGCGACGCCGTCGGGGACGTGAGCTACTTCGGCACCCTCATGGTCCACGAGGGGCTGGCCGACGGGATGGTGTCCGGGGCCGCGCACACCACCGCGCACACGATCCGGCCGGCGTTCGAGGTGATCCGGACCGTGCCCGGGGTGAGCACCGTGTCCAGCGTGTTCCTCATGTGCCTGGCCGACCGGGTGCTGGTGTACGGCGACTGCGCGGTGATCCCGGATCCGGACGCCGGCCAGCTCGCGGACATCGCGATCTCCAGCGCCGCCACCGCGGTCCTGTTCGGGATCGAGCCGCGGATCGCCCTGCTCTCCTACTCCACCGGCGAGTCCGGATCCGGCGCGGACGTCGACAAGGTGCGGGTCGCGACCAAGCTGGTCCGCGAGCGGCGCCCGGATCTGCCCGTCGAGGGGCCGATCCAGTACGACGCCGCCGTCGACGCGGGAGTGGCCGCGGCGAAGCTGCCCGGCAGCGTGGTGGCCGGGCGGGCGACCGTGTTCGTGTTCCCCGACCTGAACACGGGCAACAACACCTACAAGGCCGTGCAGCGCTCGGCGGGTGCGGTCGCGATCGGGCCGGTCCTGCAGGGCCTGCGCAAGCCTGTCAACGACCTGAGCCGGGGGTGCACGGTGACCGACGTGGTGAACACGGTGGCGATCACGGCGATCCAGGCGGGTCAGGCATGACGGTCCTGGTCGTCAACAGCGGATCCTCGACGGTCAAGTACCAGCTCCTCGACCCGGCCGCGGGCCAGCGGATCGCCGGGGGCTTGGTCGAACGGATTGGCGAGGCCGGGAGCACCGCACCGGATCACGGCGCGGCGATGGACCAGGTCGCCGAGCAGCTGGCGGACGCCGGCTACGACCTGCGCGAGGCCACGGATCTCACCGCGATCGGCCACCGGATCGTCCACGGCGGCGAGCGCTTCACCGCCGCCACCGTGATCGACGCCGGCGTGCTCGCGGCGATCCGGGACCTGGTGCCGCTCGCGCCGCTGCACAACCCGGGCGGGATCGCCGGGATCGAGGCGATGCGCGCGATCCGCCCGGACGTGCCCCACGTGGCCGTCTTCGACACCGCGTTCCACCACGGGCTGCCGCCCCGCGCGGCCACCTACGCGCTGCCCGCCGAACTCGCGCGCGAGCATCAGATCCGCCGGTACGGCTTCCACGGGACCTCGTACGCGTGGGTGTCGGCCCGCGCCGCCGAAGTGCTGGGCCGGCCGCTCGCCGGCCTCGCGATGATCGTGCTGCACCTGGGCAACGGGGCGAGCGCGGCGGCGATCCTCGGCGGGAAGCCGGTGGACACCTCGATGGGGCTCACGCCGCTGGAGGGGCTGGTCATGGGCACCCGCAGCGGGGACGTCGATCCGGCCGTGGTGTTCCACCTGCACCGGGTGGCCGGGCTGGACCCCGGCGAGGCCGAGACGCTGCTGACTGCGAAGTCCGGGCTGCTGGGGCTGTGCGGGGACAACGACGTCAGGGAGGTCACCCGGCGGGCGGACGAGGGCGACCCGGACGCGATCCTGGCGCTCGACGTGTACTGCTACCGGATCCGCAAGTACGTCGGCGCCTACCTCGCCGCGATGGGCCGCCTCGACGCCGTGGTGTTCACCGCCGGGGTGGGTGAGCACTCGGCACGGATCCGGGCGCAGTCGCTCGCCGGGCTGGAGGGGCTCGGCATCACGATCCACCACGGGCACAACGAGCAGCACCGGACGGTGATCTCCCCCAGCGGATCCGCGGTGGCCGTCCTCGTCGTCCCGACCGACGAGGAACTCCAGATCGCCCGCGAGACCCTCGCCGCCCTGAAGAACTAGCACCTGACTACGCTCCGTCAGGTGCTGGATCAGCGATGCTCCGAGATCGAGGACGCCGTAGCCGCCGAGGACGCGGCCGCCATCCAGCGGGCGATCGTCCCGGCGTGGGAAGCGGCCCGGGACCGTGACGCGGCCGAGCTCACCGCCGCGGTCGCTCGCCTGGCACCGCTGACCGCCCGGGTCCCGCCTGGCGTCGGCGGCCGTCTCGCCGTGCTGTGCGGAGCTATGACCGAAGGCGGCGCGGACCCCCAGCCGCTGGCCGGACCGGTCGCGGCCGGCCTCCTGACCGTCCTCGGCCTCGCGGCGGGTTTCCCGGTGGCCTGGCGCCACACGACCCGCCGGATCCCGTTCCCGCTCCCCGCGGACAACCGGGTCGACTTCGCGAACGCCCTGCGCCAGCTCGGCAGGTCCGACCCCCGGACCGGGGTGCCGAACCCGTACGAGCTGACCGAGTCCTGGTTCTGCGCCCCGGACTGGGCGATGGCGGCCACCACACTGCTCGCCACGCCCATCCTCCGTGCCGCGTTCCCGCTGCGGGACGAACTGCTGACCGCGGCCCGGTCGCTCGCACCGCTGATGGCCGGCGGGCTGGACTGCCTCGTCCAGTCGCTCGGCACGCTCGACGGGGAGCCGCTCCGGGTGATCAGCCGGCCCGCCCGGGAGGTCTACGAGGTCACCGTGGGCGGGGTGGCGCTCAACCGTGAGTTGCTCCTGCTACTCAGGACCGCCGGGCTGGCCGGGCGCCGCGACCGGGCCGTGCTCGCCGCACCCTCCGGGGGCCGGCTCACCGGCGAGGGGCTGGCCGCCGACCTGCCCGTCCTCGCCGGACGGCGGACTGTCACACTCGCCCGGCCACCGCTGGGCTGGGCGCGCCGCCCGGACCTGCGGCGAGCCGGATCCCTCACGATCACGATGGGGCGCACGCTGCCCGCCGCCGAAGCCGCCGAGTGGCTCCAGCGCTGACGCCGTGCACCGCGAAGCGCGGTAATCGCGGCCGGCCGGGACCGGCAGGAGGTACCGCACTTCGGGGATCGTGGTGGCTCGGGCGCGCGGCCGTCTCACCCTGAGACGGCCGCGCGGTGCGCCTGGGCGCCGCATTCGGGCGCCTCCGCAGGTCAGCGGGCGGGAAACG
>JAOPVE010000214.1 GCA_025963185.1 Actinomycetes bacterium
GCAACTCTCGGTGACCCTGCGTCGTCGCCACGTCACAGTTTACGGTGGACACTCCAATGAAGACCTAACGCGGGCCGGACTTTCACCCTCCGCAATGGACTAGACCTTTGCAGACGGGTACGGCCACACGCAGCGTCACCCCGAGCGGACGCGGGACCGACCAACGCGTCCACCCTGGACTAGACCGGCCCGCTCCGAGCCTCACCGAACGTCACCGGCCGGCCCCCGCGACCGCGGCCCGCGGGGATCGTCAGCGGGTGCTGGGACGGCCGAACCGGTCGGCGCCGATCACGTCGAGGACCGCCGTAATCAGGGCCAGGTGCGTGAACGCCTGCGGGAAGTTGCCCAGGTGCCGGCCGGTGTGCGGATCCAGCTCTTCGGCGTAGAGGCCCAGCGGGCTCGCCATCGTCAGCAGCTTCTCGCACAGGTCCTTCGCGCGCTTCTGCTCGCCGATCGCGCACAGGGCCGAGACCAGCATGAACGAGCAGATCGTGAACGTGCCCTCTTCGGTGTTCAGCCCGTCGTCGGTCTCCTCCACCCGGTACCGCAGCACGAGGCCGTGTTCGGTCAGCTCGTCGGCGATCGCCAGAACCGTCGCCTTCACCCGCGGATCGTCGGGCGGCAGGAACCCCAGGATCGGGATCAGCAGCAGGCTCGCGTCGAGCGCGTCGGTGTCGTAGTGCTGGCGGAACACGCCCCGGCCGGACACCCCGCGCTCGCACACGTCGGCCTTGATCTGCTCGGCCGCGGCCTGCCACTCCTGCGCGAGCTCGGTCTCGTCGCGGAACCGGGCCATCCGCGCACCGAGGTGGGCCGCCACCCAGCACATGATCTTCGAGGACACGAAGTGCCTGGGCTCGCCGCGCATCTCCCAGATGCCCTGGTCGGGCTTCTGCCAGTGCTCGAGCGCCTGGCTGACCTGGTCACGCAGGATCTTCCACGCCCGGCCGTCGAGCCGCCCGTGCTCCCGCGAGCGGGCGTGCAGGTAGATGCTGCTCACGACCGATCCCCACAGGTCGTGCTGGCGCTGTTCGTACGCGCCGTTGCCGATCCGTACCGGCTTGGAGTTCTCGTACCCACCCAGGTGATCGAGGACGTGCTCGGTGAGATCCCGCTCGCCGTCGACCCCGTACATGATCTGCAGGTGCTCGCCGTCGCGCTCGGCGGTGTCGGCGATGAACCAGAAGAAGTCGTTGGCCTCCCAGTCGAAGCCGAGGCTGTACAGCGCGGTGAGGGCGAACATCGAGTCGCGGAACCAGGTGTAGCGGTAGTCCCAGTTGCGCGGTCCGCCCATGGTCTCGGGCAGCGAGGTCGTGGCCGCGGCGGCCACCGCCCCGGTCGGGGAGAACGTCAGGCCCTTGAGCGTGAGCGCACTGCGCTGGAGGTAGGCGCTCCAGCGGTGGTCCGGGAAGGATCCGCGGGCCAGCCAGTGCTGCCAGTGGTGTGCCGTCCAGACCAGGCGTTCGTACGCGTCGTCGTAGGACTGCGGAGCCTCGTGCTCGGTCCACGACAGCGCACAGAAGCGGGTGTCGCCGGCCTTGAGCAGGGTGCGCGCCATCGCCCGGCCGCTCTCGAAACCCAGCCGCATGTCAGTGTTCAGGCGCAGCCGCAGGTCGTTGCCCTCGGCGGTGGCGATGCCCTCGTGGTAGCCGCGCTCGCCGTACTCCCAGTGCACCGGCGTGCGGCCGTAATCGAGGACCGGCTGGCAGTCGAGCGTGAACTGCACCTCGCCGTTGACGCACTTCACCGTGCGCAGCAGTACGTGGTCGGCGTCGTAGTCGGTGGGAGCCCTGCGGTGGGTGTACGACTGGTCGCCGCCGTGGTGCCACGGCCCCATGACCAGCAGGTCACGCACCACGACCCAGCCCGTCGGGGTGCCCCAGCTCGTCTCCAGCACCAGCGTGCCGGGGATGTAGCGGCGGTCGGCCGGCTCGCTCAGCCCGGTCGGGGCGAACCAGAAGCCGCCGGCATCCCTGTCGAGCACCGACCCGAACACGCTCGGCGAGTCCAGCCGCGGCAGGCAGAGCCATTCGACCGAACTGCTGGGCGCGATGAGCGCGGTGACCTCGCAGTCGGCGAGGAAGGCGTAGTCGGCGATCGGGGGGAATGCCGATACGCGTTCGGGCGAGGGCTCCTTCTCAGGCATTTACGCACAGTCCCATCCGGGCGCCCGCCGCGGCAACTGGGGCACGCCGCCACTGTGGATACGCGCGGGAGCCGCCACAAGGCCGCCGCCGGGCTGTAACGGAATGTCGGGTTTGTACGACATGACGTACCGGTGGCCGCGTGCCGCCGCGATGGCATCGCGTCGGCCATCACTCCCGGTGACAGGCGGCCTCGGCCGCCGCGCTCCTCCCGGCGTCCCTCGCGGGAGGGCTCACCGAGGACGCCGCGGGCTCCGGCCCACGGCGAGTTCACCCAGGACGGCCGCCCCAAACGCCCTGGGGCGGCCGTCCTGCACTCCCAAGGACAATCACCCCGATTACGGATCGCGAAAGTTCACGACGCCTACCCTCCGGCGGACCCCGCGCGGCGCCCGCACCCCGCAACCGGGGCGTGCCAGAGTGCGTTCGCATGACGATCACCGAGGTTCTGCGGCTGACCCAGTACGCGCACGGCGGCGGCTGCGCCTGCAAGATCCCGCCCGGCGAGCTCGAAGACGTGGTGGCCGGACTGGCGCCCACCGACGGCGCCGCCGAACTGCTGGCCGGACTCCGGCACGGCGACGACGCGGCCGTGGTCCGGACCGGTCCCCGCTCGGCCATCGTCAGCACCGCCGACTTCTCCAACCCGGTCGTGGACTCCCCCTACGACTGGGGCCGGATCGCGGCGGCGAACGCACTCTCGGACGTCTACGCCATGGGCGGCACGCCACTGGTCGCCGTGAACCTGCTGGCCTGGCCCCGGGCCGTGCTGCCGATGTCGCTCGCGGCCGAGGTCCTGCGCGGCGGCCGGGACGCGGCCGCGGCGGCCGGCTGCCACATCGGCGGTGGGCACAGCGTCGACGACGCGGAGCCGAAGTACGGGATGGCCGTCACCGGGTACGCCGATCCCGACCACCTGCTCCGGATCGACACCGGCCGCGCCGGACTGCCCCTCACCCTCACCAAGCCACTGGGCACCGGGGTGCTCAACACCCACCACAAGGCCACCGGCGAGCCGTTCGCCCACGCGGTCGAGGTGATGGCCCAGCTCAACGCCGAGGCGTCCCGGGCGGCGCTCGACGAGGGCGCGACCTGCGCCACCGACGTCACCGGCTTCGGACTGCTCGGCCACCTGCACAAGCTCGCCAGGGCCAGCGGGGTCACGGCGCTGATCGACGCCGGATCCGTCGGGTACCTCGCGCACGCCCGGGAGTCCCTCGCGGCCGGATACGTCAGCGGCGGTACCCGGCGCAACCTCGACTGGGTGCGCCCGCACGGCGACTTCACCGGGATCGCCGAGAGCGAACTGCTGCTACTCGCCGACGCGCAGATCTCCGGCGGACTGCTCGTGGCGGGCGAGGTGCCGGGCTACCCGGTGATCGGCGAGCTGCTACCGGCCCGCCCCGACGGCAGGACCCTGGTCGTCCGGTAACGGCCGCTGGCTAGAGTGCGGGCGTGAGCGAGCGGAGCGAGCGAACCTGGAGGCACAGTGCGACCGGCTCAGGCCGGCTAGAGCGAAGCGAGGGCCGTGCGTGAGCGCGTTCGGGCTGCTGAAGACCTGGCCGGTGAGTGACCCCGCGGTCGCCGTGATCGGTCCCGGCGGGGTGCTGGCGATCGAGGGGCCCGACGATCCGCGGCCGTGGGCCTCGGTGACGAAGCTGGTCAGCGCCTACACGGTGCTGCTGTCGGTCCAGCGCGGGGACGTCGACCTCGGCGATCCGGCCGGGCCGCCCGGGTCGACGGTCCGGCACCTGCTGGCGCACGCGTCCGGGGTGGGGCCGGACGATCCGGCCGCGCTCTCGCCGCCGGGCCGCCGCCGGGTGTACTCCAACGCCGGCTTCGAGGTACTCGCGCGGGACCTCGCCGAGGACACGTTCGGCGAGCTCATGGCCGAGACCGTGCTAGCGCCGCTGCACCTGGCCCGCACGCATCTCGGCGGATCCCCGGCGCACGGCATCACCGGCCCCCTCTCGGATCTCGCCCGCTTCGGACACGAACTGCTCGCCCCGTCGCTGCTGGGCCCGGTGCTGTCCCGGGAGGCGGCGACGGTGCAGTTCCCGGGGCTCGACGGGATCCTGCCCGGGTACGGCCGCCAGTCCCCCAACGACTGGGGTCTGGGCTTCGAGATCCGGGGCCACAAGAGCCCGCACTGGACCGGATCCGCGAACTCGCCCCGCACGTTCGGCCACTTCGGCAAGTCGGGGTCGTTCCTGTGGGTCGATCCGGACGCGAACCTGGCCTGCGCCTGTCTGGCTGGCCGCGACTTCGGCGAGTGGGCATCGGTATGGCCGGAGTTCTCCGACGCGATCCTCACCGAATTCGCCTGACCCGCACCCCAGCCACACCGCCGGCGCCCGTCCCGAGGGCCGGGCGTCAGTGGGTCGCGTCGTAGGCGGTGATGGCGCGCTTGCCTGCCGTCATGCGCCAGGCCTGTTCGAGGAGGGCGGTGATCTCGGGCCAGTCCGGATCGGACGCCCGGTCGACCAGGGCGCCGACCCAGCCGCGGTGACCGAGGTACGGGGGGACGAAGTACCGGCCCGGATCGCCGGAGACCAGCGCGTCCTGCTCCCCCGCCGGGGCCTTGACCCACAGCGCGAGCCGGCCGTCGCCGTGGTGGCCGGCGAGCAGCCAGCCGATCCGCTTGCCGCGGAGCTCGAATCCGGTGTGGCCGTGATCGTCGGCGGTCTCGACGCCCGGCAGGTGTGCGGCGACCGCGACGAGCCGTTCCCTGGCGGCGGCGACGTCGGCCTCGTCCCAGGTCATGGGCCCACTCTACGGCCGGGAGGCCTGGCCGACCGCATTTCGCGGCAAACCCTTGTAGTCCGCTAGGCATTGTGTGAATATCTGCCTATGACCTTCCCCGCGCCCCTCACCGAGCGCAGGCACGTCGACCTGCGGCGCCACGCCAGCGCGCTCTGTTAATCCCCGAGCCGGAGCCGCCGGCCGGGGCAGGATCAGCGGATGACCGCACGCATCAGGCACATCACCGTCGACTGCACGGATCCCTACCCGCTCGCCCAGTTCTGGGCCGCCGTCACCGGCTGGGGTGACGAGCCCGGCAACCCGAACTTCCCCACCGACCCCGAAGCGCTGCTCGTCCCCGGCGAACCGGGTGTCCCCGGGCTGCTGTTCATCGCCGTGCCCGAGGGCAAGCAGGGCAAGAACCGGATCCACCTCGACCTCCAGCCACAGGACCGCACCCGCGACGACGAGGTCGCGCGCCTGCTCGGCATCGGAGCCACCCAGGTCGCCGACCACCGCGCGGCGGACGGCACGGGCTGGGTCGTGCTCGCCGATCCGGAGGGCAACGAATTTTGCGTCGAGCGCTCGGCGGGCGAGCGCGCATGAGCACTCCCACCACCCGAGGCCACGGCCGTGCCCGCGCACCGCCGTGCCCATCGCCGTCAGGAGGCACCGCATGACCAGTACCAGCACCGGATTCGACGTCCGCCGCATCGGCGGCCGGATCGGCGCCGAGATCACCGGCGTCGACCTCCGCGAGAGCCTGAGCGAGGGCCTGACCGCCGAGATCACCGCGGCCCTGGTCGAGCACAAGGCGATCGTGTTCCGTGCGCAGGACCTCGACGATCCGGGTCAGCTCGCGTTCGCCGCCCAGTTCGGCGAGCTGACCAAGGCGCACCCGACCGTGCCGTCGGCCGACGGGCTGCCGAACGTGCTCGAGGTGAGCGGCGATGAGGGGATCCGCGCGAACAACTGGCACACCGACGTCACCTTCGTGCTCAGCCCGCCGAAGATCTCCACCCTGCGCGCGATCGTCGTGCCGCCCTACGGCGGGAACACCCTCATCACCAACACCGCCGGTGCCTACCGCGACCTGCCCGCGGAACTGCGCCGCCTCGCCGACGGGCTGTGGGCCGTGCACAGCAACGTCTACGACTACGTCCAGCCGCAGTTCCTCACCGACGCCAAGGCCGAGCGCCAGAAGGTCTTCACCTCCACCAAGTACGAGACCGCGCACCCCGTCGTGCGTGTGCATCCGGAGTCCGGCGAGCGCGGGTTGTTCATCGGGGGTTTCGCCCAGCGGATCTCCGGGCTGTCCACCACCGAGTCCCGGGACCTGCTGCGGCTGCTGCAGGCCTACGTCACCCGGCCGGAGAACGTGTTCCGGTGGGCGTGGTCGCCGGGCGACGTCGTGGTCTTCGACAACCGGATCACGCAGCACTACGCCCCGGACGACTACGGCGACCTGCCCCGCCTCCTGCACCGGGTCACGGTGGCGGGCGACGTCCCGGTGGGCGCGGACGGTGGCCGCAGCTACGTGATCACCGGAGACGCGGCGGAGCACTACACACCCGCGGCGAACTGACCGGCCAGCCCCGGGCGGCCGCGCGCCGTCCGGGGCTGTTGCGCGCCACCGGCAGACTGGCCCGTGACCAATCTGCTGTATTTACAGCGGGCGGGTGGACTGGCACGGTGCGGGGGCGCCTTCCGCGCGACCATCCCACCGGGCACTGCCTCCCCAGCCGGGCGGCGATCCCGGCTGACCGAAGGGATCCACTGCATGAAACCGGGATTGAGGCTGGCGTTAGCCACGACGGCCGCCGTGGTAGCCGGCGTTGCCGTCATACCCGCCACCCAGGCGATGGCCTCCTCGTACGACCACCTCAACCCCGGCGGGCAGCCGAACCTCACCGAGAAGGTGAAGGTCAACGTGGTGTTCGTCGGTTACGAGCCCACCCAGGTCAACAAGGGCGCCTTCACCGGCGCGCTGCCCAAGACGTACGAGCCGGTCGCGCGCTCGCGCCTGCCCTACGGGATCACCGAGAAGCTGGGCCTGAAGTACACCTACGACTACCAGGTGCAGTACACGAGCAAGGCGTACGAGGACAAGTTCTTCACCAAGCTCAAGGGACTGGCCAAGCCCGCGCCGCTGACCACGTTCCAGCAGCAGTACAACGACGAGCAGAAGAACGTGCTGGACGTGAAGGACAACCACGAGATCGACGCGCCGACGGTCGAGCACTGGCTGGCGACGAACCCACCGTCCGGTGTGGACGTCAAGCACGACACGGTGTTCCTCATCAACTGGTACGGCCGCAAGGACTTCGTCCACCACGTCTACACCAAGACGGACGAGCCCGATCCGGACACCGGCTACAACTTCGGCAAGGAGCGGGCCAGCCGCAAGCTGATCGCCTGGGGCGGCACCACCCCGGACGACCTTCAGGACGGCAACGGCAAGCTCGCCCGGGTCTGGTTCCACGACCTGTCCGCCGGCCCCGAGTCGTGGACGCAGAACTGGAACGTCGACACCAAGGATCTCGACGGCAACGGCGTCGAGGACTACCGAATGCCCCCGACCTGGGAGTACACCGCCAAGGGCTACCGCGCGGCCTCCGAGCTGACCGGCGACCTGGCGAAGATCACCCGGTACGTGGCGCTGAACCTGCTGTTCACGACCTCGCCGCTGTACCCGGCGGAGCTGCCCACCGCGGCGCCGCCGAAGTCGATCAACCTCGACGTGAACACCTACGAGGGCTGGACCGGCGTCAACGCGGGCGCCGCCTACATCAAGCCGAAGCTCCTGCTGGACCAGCTCAAGAAGCTGCGCTGGCGCAACACCCTGGACTACGACCACCAGGACCTCACCTACGCCGGCGCCCCGGAGGACTGCTACACCAAGCAGCTCGCCAACGTCTCCTGCTACCCCGAGACCGGCTACCCGGCGGGCGCGAACCTGTTCCTGCAGGGCGTCAAGGACCTGCCGTCGGTGCTCGACGACCAGGGCAAGGTCGACTACGAGCTGCCGGTCTACAACTACTCGGTGAACGCCGGCGTGGGCACCCCGGCGCTGGGCTACGCCGACGACAACTACACCGACGGCACCCAGTCCTTCGTGTTCGGGTTCATCTCCCCCGAGGTCGTGGCGGCGGGCTACGGCCTGACCACGACGCTGATCCACGAGATCGGCCACCACCTGGGCATGAGCCACCCGCACGACGGCTACGACAGCGAGACCGGTGTGGACTACGGCCCCGGCGACGCGACGTTCTTCGCGAACTCCGGCGACGAGAACAACTCGATGATGAGCTACATCGACCTGAACTGGGACTTCAGCCAGTTCGACCGGGACAACAGCGACCGGTTCCTGCTCGCCGCGTACAACGAGGCGGCGAACAAGCTCGCGGCCAAGGTCATCGCGGATCCGGACGCCGGCAAGGCCGAGGCCAACCTCGAGGAGGCCGACAGCCTGCTTGGACAGGCCCAGGCGGCTTTGTCCAAGCAGCAGTACCGCGGCGCGTACGGGCTCGCCCAGCGCGCCTACGAGCAGGTCGTGTACGGCGCGAAGAAGGCCGGCGTGCCGGTCACGCCGAGCACCCCCTCGCTCGCCGGTAAGGGTGTGAAGGCCCTGCCGGGCAAGGCGCTGCACGCCGCCGGTGAGGCGCACGACGGCAACGAGTTCATCGACACGCTGTCGCCGCACTCGCCCCGCAGCCAGCCGTAGGTCTCAGCGAGCCGCAGGTTTCACGAGCTTCATGAACGGAGCGTGCGGGCCCCAGCCGGGGTCCGCACGCTCCGTTCTTCGTGGGGAACCTGCACCTCAGGGCATGGTCTAGTCATTGACGTGGACCACTGGTCTAGTCCACCCTGAGGTCACTTTCGCCGCGCCCCCACACTGGCACTTCTGCCCCACCAGAGATGACGAGCGGCGGTCCACGCAGCACCCCTGGAGCTCGCCATGGTCATCGGGTCCCCACACGTCAGCTCCCGCCGGAGGAACGCGGCCGCGCTCGTCGCCGCGCTGACCCTCACTACTGTCGCCGTCGCCGTCACGGTCACTGCGGCCGCACCGGCGGCCGACGCGGCCATCACCGGCGCGACGCTGGTAAACAAACTCGCGAGCCGCTGCCTCAACGTCCCGGGCAGCACCGACGGCACGCGCCTCACGATCGCGGACTGCAACGGCAGCGCGAGCCAGAAGTTCACCTCGACGGCCGCGAGCGAGATCCAGGTGACCGTCGGCGGCGCCGTCAAGTGCCTCGACGCGAACGGCGGCGGCACCGCGAACGGCACGGCCATCATCGTCTGGCCGTGCCACGGCGGGGCGGACCAGAAGTTCACCCTGACCGCCGCCAACGCGATCAGCAACACCAAGTCCGGCCGCTGCCTGGACGTCTACGGCAGCGCCACCGCCGCCGGCACCCAGGTCGTCCTCTGGGACTGCAAGAACGGCGGTAACGGCAGCCAGACGTGGACCCCGAACGCGACCCCGCCGCCCCCGCCGCCGCCGTCCGGGATCGCCAAGGCCGCCCCGTACCTGTTCATGGGCTGGGGCAATCCGCCCTCGCCGGCCACCGTGCAGAGCCAGACCGGTGTCAAGTGGTTCACGATGGCGTTCATCCTGGCCCAGAACGGCTGCAACCCCGCCTGGGACGGGCAGCGGCCGCTCACCGGCGGCGTCGACCAGACCGCGATCAACCAGATCCGGGCCGGTGGCGGTGACGTCATCCCGTCGGTCAGCGGCTACCAGGGCAACAAGCTCGGACCGGCCTGCGGGACCGCGGACGCCCTCGCCGGTGCCTACCAGAAGGTCGTCGACGCCTACGGGCTCAAGGCGATCGACATCGACATCGAGAACTCCGACGAGTTCGAGAGCGAGGCGGTACAGGACCGGATCCTGAACGCGCTGAAGATCCTCAAGCAGCGCAAGCCGGGGATCACGACGATCCTCACCTTCGGCACCCTGAACACCGGACCGAACTACTGGGGCACCCGGCTCATCACCCAGTCGAAGGCGATCGGCGCCGGGATCGACATCTTCACGATCATGCCGTTCGACTTCGGCGGCGGCGCGAACATGTACCAGAGCACAGTCAACGCCGCCGAGGGACTCAAGGCGACCCTCAAGACGGCGTACGGCTGGTCCGACGCCACCGCCTACACCCACATGGGGATCTCCGGCATGAACGGGCTGTCCGACCAGCAGGAACTCACCTCCGAGTCGACCTGGACCCAGATCCGGGACTGGGCGGCCGCCCGGCACCTGGCCCGGTTCACCTACTGGGCCGTCAACCGCGACCGCGGCTGCGCCGGCGGCGGAGTGCAGTCCAGCTGCAGCGGCATCGCCCAGAGCGACTGGGCCTTCACACGAATCACAGCCGGCTACAACGGCTGAGCCACCACCCCGCCCCTCCACCTCCACCTCCGCCTCCGCGAAGTGCGGTAACCGCGACCGGTCCTGACCGGCCACAGTTACCGCACTTCCGAGCGGGCGGGGGTGGTTAGGCGCGGGTGCGGTGTTCGGCGTCGGCGCGGAGGTCGGCGGCGACCTGCTCGGCGAGCTGGGCGTCCGAGAGCCTGCGCTCGGCGTCGGCCTTCTCGCGGCGGGCGTCCGAGTGCTGGCGGTCCAGCCAGCGCAGCCGCTGCCGGGCCGCGGCGAGGGCAGCCTCGGCCTCGGCCAGCTCCTCCCTGCGCGACTCGTGCAGCGCGGTCGCGGCGGCCAGCTCGACGGTCGCGCGGCTCGGCATCGGGTCGGTGTCCGCAGTGTCTGCGATATCGGCTTTGCCGGCGCTGTCGGTGCCGGGGTAGTCATCGCTCTCCGCCGGCAGGTCCGCGGCGATGTGCAGGTGGGGGTAACAGTCGTCGCCGAAGTCCTCCCCGGTGCCGGGTGCGCCCTCGCCCGGGGCTGGGAGCCGGACCACCCGGGAACCGGCCTTGTCGCCCGGCGCGGCCGCCAGCGGCCTCGTCAGCCGCCCGGAGAGCACCGCGGCGGCCGCGGCCGGATCCGCGAGCGCCGCCCGCAGCGTGCGGCCCGTCTCGGCGAGCACGGCCGAGGACGGCACGACCCCCGAGTCGGCGGCCCAGGCCGCGGCCGCGTCGAGCAGGGCGGCCAGCCGCTTGGCCCGCAGGCCGGCCAGGCGCTGAAGCTCGGGCCCCGCCAGCCCGGACCGGGGGCGGGACAGGTCACGCCCGACGGCGAACAGCAGTTCGAGCCCGGGGCGCTCGTGCCTGGCGAGGAGGTTGACCAGCCAGGCGCTCTGGGTGGGGCGCCGGAGCGCCCGCAGCTCGCGCGCGAGGTCGGGGTGACCCGCCGCCCTGGCCTGCTGGGCCAGATCGTCACGGGTGGCGACGAACCGGGCAGGCGGCACGAGATAGAGCTCGCCGGCCAGCTCGTCGGTGTCGGACAGCAAACCCATGGACTCCATGATCCACGGCAGCGCGCGAGGTGCCACCCCCGTACCCATCCGAAAACCGGCTGGCCCCGTGGGGACCAGCCGGTCTCGGCTGCCGATCTGCGTCACGAAGGTCCGGTTAGGACACAGGCTCCGGGTCCTGCACCGGCAGGATCGTCACGCCACTGACGAAGGCCCGGTCGGTGAGGTTCATTCCGGCCATCGTGGTCGCGTATGTGCTGGCACCGGGCATCTTCACCGAGTTGAAGGTGACGTTGCTGATCGCCGCGGTGTCGCTGATCCCCCGCATGACGGCCGGGGTGGTGCCCTTGTTCCTGACGTTGATGTTGCTGACGTTGACGCCCGTGATCGGGCCCGCGCCGTCGTTGTAGCCGTCGTAGACCAGGAAGACGAGCCACGTGCGCCGGCTGTCGTTCGAGTAGCTCAGGTTCTCGATGTCCATGTTGCTGAACGTGATGCCGCTCGCCGTACCCGCGCCCCACTTGTGGTGGATCCCGAGGCCGATGGCCGCGTCGAACACCACGCTGTTCTTGAACGTGACCCCGGACTGGTCCTCCGCCATGCCCTGGCCGACCTTGAAGCCGTAGCAGTACGTCCACGAGACCAGGTTGTCGAACGTGACGTTGGACAGCGCCTCGGCCTCGCCCGGCCAGCCATAGGTGATGTCGGTGCCGGCCGTCGTCGCCTTCGGCCAGGTCTTGGTCGAGTACGGGTCGTCCAGGCCGATACCGATACCCCGCGTGACCGTCACATTCTGGGACTCGATGACGTCGATGCCGTCGTTCTCGCCCATGTCGAACCGGTTGAACAGCTTCATGTTGCTGAACGAGAGGTCGTTCGAGCGGGTGGGGATGACCGCCCAGGATCCGGACTCGCGGATCGTCAGGCCGTCCAGCGTGAAGTTGCTGGTGGCGATCGGCGCGAGGATGTTCGTGCCGATCCCGGCGGTGGCGTTGGCCTGGCCGTTGCCGTCGAGGGTCCCGCGGCCGTAGAGCTTGATGTTGGTGGATCCGAAGGCGGTCTGGATCCACCACGTCAGGTCACGGCTCTGGGAGCCCTTGTAGGCGTCCTTGGTGTACAGCGACTTGGTGGCCGGGGCGCGCAGCACGGCCCCGTCCTCCAGGTACACCGCGGTGTTGGAGTTCAGGTCCAGGTTCGCGACCAGGTACACCCCGCGCGGGATGTAGACGATGCCGCGGGTGTGGCCGGCGACCGATCCGTAGGCCGAGGCCGCGTCGAGCGCCTTCTGGACGGCGGGCGTGGTGACCCTGGCGCCCGTCGAGTCCGCGGCGTACGTGCTGGACGTGACGTTGAAGATCCCGGTGCCGGTCTTGGCGGGCTTGTCCGTCTCCGTGGGATCCGCGGCGAGGATGAGCCGGCGCTGGCCGTCGAGCTTGACGATCAGGTACTGCGCCGAGGTCATCGTGAACGTGGCGCGGCTGCCGCTGAAGGTGGCCTTGTAGCCGTACTTCAGCGGGCTGATGTAGGCGGCGCCGACGTTCGTCGCGTTGAGCTTGGTGATCGTCACCGTGGCATTGCCCGCGCCCATCGCGAACTCTGCGTAGTCGTAGTCCTGGTACCCGTTGATCGGCACCGAGATCCCGTTGACGGTCATCGTGTATGTCGTCGACGCCTTGTAGACGGACGCGAGCGGCGCCACGGCGATCGAGGCGGTCGCGGCCATGGCCGGTGCCGCGGGCAGAATCTGGGTGCTGGCGGCGGCGACGAGCAGCGTCGCTGCCCAGCCGGCCCCCTTCGCTACCGAGCGAGTCAGGCGAGATGTCACTTGGGTGGGCTCCTTCCCCCGTGCGGCCCGGCAGGCGATGCCCGCCGGGTCATGACGCGGTCCGCCGGGGTGACCGGCGGCGCTCATCCAGAGTCACAATTTGCACCCGAAATATCATCGGAGAGTTATGTGAGGACCGCGGCCTGACAGACCGGCGGTTTTCCTAAACGGTTATCGGAGCCGGAAGAGGGACGATCCGGGCCACGCCGCACGGCCCAGGACTGCGGAGCGAAACGGCGACCTGGCAGTCAGCCGGCCGGCCGGGGCAAAGTGGCGAAAGGTTGAACCCGCTGCGCAGGCTCCCCGTTCCCCCAGTTACACGGTGGTAGTGGATGGCCGTGTTTCCCGTCTTGGGGGGAATAGGTAGAGGAGTGGTGAATGTCCGGAATGAGCGCTGTCAGCCGAACGAGGAAGTTCGCTGCGGTGGCCATCGTCGCCGCAATGATCGGCGGTGGATTCGCCGTATACGCCGGCGTCAGCAATGCGGCGGGTGAGGACTGCGGGGGACTCAACACAGCTCTGCAGAACAACCTCAACTTCATCGCCGGCCAGCGAGCCAATCCCGATGCCCTGTCGACGGCCCGGATCGCCAACCGCCAGGCCGTCGTCGATCTCATCAACCAGCGCCGCGCCGCGGCCGGGTGTGGTGGGGCCGGCAACGCCGCGGCACCCGCCGGGAACGCCCAGGGTGCAGCGCAGGGCAACGCCCAGCCTCAGGGCAGCGGCGAGAACTGTGGGGGTCTCGACCAGGCCCTGAAGAACAACCAGAACTTCATCGCCGGCCAGCAGGCGAACCCGGACGCCCAGTCCGCGGCCCGCATCGCCAACCGCCAGGCTGTCATCAACCTGATCCAGCAGCGCCGTGCAGCGGCCGGCTGCACCGGCGGCGGCAATGCCGCACCCGCGGCACCCGCCGCTCCGCCGGCGGCAGCACCCGCTGCTCCCCCGGCGGCGGCTCCCCCGGCAGCGGGCGGAAACAACGCCGGTGGGAACAACAACGCGGGAAACAACGCCGCCGCGGGCCAGCAGGTCTGCAACGGCTCGACCGTGACCCTCTCGGGTGAGGGTGGCGCCCCCGCCGCGTCCAGCGGAACGTTCCCGGTCGGCACCACGCTCTCGGTGCTGAACCTGGACAACAACAAGTCGACGACCGTCAAGGTCACCTCGGCGTCCGGCAGCTGTGTGCTGCTGAACAACGCGGCGTTCGAGCAGGTCCGCGAGGCGGGCAAGTTCCTGATCCGTCGCGCGGTGATCCGCAAGGTCGGCTGAGCTTCGGTTCTCAGTACGACTCCTACGCGAGCGAGCGGCCCGCCGGTTCCCCGGCGGGCCGCTCGCTCGCGTTCGGGGCCGGTGGCCGCGCCGGGTAGCGTCGGTGCTGGCCGGGCCTCCGCCCGGCATCCGAGCGCTGGCAAGGAGATGGCATGGCTGAGGCACCGAGGCGGCCGCCCGCACTGCACGCGGGGCGGGTGCTCAGCACGGTCCGGGTGTCGCCGCACCTGATCCGGGTCGTGCTCGGCGGTCCCGGGCTCGCTGACTTCTCGGCCGGGGAGTACACCGACCACTACGTCAAGCTCCAGTTCCCGCAGCCCGGCGTGGACTATCCGGAGCCGTTCGACCTGGCCACGATCCGGGCCGCGCTGCCGCGCGAGCAGTGGCCGCAGACCCGCACGTACACGGTCCGGAGCTGGGATCCGGACGCCCGCGAACTGGCGATCGACTTCGTCCACCACGGGGACGAGGGGCTGGCCGGCCCGTGGGCGGCGAACGCCGTACCCGGGGACGTCGTCTACTTCAGCGGACCCGGCGGCGCGTACTCGCCGGATCCCGAGGCCGCCTGGCACCTGTTCGCCGGGGACGAGAGCGCGCTCCCGGCGATCGCGGCGGCCCTCGAAGGCCTCCCGGCGGAGGCCGTCGCGCTGGCATTCCTCGAAGTGGCGGACGCCGCCGAGGAGCTGAAGCTGGACGCACCGCGCGGCGCCGAAATCCGCTGGCTGCACCGCGGCGACCGGCCGATCGGCGAGGCACTGGCCGAGGCCGTCATCGCCGCGGAGTTCCCGGCGGGGCAGGTGCACGCGTTCGTCCACGGCGAGGCGCACTTCGTCAAGGAGCTGCGCGGCCACCTGCGCCAGGTCCGAGGGATCGGCCGCGAACAGCTCTCGATCTCGGGCTACTGGCGCCAGGGCTTCGACGAGAACGGCTGGCAGTCCTCCAAGCGCGACTGGAACACCCAGATCGAGCAGGAGCAGGAACAGGCCTGACCTCACCACCCTCTGGGCCCCGAAGTGCGGTAACCGCGGCCGGTCCTGACCGGCGCCAGTCACCGCACTTCGGCGGGTTCGGCGGGCGGCGCAGGCGGGCTACCAGGCCGAGCGGGCGTAGTCCTTGAGGAAGCAGCCGCAGACATCCTCGCCGGCCTCGCCGCGGACGATCGGGTCGTAGACGCGGGCCGCGCCGTCCACGAGGTCGAGCGGGGCCTTGAAGCCCTCGGCCGCGAGCCGCATCTTCGTCGGGTGCGGGCGCTCGTCGGTGATCCAGCCGGTATCGACGCTCGTCATGAGGATCCCGTCGGTCTCCAGCATCTCCAGCGCGCTCGTGCGGGTCAGCATGTTCAGCGCGGCCTTCGCCATGTTGGTGTGCGGGTGGCCGGGACCCTTGTAGCCGCGGCCGAACTGGCCCTCCATGGCCGAGACGTTCACTACGTACTTGCGCCGGGCCGCTGCGGCCGCCATCGCCGGACGCAGCCGGCTGACCAGCACGAACGGCGCGGTCACGTTGCACAGCTGGACTTCGAGCAGCTCCAGTGGATCCACCTCGTGCACGTGCTGGACCCAGCTGTTGGAGTCCACCAGGTCCGGGACCAGGCCGCCCGCGTCGATGGCGGTCCCCGCCGCGATCCGGTCCGGGGTGGCCGATCCGGTGGTCAGGGCCAGTGCGGTGATCGCGTGCGGGGTGAGCGCGCCGGGCGCCGGCCGGCCACTGGGCAGCGCCGTCGGATCCACGGCCGGCCCCCCGAGCACCAGCACGTCGACGGGCCCGGGCGGCGGAGTGCTCGACTCGGCCGCCACGAGCTGGGCGTACGCGGTGTTGGTCCGCCGGACGGTCTGGGCGGCGTTGTTGATGAGGATGTCGAGCGGACCCTGCGCGGCCACCGAGTCGGCTAGCTCGACGACCTGGTGCGGATCGCGCAGGTCGATCCCGACGATCCGGAGCCGGTGCAGCCACCGCTCGCTGTCGGGCATCGAGGAGAACCGGCGGATCGCGTCGTTCGGGAACCGGGTCGTGATCGTCGTGTGCGCGCCGTCGCGCAGAAGCCGCAGCGCGATGTACATGCCGATCTTCGCGCGGCCCCCGGTCAGCAGCGCGCGGCGGCCGGTGAGGTCGGTGCGGGCGTCCCGGCGGTCCCGGTTCAGGGCCGCGCAGGACGGGCAGAGCTGGTGGTAGAACGCGTCGACCTCGGTGTAGGGCTCCTTGCAGATGTAGCAGGGACGCGCCCTGCGCAGCACCCCGGCCAGCGGCGCCGCGGCGGTCGCGCGCAGGGCCACTCCGCGGGTCTCGTCGTCGATCCGGTCGGGGGCACCGGTGGCGGTCGCGTTGATCACGGCCCGGTCGGCGGTGGCGATCTCGTCGCGGCGATCCTTGCGGCGGCGGAGCTTGACGGTCTTGTAGAGCTGCGCGGTCGCCCTGCGCACCCGGATCGCGTCGGGGTGGTCGACGGGCAGCGCGTCGAGCTCGGCGATCACCCCGAGGCAGACCTCCAGCCGCTCGGGATCGATGCCCGGACCGCCGATCTGGTCCTCGTCAACGTACTGCTCACTCACCGTCATGCCGCTCGCCGTTTCCTCTGCCGTACCGGTTCTTCTCTGCCCTGGGAAGAGTACGCAAGGGCCGCTCGCGTCCGTGCGGCGCTCGTCACACGATCTATCGTTCCGCGATAGCTCGTGATGCGATACATTGCTCTCGTGATCCAGCGGCCGCTCTCCGAACAGGCATTCCTCGTGCTCACCGCGCTCGCCGAAGAGCCGTTGCACGGGTACGCCATCGTGAAGTCCGTCGGCGAGCTGACCGATGACCGGGTGCGGCTCAGCGTCGGCACGCTGTACGGGGTCCTCGACCGGCTCGTGGCCGACGGGCTCGCCGAGCGCGACCGCGACGAGGTCCACCAGGGCCGGCAGCGGCGCTACTACAAGATCACCGACACCGGCGCCGGCGCGCTGTCCGACGAGGCCGAGCGCCTCGCGGCCAACGTCCGGGTCGCCACCGAACGGCTCAGACTGCGCGGGCTGCGCCCGTCGATCGCGGGAGGCTCGCTGTGAACACTCACGACACCAATACGGACGCCGCATCCGAATCGCCGGTCATGTCGCGGCTCGAACGGCGGTACCGCACCGTCCTGCGGATGCTCCCCCGCTGGTACCGGGACGACCGTGAGGACGAGATGGCCGCGGTCTTCCTCACCGAGCGCGACGACAGCGTCGACCTGGAGTACTCGTGGCCGGGCTGGGGCGAGACGGCCGCGGTCGCCGCGCTGGCGATCCGCACCCGGCTCGCCGGCGACTCCGGTCCCGAGCGGGCGCTGGCATGGGGGCAGGCGGTCCGGCTCGTTGCGCTGCTCGGGCTCGCGGCGTGGGCGGCGGGCGGGGTGGCCTCAGAGCTCGCGGTGGCGATCCGGCAGCTGGGGTTTCCGCAGTATGCGGGCCTGGCCGCGGCGGATCAGGGGTGGCAGGTGGGGGTTTCGACGCTCGCCGTCGTGTGCGCGGCCGGGGCGTTCGTCGCGCTGGTCACGGGGCGGCGCGGCGCGGCGAAGTGGCTCGCGGTCGCCGCGCTGGGCGGGCACCTGGCGATCCGGGCCGCCTCGGCGGTGGGCGGCAACCTGACCTCACTGCTGACCGCGGACGTGCTGCTCCTGATCGGCGTGCCGGTGCTGTGCCTGTTCGCGGGGTACCACCGGGAGGCTCCCCCGGTTCAGCACCCGGCGCGGTGGCTCACCCTGGGCGCGGCCCTCATGGCCGGCTCGGCGGCGATCTACACCGTGCAGCTGTGGCTGGTCAGCCCGGTCGCCATCACCCCGGCTACCTGGGCGTACGTGCTGGGCACCGGCGCCGTCCTGATCTCGCCACGGCTGGCGCGGGTGCGGGCCTCGGCGGGCTGGCTGGCCGCGCTCGCGATCTGCGGCGCGCTGCTCACGCTGACCGGGGTTCAGCAGACCTACTGGGCCATGCAGCTCAGCAGTGATCCGGCCGTGTCCGGAGCGGGCGGCTGGGCCGTGCTGGCGCTGGCCGAGACCGCCGCCTCCGCTGCCGCGGGCCTAGCGGTGGGCATCGCGGCGATCCGCGCGTTCCGCCGGCTCGGGCCGGTGCGCGCCGCGGCGTGACGCTCGTCCGGTGTGGACGACGCGGCTCACAGGCTCCACCCGAAAAAGATCCGCGTTGAGCATTGTTTACCGGGAAGAACTCCGTATTGGCTAAGTCCGTTTTGTCGCATATGGTCGAGCCGCCCTGGTGCGCAGGCGGCAAAGGCGCCGCCCGCCAGTGGCAAGGGGGGTTTCCACGATGTCGGTTTACACCATGCCGCAGACCACCAGTTCGGCGATGGGCCAGACCGGTTACGGATCACAGGACATGTTCACCCAGCAGAACTGGCAGTCGCCGTTCGGCGGGATGAGCGTCCAGGGCGCGTACGGCAGCCCGCAGATCGGGGCCCAGCAGTGGGGCCAGCAGTACGGCAGTCCGCAGCACGCGAGCCAGCAGTACGGCAGCGCGATCCAGAGCCAGTGGGTCACCGAGACCGCGGCCCGGATCGCCACCACCGCCGTCGCCGCGCTCGCCGAGCAGCTGCGCTTCGACCAGCAGACCCTGCAGGGCATCTGTTCGCAGGGCCAGCTTCCCCAGCAGTCGTTCTCCCAGCTGGTCGCCGAGTCGACCCGCCGGATCGCGCCGGTCGTCGCGGCCACCGTCAGCGCGCTGACCGCGAGCACCGTGAGCAGCACGCTGGCCAGCCAGGGCATGGCCGGGATCGGCAGCCAGCTCGGCCAGAGCCAGATCCCGTTCGGCCAGCCCCAGTACGGGCAGGGCGGCGGACACCAGCAGCACCCGGCCATGATCGCCCAGCTCGCGCAGCAGATCGCCCAGCAGCTCGGCTACGGCCAGCAGCACTCCGGCCAGCAGAGTTACGGCCAGCAGAACTACGGGCAGCAGGGCTTCGGTCCGCAGAGCTACGGCCAGCAGCAGGCGTGGCAGCCGCAGTTCGGCCAGCAGTCCCCGTTCGGCTCTCCCGCCTGGCGCTGATCCCTGCGCGCCGATCCGTGCGCGCCGATCCGTGCGCGCCGATCTCTGCGCACTGATCGTGGGCGCGGATCCGCCGCGGTAGTACCCGCCGCGGACCGGTGCCCGCAGCGAACGGCAGTACCCGGGGCGGCTGGCCGGATGGCCCGCCGCCTCGGGCGCACCCTTCCCACCGTCCCGATGGAGAGTTGAGCGCGATGCCCGAACACCCGAACGACGCCGGATCGCCGCCGCGGGACGGCAAGCCCCCCGCCACCGGCCAGAACGGCCAGCCCGCGAGTGCCCAGTCCGCGGGCACCAAGTCCGCGAACGCCGGGCCCACGAGCGCCAAGCCGATGCCCAGCGGATCCGTGAGCGGCGGGCCCGTGAGCGGCCAGCCAGCCAGGACCGCCCGCTTCCTCGTCGCCGCACTGCCGCCCGCTCCCGAGGGATCCGGCGGACTGTGGGACGTCCTCGAACAGCAGCCCGACACCACGATCCTGCGCCGGATCAGTCCCACCGCGGGTACGGCGGCCGCCGCCGACGTGCCGCAGTTCGGGGCCACCGGATTCCCCGAGATCGCCGTCGTGGAGATGCCCGTGGCCGCGGCCGCGACCGTCGCCGGGTGGCCGGGGGTCCTCGTCGAGCCCGATCTGCCGCTGGCTTACGATCCGCCGCCGGCCTGGGGATCCGGGCTCAGCCAGCCCGATCCGGGGCTGCTCGTGCCCCTGCGTGAGCCGGTGCTGCTGCGCCTGGCGGTCCAGGACACCGACGGGAAGCCCGTGCAGGGCGCGCTGGTCAGCGTCGCCGGATCCGCCGCGGCCTCGCACGGGGTGACCAGCGCCGAGGGCCGGGTCACGCTCCAGCTCGTGGCGGACACCCCGGAGACGATCCGGTCGATCGTGGTCCGCCCGGTGGCCGGCCACTGGGGAGTCCGGATCGACGCGCCGCGGCTCACCGGCGACAGTCCCGAGCCGATCACGGTCCCGGGTCTGGGCTCGGGCGGCGAGAAGTTCGGCCAGCGCCAGCACACCGGGTGGGGAGTGTCCGCGCTGCGGGTCAGCGACCTGCCGCCCACCTACCGCGGCCACCGGATCAAGGTCGCCCTCATGGACTCCGGAATCTCGACCAGCCACCCCGAGCTCAAGGCGCAGGTCGCCGGGGGGATGGACGTCAACGCGGGCCGCGACGGCAGCTGGGACGAGGACGCCACCGGCCACGGCACCTGGTGCGCGGGAATTATCGCGGGTGAGCAGGACGGCGGGGGGATCGCCGGGATCGCCGCCGACGCCGAACTCCACGCGCTCAAGCTCTTCCCCGGCGGCCACACGAGCGACCTGATCTCCGCGCTCGACTACTGCATCGAGACCGGGATCGATGTCGCCCAGATCAGCCTGACCCCGGGCGCGTCCTCCCAGCTCACGACCTGGAAGCTGCACGAGGCGCACGCGCGCGGAGTCGCCTGCATCGCCGGGGCGGGCGACCACGGCGGACCGGTCGCGTTCCCCGCGTCCGCGGCGCCGGTGCTCGCCGTCGGCGCGATCGGACGGGCCGGCCAGTGCCCGCCGGGGACCATTCCCGCCGGATACGAGACCAGCACGCACACCCCGGACGGGTTCTTCCTGCCTCCGTTCACCGCGTTCAGCGGACCGGCGGGCGGGGTCGACCTGTGCGCTCCGGGCGTGGCGGTTCCGGCCACGGCGTCCCCCGACGGCTACACGATGGCCGACGGCACCGGAGTCGCCGCAGCGCACATCTCCGGCCTGGCCGCGCTCGTGCTCGCCCACCACAGCGACTTCAGGGACACGTTCCGGCACCGCGACGGTGCCCGCGTGGACCGGCTGTTCGCGCTGCTCCGGGCCTCGTGCACGCCGGTACCGGTGGACGATCCGCGGCGGACCGGCGCGGGCCTGCCGGACGCCCGCCGGGCACTGAGCCTGACCTTCGACGCGGGCCCGGCCTGGCAGCAGTTCGCCTACAACCCGTTCCCGTAACCGTTCCACCCGAAGTGCGGAACTCTCGGCCGGTCCCAGCCGGTCCAGAGTTCCGCACTTCGGCGTTCCGGCACTCCGGCGGGCCGGCGGCCCCGTGGAACCAATCGCACCGTCCGGGGGTTGACCAGGGAGCACTGGATCCCCTGCGGAGGAGCGGCGATGACCGTGATCGACGAGCAGCCCGCCGCCGCCATCGCTCCGCCTGAACTGCCGCGCGCCACGGTCGGGCTCCGGGCGCTGCTGCCGTACCTGCGGGCGCACCGCACGCCGCTCGTGCTCGTCGCCGTGCTCGGCCTCGCCGGCGCCGGAGCCGCGCTCGCCCAGCCGCTGCTCACCCGCACGGTGCTCGGCGCGGTGTCCGCCCGGCAGCCGGTGCTCACGCCCGTGCTGGTCCTCGTCGCCGTGCTGCTCGGCAGTGCGGTGCTCGACGCGGTCGCCGGGTACCTGCTCCAGCGCGCCGGGGAGGGCGTCGTGCTCGGGGCCAGGGTCCGGCTGGCGGGGCATCTGCTCCGGCTGCCGATCGCCGAGTACGACCGCCGGCGCACCGGTGATCTGCTGTCCCGGGTCGGATCCGACACCACGCTGCTGCGCTCGGTGGTCACGTCCGGGCTCATCGACATCGCCAGTGGCGTGCTCGTGGGGCTCGGGGCGATCGTGGCGATGGCGCTGCTCGATCCGCTGCTGCTCGGCGTGACGCTGCTGTCCGTCCTCGGCGGAGTGCTCGTCGTGATCAACGTGGCGCGGCGGGTGCGGGCCCTGTCGGAGGAGGCGCAGAACCGGGTCGGGGAGATGACGTCCTCGGTCGAGCGGGCGCTGAGCGCGGTGCGCACGATCCGGGCCAGCCGGGCCGAGGAGCGCGAGACGGCGGGGGTCGCCACGTCCGCCCGGGCCGCGTACTCCGCCGGGCTGCGGACCGCCCGGCTGGAGGCGCTGATCTCCCCCGCCGCGTCGGCCGCCGTCCAGGGATCCTTCGTGCTGGTCCTGGGTATCGGTGGCGCGCGGGTCGCCAGCGGATCCATCACGGTCGCCGACCTCGTCGCCTTCATCCTGTACCTGTTCCTGCTGGTCATGCCCCTCGCCAGGGCCCTGCATGCGTACACCGTGCTGCAGAGCGGGCTCGGCGCGCTCCAGCGGATCGAGGACGTGCTGCTGCTACCCGCCGAAGACCACGAGGACCGTCCGGTGGCGGCCGTGCACGTCTCCCCGCGCGCGCCCGCGGTGGAGTTCGACCGGGTCGCCTTCCGCTACGCCGACGGTCCGCCGGTGCTGCACGACGTCAGCTTCTCGGTCCCGCCGGGCACCCGGACCGCGCTGGTCGGGCCGTCGGGTGCGGGCAAGTCGACGGTCCTCGCGCTGGTGGAGCGGTTCTACGAGGCCACCTCGGGCACGATCCGGGTCGGCGGCGCGGACATCGGCGAGCTGTCCCGGCCGGAGTTGCGCGGCCGCCTCGGGTACGTCGAGCAGGAGGCGCCGGTGCTCGCCGGGACGCTGCGCGAGAACCTCCGGCTGACGGATCCGCACGCGGCCGAGGCCGATCTGCTCGCGGTCATGGCCGCGGTCAACCTCACCGGGATCGTCGAGCGCGCGCCCCTCGGCCTCGACAGCCAGGTCGGCGAGGCTGGCGTGCTGCTGTCCGGTGGCGAGCGGCAGCGCCTCGCGATCGCCAGGGCCCTGCTCTCGGCGCCGCCGGTCCTCCTCCTGGACGAGCCGACCAGCAACCTCGACGCGCGCAACGAGGCCGCCCTGCGCGAGGCGATCGACGCGGTAGCGGGCGACCGGACCCTGATCGTCGTCGCCCACCGGCTCTCCACGGTGGTCTCGGCCGACCAGATCGTGGTGCTCGACTCAGGCCGGGTCACCGCCGCGGGCCGCCACGACGAACTGCTCGACACCAGCCCGCTCTACCGCGAACTCGCGGCCCACCAGTTCCTGGTCACGTAAGAGCGCCCGCCCTATTGGCGCACACTCGAAGACGGCTCAGCCCGCGTGCCGGGGATGCACGCGCTCGCGGCGGACGTTGGGCTTGCGGCCCTTGATGGTGGTGCCCTTCAGCGCGGCGATGACGTCCTCGGCGGCCTGGTCGGGCACCTCGACGAGGGAGAACCGGTCGGCGATCTCGATCGCTCCGATGTCCCGCCCGCGCAGCTCGGTCTCCCCGGCGATCGCGCCGACGAGATCCTGCGGGCGCACCCCCGCCGCCCGGCCCAGCCCGACGAACAGCCTGGTCATGTCGGCGTCGTTGCGCCGCTTGGCCGGTCCGCGGCCGGTGCCGCCCTGGTCCGGAGCGGTGCCCGCCGGACGGTCCCGCTGCGGGCGGGCGGCCGGCTCGGGGATCTCCTCGTCGTCCGTCGCGGTGCCCGTTGCGGACTCGTGCGCAAGCTTGACCGCGGCGAGCGCGACCTCCATCACGTCGAACTCGTCGGTGAGGGTCTCCACGACGACCCGGAACTGGTCCAGGGCGTCGCCGCTCACGAGGATCTCCGACAGCGCCGCCCTGGTCAGCTCCAGCCGGCGGGCCCGCAGGTCGGCGACGGTGGGGACCTTCTCCATCGTGATCCGCTGGCCGGTGACCCGCTCGATCGTCTTGAGCATCCGGTGCTCGCGTGGCTCGGCCAGGGTGATCGCGACACCCTCGCGGCCGGCGCGGCCGACCCGCCCGATCCGGTGGACGTAGGACTCGGGTGCCGACGGAACGTCGTAGTTCACGACGTGGGTCAGGTGGTCGATGTCCAGGCCGCGGGCGGCCACGTCGGTGGCGACGAGCAGATCCGCGGTGCCGGCCCGCAGGCGTCCCATGACCTTGTCGCGGGCGTCCTGGCCCATGCCTCCGTGCAGCGCCTCGGCCCGGTAGCCGCGGCCGTTCAGGGTCTCGGTGAGCTGGTCGACCTCGTCGCGGGTGCGGCAGAACACGATCGCGGAGTCCGGCGCCTCGACGTCGAGGACGCGCCCGAGCGCGGCCGGCTTGTGCGCCCGCGCGACCACGTAGGCGCTCTGCCGGACCAGCGGCGCCTGGCCCGCGACGGCCGACGCGCGGGCGATCCGGATCTTCACCGGCTCCCGCAGGTGGCGGCGGGCGATCTGGTCGATCCGGGGCGGCATGGTCGCCGAGAACAGCACGGTCTGGCGGTTCGCGGGCGCCTTCTCCAGGATCGCCTCGATGTCCTCGGCGAAGCCCATGTCCAGCATCTCGTCGGCCTCGTCCAGCACCGCGATCTCCAGCGAGGCGAACGAGAGGGTGCCGCGGGAGAGGTGGTCGAGCGCCCGGCCGGGGGTCGCGACGACGATGTCCACACCGCGGTCGAGCGCCTGGAGCTGGCGGCCGATCGGCTGGCCGCCGTAGATCGGGACGACCCGGGCACCCAGGTCCCGGCCGTAGCGGTGCAGCGCCTGGGAGACCTGCATGGCCAGCTCGCGGGTCGGGACGAGCACGAGCGCGATCGGCGCCCGCCCGGCCCGGCCCGCTTCGAGCCGCTGCAGGATCGGCAGGGCGAACGCGGCGGTCTTCCCGGTGCCGGTCGCGGCCTGGCCGAGCAGGTCACGCCCGGCGGCGAGCGGCGGGATCGACTCACGCTGGATCGGCGTGGGCTCCTCGTAGCCGAGGCTGGCGAGCGCGGCGAGCAGCTCCGGACGCAGCCCGAGGCCGTCGAAGCCGATCGTCTCGGACTCGGCGGTGGTGGTGGCGGTCATCGGTGGAGCTCCTCAGAAGGTGGTGCGGTGGGACGTGCGCGCTGGTCAGCCTCGCGGCACGCAGAACCCGGTCAGCTCTGCGGTGCCCGGCCCTGCCTCGGGCCAGTCGCCGGCCAGGGTCAGTACCGAGAAGGCGCCGGTGGGGAACTTTCCCGCGGCCGCTTCGAGGGCGGCCGGGTCTCCCGATCCGGCAAAGGTGAGAGTGAGGTCCTGCACGCCGGGATTGTGCCCGACGATGAGCAGGGTACCCACGTCGTCGCCCACCTCGCGGATCACCTGGGTGAGGCTGGGCACATCTGCGGCATAGATCCGCACGTCGAAGGCCGCCGGCGGGTCGGTTCCGAGTTCGGCCGAGACCAGATTCCAGGTCTGCCGGGTGCGCAGGGCCGTCGAGACGAGCACCCGGTCCGGGACCAGGCCGGCCTCGCGCAGCGCCGCCCCGGCGGCGGGTGCGTCCCGGCGGCCCCGGGCGGCGAGCGGCCGGTCGTGGTCGGGCACCGAGGGCCAGTCGGACTTGGCGTGCCGCAGCACGACGAGCGTCCTCATGGATGCCAGCATTCCAGCCCGCCGCGCAACCCACCTCCCGGAGCGTGGGCGTGGCGGTTTCGGGTGCGGTCCGGCTCTGCGAAGGTGGAGGGCACCTGCCACCACGCCGAAGGAGGCCAGCGATGCTCCGGATCCCGGCCGGCAACGCCGAACTGTGCGCCCAGACGTTCGGCGATCCCACGGATCCGGCGGTGCTGCTGATCCACGGCGCCACCTCGTCGATGGACTGGTGGGAGGACGAGTTCTGCGAGCGGATCGCTGTCGAGGGCCGGTACGTGATCCGGTACGACCACCGCGATACCGGGCAATCCACCTGCTACCCACCCGGAGTTCCGCCCTACTCGTTCGCAGACCTGGTGTCCGACGCCGTGGCGGTTCTCGACGGGGTGGGCGTGGACCGCGCGCACGTGGTGGGGATGTCGATGGGCGGCGGCATCGCGCAGCGGCTCGCGATCAGCCACCCGGATCGCGTCGAGACCCTGACCCTGGTCGCCACCAGCCCCGATCCGGGCGCCGAGGATCTCCCGCCGATGCCCGCCGAGGCCATCGCCGAGTTCTCGTCCGCGCCACGGCCGGACTGGTCGGACCCAGGCTCGGTGCTCGCCTACCTCGTGAACGCGCTCCGGCTGTGCGCGGCCAGGTCGGTGCCGTTCGACGAGGCCGGAGCCCGCGGGCTGGCCGGCGTGGTGCTGGCCCGGTCCCGCAGCATCGAGTCGGGGACCAACCACTTCGGGGTCCGCGGCGCAGGTCCGGGGCGCGGGGATCTCGCGAGGATCGCCGCGCCGACGCTGGTGATCCACGGCGACGAGGATCCGGTCCACCCGCTGGGGCACGGGCAGGCGCTGGCCGCCGAGATCGGTGGCGCGGAGCTGCTGGTGCTCCCGCACACCGGCCACGAGCTGCCCCGCCGCAGCTGGGACACCGTGATCCCGGCACTGCTGATCCACACCCGACGATCTGCACCCCGACGAAGGGAATCGACCATGACCGGCAAGCCGTTCAGCGGTTTCGCGGTGTCCGACACCTCGGCCGCCAAGGCGTTCTACACCGACGTGCTCGGGCTCACCGTGACCGGGGACGACATGCTCGCGATCGACCTCGGCGACGGGCACCGCATACTCGTCTACCCCAAACCGGACCACCAGCCGGCCGGCTTCACGATCCTCAACCTCGCGGTGCCCGACGTCGGCAAGGCGGTCGCCGAGCTCGCCGAGCGGGGCGTGGAGTTCCTGCGCTACGACGGGTTCGGCCAGGACGAGGACGGCGTGATGCGCGGCAACGGGCCGGACATCGCGTGGTTCACCGATCCGTCGGGAAATGTCTTTTCGGTCGTTCAGGAGTGATCGCGCGCCGGTGAGCGCTGGAACAGCCGGTAGAGGAACCACAGGCTGGGCACCAGGATCGCCGCGCCCACCAGCAGGCTGCCGAGCAGCGCGGTCAGCGTCGCCCGAGCGGCCGCGGCCTCCGCGATCGTGAGCGACGGCGTGAGCAGGTAGGGGTACTGGGCCAG
>JAOPVE010000297.1 GCA_025963185.1 Actinomycetes bacterium
GTCCGCGTCGGGCTGGGTGGAGAGCTTCTCCTGCTCGATGATCGCCATCAGATCCACGTCTCCCCGGCGCCGCCGAACAGGCCGTACAGCCAGATCACGACATCGTTCCAGTAGCCGGACAGCAGCAGCAGCCCGACCGCGATCAGCATGGCGCCGCCCGCCCTGGTGACCCACTGGCCGTGCCGGCGGACCACCGCGAGCGCCCCGAGCAGCCGCCGGAATCCGAGCCCGAACAGCACGAACGGCACGCCGAGGCCGAGGCAGTAGGCAACGCTGAGGGCGACCCCGCGAGCGACGGTGCCCTGCGTGGAGATCAGCGTGAGGACCGCCGAGAGGGTCGGGCCCATGCAGGGGATCCAGCCGAGGCCGAACACGATCCCGAGCAGCGGCGCGCCCGCGAGGCCCGAGGCGGGCAGGCGGCGGATCCGGAACTCGCGGGACAGCCCCGGCACGAACCCGAGGAACGCCAGCCCGAGGACCACGATCAGCCCCCCGGCGATCCGCTCGGCGATCTCGCGGTGTTCGAGGATCGTCGTCGCGAGCCCGCCCGCAGTGGCCCCGAGCAGGGTGTACACCGCGGTGAAGCCGAGCACGAACAGCACGCTGCCGGCGAGCACCCGCCCGCGGACCCTGCGCCGCTCGGCGACGAGCACCGCACCACCCTTGGCACCCAGCACCGAGCCACCCTCGACGGGCCGCCCCGACGGATCGCTTCCGACGGCCGCGTCGAGGTCCGCCCCGGCGATCCCGGTGACGTAGGAGATATAGCCGGGGACCAGCGGCAGCACGCACGGCGACAGGAAGCTCACCAGCCCGGCGAGCGCGCTGACCGCGATCGCCGCGACCAGCGGCCCGCTCGCGGCCGTGCTTGCGAGGCTCATTTCTTCTCCGCCACCACGCGGTCCACGAGATCGCGCAGTTCGTCCTTGACCAGCGGGGTGCGCGCGACCACGGCGACGCGCCCGGTGCGGTCCAGGACGACCGTGGCCGGTACCCCGTTGGGTGGCGTCTTCGGGAACGCCAGCGCGACCCGCATCGACGGGTCGAACAGGCTCGGGTAGCTGATGTGGAAGGTCCGCTCGAAGGCCTTCGCGTTGTCCTGAGAGTCCTTGACGTTGACTCCCACGAACTCGACGCCCTGGTCCCTGGTGGCCGTGTAGACCGCCTCCAGGTCGTCGGCCTCGGCCCGGCAGGGCGCGCACCAGGATCCCCAGAAGTTCACCACGACGACCTTGCCGCGCAGGCTCGCGAGGTCGAAGGACTTGCCGTCGAGGGTCTCGCCGGTGACCTTCGGCGGATCCGCCCGGGTACCCACCGGGACGTCGGTGCGGGAGCCGTTCCCGGCCACGAACCGGTTCTGGCTACCCGCGCTCTGATCCACCGCGTCCTTGCCCGTGCCACAGCCCGCCAGGGCCGCCCCACCGCCCGCCAGGGCCGCGACCAGGCACAACAGGGTCAGGACCTTACGCACCCTTGCTCGTCCTCGCGGTCTTCGACTGGGCGATCAGGTCGGCGGCGGGCTCGGCGTAGCTGATCCGGTCGAGGTGGACGCCGGTGAAGTGGAACGAGGTCAGGCTCGCCAGCGCGCACTCGCGGCGGCGCGGATCGTGCCAGAGCCGCTTGGCTTCGAGGTGCCGGCGGAGGGTCCAGATCGGAAGCTGGTGGCTGACGACCACGGCCTCGTGCCCGGCGGCGGCGGATCGCGCGGCCAGCAGCGCCGAGTACATCCGGGCGGCGATCTCGCGGTAGGGCTCGCCCCACGACGGGGTGAACGGGTTCCGCAGCTGGCCCCAGTACCGGGGCTGGCCGAGGACGCCGTCGCCGACGCCCACCCGCTTGCCCTCGAAGAAGTTCAGCGACTCCAGCAGCCGGTCGTCGCTGTGGATCTCCAGCCCGAACTTCGCCGCGAACGGCTCGGCCGTCTGCTGGGCGCGCTCCAGCGGGCTCGCCACCAGGTAGGTGAGGTCGTGCCCGGCCAGGTACTCCGCGGCGGCGACCGCCATCCGCTCCCCCAGCTCGGAGAGCCTGAAGCCGGGCAGCCGCCCGTAGAGGATCCCGTCCGGGTTGTACACCTCGCCGTGCCGAAGCACGTGGACCACCGTCGACGGGGCGCTCACGCACGGCCCTCGCTACGCTCTAGCCGGCCTGACCCGGTCGCACTGTGCTTGTCGGTTCGCTCGCTCCGCTCGCTCACGCGCCGTCCTCCTCGGCTGCCGCGCGGGCCGCGGCGGGAAGGGCGGCGGCGATCCGGTCGATCGCGTCCTCGTCGTGCGCCGCGGACAGGAACCACGCCTCGTACGCGCTCGGCGGCAGGTACACGCCGTGGGCGAGCATCGCGTGGAAGAACGCCCGGTAGCGGCCGGTGTGCTGGCGCTGGGCGGCGGCGAAGTCGGTGACCTCGTCCGCGGTGAAGAAGATACTGAACAGATTGCCGGCGGACTGGAGGCGGTGCTCGACGCCCTCGGCCGACAGCGCGTCGCTCGCGAGCTTGCCGATCGCCGCCGCGGCCGCGTCGACGTGCGCGTACACCTCGTCGGTCGCGTGCCGCAGCGTGGCGAGGCCCGCCGCGCAGGCCAGCGGGTTCCCCGACAGCGTGCCCGCCTGGTAGACCGGCCCGGCCGGGGCGAGGTGGCCCATGATGTCGCGGCGGCCGCCGAACGCCGCCGCCGGGAGTCCGCCGCCCATGACCTTGCCGAACGTGAACAGGTCCGGGATCACGCCCTCGACCCCGAACCAGCCGGCCCGCCCGATCCGGAACCCGGTCATGACCTCGTCGCTGATGAGCAGCGCGCCGTACTCGGTGCACAGCTCGCGCAGCAGCGCGCTGAAGCCCGGCGCCGGGGGCACGACCCCCATGTTCGCGGGGACGGCCTCGGTGATCAGGCAGGCGATCTCGCTGCCGTGCGCCGCGAAGGCCGCCCGTACGGCGACCGCGTCGTTGTAGGGCAGCACGATCGTCTCGCCGGCGCTCGCGCCCGTCACCCCGGGGGTGTCGGGGAGGCCGAAGGTGACCACCCCGGATCCGGCGCTCGCCAGCAGGGCGTCCACGTGGCCGTGATAGCACCCGGCGAACTTGACGACCTTGGCCCGTCCGGTGAAACCCCTGGCCAGGCGGATCGCGGACATCGTCGCCTCGGTGCCGGAGTTCACCAGCCGGACCTGCTCGACCGGCCCGACCCGCGCCACGATCTCCTCGGCGAGCTCAACCTCGCCGACGCTCGGCGTGCCGTAGCTGGTGCCCTTGGTGGCGGCCTGCTGAAGGGCCTCGACGACGGCGGGGTGGGCGTGCCCGAGGATCAGCGGGCCCCACGAGCAGACGAGGTCGACGTATTCGCGCCCGTCCACGTCGGTGAGGATCGCGCCCGTGCCGCTCACCATGAACCGGGGCGTCCCGCCGACCGCGCGAAAGGCCCGGACCGGCGAGTTCACCCCGCCGGGAATGATCGCGCTGGCCCGATCGAACCACTCCTGCGAGGTGGGCGCCGCGTAGGGAAAGGTCACGGCGACATCCTCTCATCTACCCGCCGTAGACGACGCTCGGGGCGCTGGGTGGCCCTGGGCGGGAGTGGCGAGCACCACCTGCCCGCCCGCCAGCTTCCCCAGCCGCGCGCCGTACGGGGCTGTGTTAGCGGTTATGGCCGACCGCCTCCGGCGAGTCGTGCCATGAACCGCTAACAAAGCCGGAACGACGAGGACCGTGGAGTCGTTCGCGTGCGCCCCAGGGTTCAGGCTCGCGAGAGTTCCTTGCGGATCCGCGTGAAGGTGCGGGGGCTGCGCATGCCCAGGACCGCGACCCGGCGGCCGTCCCGCAGGTACTCCGCGACGAAGCGGCGCTCGGCCAGGTCTCCCTCGACCAGGGCGACCGTGGCATCGGCGGCCGGATAGCCCGCGAACTGCAGCATCGTGCCGTACTGCTCGCTCCACACGTAGGGCAGCGGATCGTACGGCTCCCCCACCCCGAGGATCGCGCGGGCCACCGCGGCCCCGTGGTCCCTGGCATGGGTCCAGTGCTCGATCCGGACGTGCGCGCCAGCCCGTCCGCTCGGGAACCGGACCACGTCGCCCGCCGCGTACACACCCGGGACGCTCGTCGCGCCGTACGCGTCGACCAGCACGCCCCCGTCGAGCGCGACCTGGGATCCGCGCAGCCACTCGGTGTTCGGCGTCACCCCGATCCCGACGACGACGACGTCCGCGGGCAGCTCACGGCCGTCCCCGAGCCGCACCCCCCGGACCCGCCCGCCACTCACCAGCACCTCGTGCACGGCCACGCCCAGGTAGAGGCTGGACCCGTGCGCCTCGTGCAGTCCGGAGACGGTCTCGGCCATCCGCTCGCCGAACAGGTCCGCGAGCGGGAGCGGCTGGGCCTCGACAACGGCAACCTCGCAGCCCAGCTCGCGTCCGGTCGCCGCCACCTCGGCTCCGATGAAGCCGCCGCCGACCACGACGAGCCGCTTCCCCTCGGCGAGCTCCGGCTTGAGCGCGAGCGCGTCGTCCAGCGTGCGCAGGGTGTGCAGTCCGGTCGCTTGCGGCTGGCCCGGCAGGGTGCGCGGGCGGGTGCCGGTGGCGATCAGGACCACGTCGGCCTCGATCCGCTCGCCGTCGTCGAGGGTCACGGTCGTGGCGTCGAGGCGCGCGGTGTCGAGGCTCGTGGCGCGGCGGCCGAGGCGCCAGTCCGGCCCCACCTCGGCGAACTGCTCGCGGGTGGCCAGCGGGAGGACGTCCGCGCCGACCGCGCCCGCGAGGAACGACTTCGACAGCGGCGGGCGGTCGTACGGGCGGTGGGGCTCGTCGCCGATCAGCACGAGCCGTCCGTCGAACCCCCCGGACCGCAGGGTCACACACGCCGACCAGCCCGCCAGCGACGCGCCGACGACCGCGATCGTGCGTCCCACCCGAACTCCTCCCGCGTCACCCTTGACCCGGCCCACGCGGCTCAACAATCGTCGGGACCATGAAAGTCGGGACCATGAACGCAGCGCGCCGCCGTCCGCCGGCCGAGTCGAACCGTACCGCGCGCTCCGAGATGCCACCCGCGGTGCGGGACATGGTTGCGCGACTGGGCAGGCTGTAGGCATGGGCGAGAAATTCCGGTTCGGTCCACCGTCGGGCTGGCGGCTGCCGTCGGCACGGCATCAGGGTCCGGCCGCTGATCCGGAGGCGGACCTGGCGGCAGGCACCGAGCCCGCCGCCGGCCCGGGCGCGGCGACCGAGAAGGTGTCCGCGACGGCGGTGCTGGTCGCCGACGCGGGCGAGCCTGAGCCGCTCGCCGTACCCGGGCGGTTCGGCTGGCTGCGCCGCCTGAGGCTGCCGAGCCGGGGCGCGCGGTCGTGGGCACCGGTGGTCGGCAAGGCGGTCGCCGGGGCCGGGATAACAGCAGTCGTCGGGATCGTCGCGGTAGTGCTCGGCCTCTACGGGCTCCCCGAGCTGGCCGCGCTGCGGTCCGGCGGCGACCTGTCGTCTCCCTCGGGCACCGCGCTGCCGACCGGGTTCCCGCCCGTCCCAGCCCCGAGTCTCCCGGCGGCCGGGGGCCTCTCACCGGGACCGGGCGCGACTCCGGGGCCGATCTTCGCCACCCCGCGGCCCGGACCGTCGACTGGCGCGGCGGTCCAGCCGGGCGGGCGGCCGTCCGACGCGCTGGCCCCCTGGGCGGCCAACCTGAGCCGGCTGGGGATCCCCCAGGTCGCGCTCCAGGCGTACGCCTACGCCGAGCTCGTGATCGGCCGCACCCAGCCCTCGTGCAAGCTGTCGTGGACCCTGCTCGCCGGCATCGGATCCGTGGAGTCCAACCACGGGCGGCACGGCGGGGCGAAACTCCAGCCGGACGGCACGTCGATCCCCAAGATCGTCGGGATCCCGCTCGACGGCACGAGCACCGAGCGGATCCCCGACACCGACGGCGGCGCGATCGACGGCAATCCCACGTACGACCAGGCCGTGGGCCCGATGCAGTTCATCCCCTCGACGTGGAAGACGTGGGGCGCGGACGCGGACGGGAACGGCGTCGCGGATCCGTTCAACATCAACGACGCGGCCCTGACCGCGGGCTACTACCTCTGCGCGAACAACCGCGACCTCTCGACCGCGGACGGCTGGTGGTCGGCCGTGCTGAGCTACAACCACGTCACCCGCTACGCGATGGACGTCTACACGGCCACCGACCGCTACGGCCACGAAAGCCTCCAGCCCTAGCCCCTCCGCGAAGTGCGGCAACTGCAGCCGGTCCTGACCGGCGCGAGTTACCGCACTTCGGGAAAGACGGTGGCGCCGCCCCGGCCGGGAGGCTGGGGCGGCGCCGGTGGAACAACCGATCAGCCGTAGATCCACTGCTGCTTGGGGTGCGCGTCGCAGTCCCAGATCGCGGTCCGGGCGCCGTTCGTGGTGCTCGAGTTGGGGATATCGAGGCACCGTCCCGACCTCGGGTTGAACAGGGTGTTGTCGGCCCGGTGCTGGAACACCTGACCCATGCCGCCGTGGCACGGCCAGAGGATCACGGGGGATCCGTTCGCCGTTCCGCTGTTCGCGATGTCCAGGCACTTGCCGTACGAGCGGACCGTGTCCCCGGACTGGGTCCACTTCTGCGCCTCGGATCCGGTGCAGTCCGAGGTCTCGACCGCCGTGCCGTCCGCGTTGGACGCGCCGCGCAGCTGCAGGCACTTGCCGAGGGCCTTGAGCGGCGTGCCGGTGTTCGGCGGCGGCGGGGTGTTTCCGCTGGTGGGAGGCGGTGCAGTCGCGCCGCCGCTCCAGACCGCCACGTACTCGGCGTCCATGTGGCCGCCGCCCGAGGTCGAGGCGTTCAGCGGGACACCGTTGTTGATCGGCATCTCACCGCCCATGGCGATGTTCAGGATGACGTAGAAGCCGTGGTTGGTGGCCGTGTCCCAGACGTCCGCCGGGATGTTGCCGCCACGGTTCGTGCGCCACACCTGCTTGCCGTCGACGTACCAGGTGATCGAGTTGTCGGCGCGGCTCCAGTCGAGCGTGTACTTGTGGAAGCCCTTGGTGCAGGCGGTCGGGGCGCAGCCGCCCGGTCCGCCGTTGCCCACGCCGTTCTTCTCGTTGCACGGACCACCCGGAGCGGTACCGCAGTGCATCGTCTGCCACGTGCGGTTGAGCCCGCTGTTGTTCTCCATGATGTCCATCTCGCCGATCGTCGGCCAGTTCCACCAGTTCCCGCGGTACGGGGCGCCGAGCACCCAGAACGCCGGCCAGTATCCGTTCGACTGGCCGTTGGCCGCCTCGGGCAGCCGCAGGGACGCCTCGATGCGCAGCTTGCCGCCCGCGGGGGGCTGGAAGTCGGTGCGGTTGGTCTCGACCCGGGCGGCGGTCCACGGGCCGAGGCCCTGGCCCTTCGCGGTGATGCTCATGATCCCGTTGGCCACGGTCACGTTGTTGCGCGAGGAGACCTCGACCTCGCCGGTGCCGAAGTTGGCCGGTCCGCCTGGGTAGGACGTGCCCTCGGTGACCTGCCAGTTCCCGGTGTTGAGGCTGCTTCCGTCGAAGTCGTCGGCGAAAACCTGGGTCCAGCCGGTGGGTGGGGGGACGGCGCTCGCCGAGTGCGCGCCGGTGGCGATCGAGCCCGCCGCGACGGTGATCGCGGCCGCTGACACGATCGTCAGCTTGCGTAGCCGCGATCGCACGGTTCTCGTGTGGGGGGATGCGGGTGAATTCACTGCCGCCTCGCGATTCCGCCCGGGCGACCGCACGTCGCCCGTGCAGGTAGTGGGGTTCGCTGAGCGCAACCAGGCCGTGAGAGCGCTCTCTGCGGATGTATCGGCGACGTTAACGGACTATGACGTAACGCGTCTAGACCCCCATTACGGAAGTGCGGTAACTGAGACCGGTCAGGACCGGTCGCGGTTACCGCACTTCGGGGGGTGGAAGGGCAGGGGTGGTCAGCGGGTGAGGAGGTACGCGGCCTCGGTGGCCCAGTAGGTGGCGATGACGCCGGCGCCGGCCCGCTTGATCGACGTGAGGGTTTCAAGGAGCACCCGCTCGCGGTCGACCCAGCCGTTCGCGGCGGCCGCCTCGGCCATCGCGTACTCGCCCGACACCTGGTAGGCGGCGACGGGCACCGTGACCTGCGACGACACCGCGTGCAGGATGTCCAGATAGGGCAGCGCGGGCTTCACCATCACGACGTCCGCGCCCTCGGCGATGTCCAGGGCGACCTCGCGCAGGGCCTCGGCGGCGTTCGACGGATCCTGCTGGTAGGTCTTCCGGTCGCCCTCCAGGGCCGACTCGACGGCGTCCCGGAACGGGCCGTAGAACGCCGAGGCGTACTTCGCCGCATACGCCAGGATCGACACCTCGGTGTGCCCGGCGGCGTCCAGGGCGGCCCGCACGACGGCGACCTGCCCGTCCATCATCCCGGACAGTCCCAGCATGTGGGCGCCAGCGTCGGCCTGGACGACCGCCAGCTCGGCGTAGCGCAGCAGGGTGGCGTCGTTGTCGACGCGCCCGTCGGCGGTGAGCACTCCGCAGTGGCCGTGCGAGGTGAACTCGTCGAGGCACAGGTCGCTGACGATTACGATCTCGTCGCCGACCTCGGCGCGCACGTCCCGCAGCGCCACGTTGAGCACGCCGTCGGGGTCGGTTCCCGCGGATCCGATGGCGTCGCGCTCCGCCGGGATGCCGAACAGCATCAGCCCGCCCACCCCGGCGGCCACGGCCTCGGCGGCGGCCTTGCGCAGCGAGTCGCGGGAGTGCTGGACCACCCCGGGCAGCGAGGTGATCGGCCGCGGATCCGCCAGGCCCTCCCGCACGAACATCGGGTGCATGAGATCCGCGGGGTGGACCCGGTGTTCGGCGACCATCCGGCGCATCGCCGAGGTGGTGCGCAACCGCCTCGGCCGGACCGCGGGGAACGCCCCCACGGGGGACTCGGCGCCCGCCTCCACGGCAGGACACAGCTTCCCAAGCACCGAACTCATGCGCGCACCCTCGTTCTCACCCGTTACCGACGCATACGTCATCCATCATGCGCCTGCCCTCAGCCGGCCAGCCACCCCGGGGCGGTCGGGGTGACCCCTCGCTGGGCAACCCTCGTTGGGTCACCCCGCCGGGAACGGACTCCGGCCCTCCGCGGGTAATGCGAAAAAAGCTCTTGATCTGGATCTTCGTTCTTGATCTCAACCTGGAGC
>JAOPVE010000243.1 GCA_025963185.1 Actinomycetes bacterium
CGCCCGGACCGGCCGTGACCGCACGAGAAGAGGCCGCAGGGTGAAGGGCGCACTGACCAGGTACCGGGTGATGGCCTACGTCGTCGGAGTGATGCTGCTCGTCCTGGTGTGTGTGGCGATGCCGATCCGCTATATCGGGAAGGACCCGAGCGTGAGCGCCGTGGTCAGCCCGATCCACGGGTTCCTGTACATCGTGTACCTGCTCGCCGCGCTCGACCTGGCGATCAAGGCGCGCTGGAACTTCTGGACGACCGTCGGGCTGCTGCTCTCTGGCGCGGTGCCGTTCCTGTCGTTCTACATGGAGCGGCGCGTCACCAAGCAGGTGCAGGAGCGGTTCCTCCAGCCCGCCGGCGCGGGCTCGACCGCGAGCGCCGGCTGACCAGAGCCGGCTAGCGCGGGCTGAACGGCGTGTGCGGGCGCTCCTGGAGTACGCCGTCGACGTAGATGTCGGTCCGCTCGTTGTAGAAGCAGGCCATTCCGGCGATCCGCTGGCTCTCGGCGAGCGGGGTCGGATAGGTCCACACCACGTCCTCGGCGAGTTCGCCCCCGGCCTCGACGCTCCAGTAGCTCGCATGTCCCTTGTACGGGCACGAGGTCGTCAGCGTGGACGGCCGGAAAAGCTCCATGCGGACGTGCGTGAGCGGCAGGTAGTACCGGGTCGGCAGACCGGTCTCGAACAGCAGCGACGGCTTGCTCGACTCGGCGACCGTGACCCCGTTGACCTCGACCCGGACGTGCCGGGAGCTGGGCAGGATGTCGACGCGCGAGTACGGGCTGCGGGGATGGACGATGACCTCCTCGTCCTCCTCGAACCAGTGGTCGAGCGCCTGCCACTCGAAGCGGACCAGCCCGCGTAGCTCGGCCAGGGGCGAATCGGGGTACTGGAAACCCGCGTTCTCGGTGGTGCGCCCGCCGGCGGTCACCGAGAACCAGTGCGCGTCGCCGCGGCTGGGGGAGTGCTCGATGCGCCCGGTCGGTGTGAGTTCGGCGCGCACGTCGTCCGCCGGGAAGTAGTACGCGGGGTAGTACGGCAGCTCCCAGACGAGCTTCGGCCGGATCGACTCGACCACCAGTTCGCCGCCCAGGTACCCGCGGACCCGCTTCGCGCAGTCCTCCACGCGCACCCGGCCCCGTGTCTGCGTTTGCGTCATGGCTGCCCCCTCGCCCTCGGAGACCGCCCGATCCGGTGCGGATCTCGCGCTCAGAACACTGCCTCTAGGGGCCAGGTCCGTCAACCGGTCGTCCACAGGGGCGCGGACGGGCGCACAATGTCACGGTGCGTATACGTTTGGCCGCGATCCTCGTGACCGGTTTGGCCGCCAGCGGGCTCGCGCTCGCCGGGTGCTCGCATCCGCCGGAGAAGCTGTCGCCGCCGCCACGGTCGGCCGAGCCCGCGCTGCCGTCGCCGTCCGGTTCGCCGTCTCCGCTGGTCACGCCCTCGCCGGCGCCTCGGCCCGCCGCAGCCGTCGCGTGCCCGGTGTTCCCCGCGGACAGCGTCTGGCACCGGGACGTGAGCCGGCTGCCCGTCGACCGGCGGTCCGCGGCGTACGTGGCGAGCATCGGCGGGGCGAAGCACCTGCACCCGGACTTCGGATCCGGGCTGATCGACGGTGGCACCTTCGGGATCCCCGTCACCGAGATCCCGGCTGGTCAGGCCACCGTGAAGGTGAGCTTCGACTACGCGGACGAGAGCGACCACGGCCCGTACCCGATCCCGCCGAACGCCAAGATCGAGGGCGCGCCGGTGGCCGACGGTGACCGGCACGTGATCCTGCACGACGCCGCCCACTGCAAGGCCTACGAGCTCTACGACGCCCACCGGACCGGCGCGAGCTGGCACGCCGGATCCGGAGCGATCTTCGACCTCCGCTCCAACGTCCTGCGCCCGGCGGGGTGGACCTCGGCGGACGCGGCCGGCCTGTCGATCCTCGGCGGGCTCGTGCGCTACGACGAGGTGGCCAGCGGGCGGATCGACCACGCGATCCGCATCACCGTTCCGCGCAGCCAGAACACCTACCGCTGGCCGGCCAGGCACGCGGCGTCGAACTCCGCGGATCCCGCGCTACCGCCGATGGGGCTGCGCCTGCGCCTCAAGGCCGGGGTGCCGATCGCCAGCCTGCCGCGCACCGCCCGGATCATCGCCCAGGCCATGAAGACCTACGGCGTGATCGTGGCCGACAACGGATCCGCCTGGTTCTTCACCGGCACCACCGACAGCCGCTGGGACAACGACCAGCTCGGCGCGCTCAAGGCGCTGACCGGATCGAGCTTCGAGGCCGTCGACGAGTCGTCGGTGCAGGTCAGCCCCAACTCGGGCGCCGCGCGGAAGTGACGTTGGGGTGTCAGAGCGCGCCCTCGATCCACGAGGCGAGCACCGGCTTGGGGCGGAGCCCGACGATCGACTGCACCGGCTCGCCGCCCTTGAACAGGATCATCGTCGGCGCGGACAGCACCCCGTAGTCCCGGCTGGCGAGCGGATTGGCATCGATGTCGAGTTCGAGGATCCGCACCCGGGGACCGAAGTCGGCCGCGAGCTCGGCGAGGAGCGGGGAGAGCTTGCGGCACGGCGGGCACCAGTCCGCGGTGAAGTCGACGAGCACGGGAACGTCGCTCAGCAGCACGTCGGTGGTCCAGCTTCCGTCGCTGACGGTTCCTGTCGCGGACACGGGTTCTCCTCGGGGTAGTCGGCGCGGTTCGGGTGGGCGGCGGCGCGGTTCGGGTAGGTCGTGGTGCGGTCGATGGCCTCGGCGAGCTGGGCCCGCACGGCCTGGAGGCGGCCGAGGTAGCCGTCGATCTCGGCGAGCTTGCGGTGAAGGACGGCGACCGAGGCCGGGCAGGTGTCGCCCCGCTCGTGGCCCGCGCGCAGGCAGTCGAGGAACGGGCGGGTGTCTTCGAGGCTGAACCCGATCGCCAGCAGCGACCGGATCTCGGCGACCAGCCGCAGGTCATGTTCGCCGTAGTCGCGGTAGCCGTTGGTGGCGCGGCGAGCGGTGAGCAGGCCCTGGGCCTCGTAGTGCCGCAGCGCCCGGGGGCTCGTGCCCGCCAGCGCCGCCAGTTCCCCGATCCGCATTCCGGCCTCCTCGAACGCCGACGCTAAACGCTGACGTTGGTGTCAAGGCAAGTCCGCTGTCGTGCGATTCCCGAGGGGGGTTTGGTGATAACCGCCCCGGTGGCTGGCTCTGCGCAATACCGTGCGTACGGACGGTCACGCCCCGGGCTGGGAGACGGCCATGCAACTCGCGCTCGATCCGCACCCGCTCGATCCGCGTCAGGCGGACGCGGTCCGCACGGACTTCGCCGGGCCGGCCTGGCTCACCGGACCGCCGGGCACAGGCAAGACCCTCGTCGCGCTGCACCGGCTCGCCCGGATCGGCGCCCAGCGGTCCGGACGGCTCCTCTACACCGCGCCGTCCGCGGCCCTCGCCCACGTGCAGTCCGCCCGGTACCGGCGGCTCTTCCCGGGTATCCCCGCCGAGTTCGCCAGCCTCTCTGCCCTGGCCAGGGACCTGCTGCTCCGCCGCGGCCGGCCCACCCCTGCCGACGACGAGACCGTGATCGCGGCCGCGCTCGCCGAGGTGCGCCGGCTGCCCCTGCCCCAGCGGTATGCCTCCGTGGTCGCCGACGAGGCCCACGACCTCAGCCCCGCCGCGCTCCGGTTCGTCCACGCTCTCGCCGGGGACTCGCTGCTGCTCACGGGTGATGTGCGGCGGTCCGCGGATCCCGGCGCGGCGGCCCGCCGATCCCAGGTGCTGCACGTCAACTACCGGACCGCCGCCGCGGTGCTCGCCGTAGCGGGTCCCGGAGCGGGGCGCGGGCACCGGCCCGGCGGGCACGCCGAGCACTACGTGGCCGCGTGCGCGGAGGACCACGACAGCGAACTGGTGAACGTGCTGCGGCACTGCCGGATCCGGCCCGGCGGGATCGCGGTCCTCACCGACACGGCCGAGCGCGCGGTCCACTACCGGCGGCTGCTGCACCAGTGCCGGATCCCGGTCGCGGCGCTCGCCGACGCCACCCGCGAACCCGCGGCGGCCGTGACCGTGGGTACCGTCCGGCGCGCCCGCGGGATGGAGTTCCCCGCTGTGTTCCTGCCGGGCCACCGCCGCGCCGCCGGCCAGGCCGCCCTCGTCGCGGTCACCCGGGCGCGCGACTTCCTGTGGACCGGCCACGTCCTCATCGCCTGAGTCCCCCCACACGAAGCGCGGTAACTGCGGCCGGTCCTGACCGGCCGTGGTTACCGCGCTTCGCGGGCCGGGCGTCCGGGTGGGGGTCTGCGCGGAGAACGCTAATAAAAGTTTGTTTGGACCCTGACTCCTGTTCGGCTCTCGACAAAGTATCCGCTGGTCAATAGCCTTGGCGCGCTTCGTTTCGTCGATGCCATCACCCCCACTGAAAGGAATCGATGTGCGCACCTTTCTCCGTGCCGCCGCGCTGACGGCCGCCGCCGTGGCGATCGGCAGCGGCCTCACCGTCGCCGCGAGTTCTCCCGCCTCCGCCGCAGCGGCGTGCCCGGCCGGCAAGTACTGCCTCTACGACGGCGCCGACTACACCAAGCTGCTCGTGACCTCGGACACCAGGCTCGTGACCTGGATCGGTGCGGCGAACAACGACAAGGTGTCGTCCATCGTCAACAACACCGACAGTCCGCTGAACCTCTTCAAGAACGTCAACTGGGACGCTCCCGCGGGAATCGTCGCGCCGCATTCGAAGGCCGTGATGCTGCCCGTCCAGAACAACAACGTGTCGTCGTACTACCTGTACTGAGCGAGAAGCGCCGAGGCCGGGTTGCCGCCGTTCGCGCAATCCGGCCCGGCGCCCCGGCGCACAGCGCGCGCGCTCTAGGCTTCCGGGGTGCCGACCGTCGCCGATGCCGTTGCCGTCCTGGAACGCCACTACCCGCCTGAGACCGCCGAAAGCTGGGACGCGGTCGGGCTGGTGTGCGGCGATCCGGCGGACGAGATCCGGCGCGTGCTGTTCTGCGTCGACGTGGTCGAGGCCACGGTCGCCGAGGCCCTGGACGCCGGGGTCCAGCTCGTGGTGGCACATCACCCGCTGCTGCTGCGCGGGGTCCACGGGGTGCCCGCGACCAGCTACAAGGGGCGGATCGTCCACCGGCTGATCCGGGCCGGCGCCGCCCTCTACGTCGCCCACACCAACGCCGACGTCGCGAACCCGGGAGTCTCGGACGCGCTCGCCGCCCGGCTGGGCCTGCTCGGTGTGCGGCCCCTGGTCCCGGCCGCGATCGAGGGCACCGGCACCGGGCGGATCGGCGAGCTGGATCCGCCGCTGCCCCTGCGGGAGTTCGTCGCGCTCGCGGCCAGAGCCCTGCCGGCCACCGCCGGGGGAGTGCGCGCCTCCGGCGATCCGGATCGGCTGATCTCCCGGGTGGCCGTCTGCGGCGGGGCGGGAGACTCGTTCCTGGCCGCCGCGACAGCCTCGGGCGCCGGCGTTTACCTCACCGCGGACCTGCGGCATCACCCCGTGAGCGAGCACGCCGAGGCAGGCGGCCCGGCGCTGGTGGACGTGGCCCACTGGGCTTCCGAGCGGCCCGGGCTCGATGACGCGGCGGCGCTGCTCCGCGCGGGCCTCGGGACGGATACGGTGGAGACACTGGTGTCCGATCTGGTTACCGATCCCTGGGTCCTGCACGGTGCCGCCGCGCCGTCCGCCCCGCCGAAGGAGACGTCGAGCACGCCGTGAAAGCTGCCCCCGCCGACCAGATGCGCCTGCTGGACCTGCAGGCCATCGACCTTGCACTCGACCAGCTCGCCCATCGCCGCCGCACCCTGCCGGAGCTGGCCGAGATCAGCCGCGCCGAGCAGTCCCTGGCCGGGCTGCGCGACGACGTGGTCCGTGCCCAGACCGAGACCGAGGACCTCGACCGCGAGATCCGCCGCCTGGAGAACGACGTCGACCAGGTCCGCCAGCGGGCCACGCGGGACCAGCAGCGCATGGCGTCCGGGTCGGTCAGCTCGCCGAAGGAGCTGGAGAAGCTCGAACACGAGGTCGCCTCGCTGGCGCGCAGGCAGGGCGAGCTGGAGGACACCGAGCTGGAGCTGATGGAGCGCCGCGAGCAGGCCGGATCGGTGCTCGACGCCGCCCAGGCCGCCCTCGACACCGCGTCGGCAGGGCTCGCCGAGTCCGAGAAGCGGCGCGACGCCGTCTTCACCGAGATCGACGCGACCATCGCCGATCGCACCGCCGCCCGTGGTCCGCTCGCCGCGCTGATCCCCGGCGATCTTCTCGCTCTCTACGAGAAGGTGCGCGCCGGGAACGCCGGGATCGGGGCCGCGATGCTCCGGGCCCGGCGGTGCCAGGGCTGCCACCTCGACCTGGCCGGTGCGGACCTGGCCGCCGCGCGCGACGCCGCCGAGGACGAGGTGCTGCGCTGCGAGGAATGCCGCCGCATCCTGGTCCGGACCGCGGAATCGGGGCTGTGACCGCGCAGGCCCGCCGGGTCGTCGTCGAGGCCGACGGCGGATCCCGCGGCAACCCCGGCCCGGCCGGCTACGGAGCCGTGGTGATCGACGCGGCGACCGGCGAGCTGCTCGCCGAGCGGAGCGGCCACCTGGGCGTGGCGACGAACAACGTGGCCGAGTACTCCGGTCTGCTCGCCGGGCTGGAGGCCGCGATCACCGTGGGCGCGCGGGCGGTCGACGTCCGGATGGATTCCAAACTCGTCGTGGAGCAGATGTGCGGGCGCTGGCAGGTCAAGCACCCGTCGATGAAGCCGCTGGCCGCGCAGGCCGCCGCGCTCGTCCGCCAGCTCGACGAGGTGACGTTCACGTGGATCCCGCGGCTGCAGAACAGCAGGGCCGACAAGCTCGCGAACCTCGCGATGGACGGCAAGCCCGTCAACCGCGACCTCGGCAGCCTGCGGGATTTTGACTCCCGGCCGGACGCGGAACTGCCCGCCCCGGCCGCCGAACCCATCGCCGGGCCCGTCGCCGCCCCCAACGGCTGGGCGCCCGCGGCGGCGCACCCGACGACAACCGTGCTGGTCAGGCACGGTGCCTCGGTGCTCTCGCCCGAGAAGCGGTTCTCCGGGCGCGGGGACGTGCCGCTCAGCCCCGCCGGATCCGAGCAGGCCCGCCGGGTCGCGGCCAGGCTCGGCGAGCGCGAGAAGGTGGCCGCGGTGGTCAGCTCGCCGCTGCGGCGGGCGGTCCGTACCGCCGAGGCCATCGCCGCCGCGCTCGACCGCACGGTGATCGTCGAGCCGGGGCTCGCCGAGACCGACTTCGGCGAGTGGGAGGGGCTCACGTTCGCCGAGGTCCAGCGGGGGTGGCCCGAGGTCCTGGAGCGCTGGCTCGCTGATCCGGAGGTCGCGCCGCCGGGTGGGGAGAGCTTCGCGGCGACCGCGGTCCGGGTCCAGGCGGCGCTCGACGGCCTCAAGTCCGGCTATCCGGGGGCCACGGTCGTCGTGGTCTCGCACGTCGGTCCGGTGAAAACCCTGCTCAGGATCGCTCTCGGCGCCCCGCCGGAGGCCATGTTCCGCATGCAGATCGACACCGCCAGCGTGTCGGAGATCGACTGGTACGCCGACGGCCCCGCCAACGTCCGCTTGATGAACGACACCCACCACCTGCGGTAACGCCGGCAACCGTTCTGCACCCGAGCGGCCCCCCGCCCGGCAACCTCGCGGCGAAAGGTTGAGGGAGTCAAGCCAAGAACATCTCTTCGGGGGACGTGATGACGATGGCAGTCACCAAGCAGCTCACCGGTGCGGCGCAGGCCCTGTTCGTCAGCGCTCTCCAGCCGTCCGACCGCCCGGCTCCCGAGCAGGTGCGGCACGCGATCGTGACGAGCCTGGCCGCCTACCGGGACGCGTCCGGGTGCGCGGCGAAGATGGCCGCCGAGTTCGGCGAGTACCCCGAGCAGGCCGCGAACCGCATGCGCTGGGCGCTCGACCTCGTCGCCGCCTGACCCACCCGCGCCCACCGGGCGCGCCACCTCCTTCCGAAGTGCGGTAATCGCGGCCGGTCCCAACCGGCTGGGGTTACCGCACTTCTGTGCGTGGGGCGCGTGCGTGGGGCCGGCGGGTGTGGGGCGCCGCTTGGCGCACCGGGAGTGCCTTCCGGCGAATTCGCGCATCTTCCCGCTCGCGACCGGGCATGATCTCGGTCACGTTCCGGCGCGGTGCGAGGAGGGCGAAATGTCCCAGGAAGACACCAAAGCGGGCGCAGAACAGTCCGATCGGAGCCCGTGGAACTGGCTGCTCCTGATCCCGATCGTCCTGCCGCTCCTGACGCTGTTGTACAACCGGCGCAGCCCCGAGCTGCTCGGGTTCCCCTTCTTCTACTGGTGCCAGCTCGCGTTCATCCCGGTCGGCGTCGCCACCACCGTGCTCGTCTACCAGCTGACGAAGCGGGGGCGCTGACATGCCCAAGCTCTCCGACCACTATGTGCAGCTCACCATCTTCATCCTGCTGTTCCTGCTGGTCAGCGTCATGGGCTTCCTCGCGTCCCGGTGGCGGCGGCCAGGCACCCTGAACCACCTCGACGAGTGGGGACTCGGCGGCCGCAGCTTCGGCCCGTGGGTGACCTGGTTCCTCATCGGCGGCGACCTCTACACCGCGTACACGTTCGTCGCCGTGCCCGCGCTGCTCTACGGCGCCGGCGCGATGGGCTTCTTCGCCGTGCCGTACACGATCGTCGTGTACCCGATCGTGTTCCTCGTGCTGTGCCGGCTGTGGTCGGTCTCGCACGTGCACGGGTTCGTGACGCCGGCGGACTTCGTCCGGTCCCGGTTCGGATCGCCGACCCTGGCCCTGCTGATCGCCCTCACCGGGATCGTCGCCACCATGCCCTACATCGCGCTCCAGCTCGTGGGCATCGAGGCCGTGCTCAAGTCGATGGGCGTGACCGGCCACCTGCCGATCATCGTGGCGTTCGCGATCCTGGCCCTCTACACCTACAGCTCGGGCCTGCGGGCACCCGCGCTGATCGCGTTCGTCAAGGACGCGCTGATCTACCTCGTCATCATCGCCGCCGTCATCGTGATCCCGGTCAAGCTCGGCGGCTGGCACGCGATCTTCGGCAAGGCCGAGGCCGCGCTCTCGGCGGTCAGCCCGGTCACCCACAAGCCGCGCGGAAGCGTCCTGCTCACCTCCTCGAACCAGCTCCAGTACGTGACGCTCGCCCTCGGATCCGCCCTCGCGCTCTTCCTCTACCCGCACAGCATCACGGGCGTGCTCGCCGCGAAGAACCGCGACACGATCAAGCGCAACATGGCCGCGCTGCCCGCGTACAGCTTCGTGCTCGGGCTCATCGCGCTGCTCGGCTTCATGGCGCTCGCGGCCGGGATCAAGCCGATCGTCACCGGCGGCAAGGCCGACTCGAACACCGTGGTGCCGCTGTTGTTCGACCAGCAGTTCCCGCCCTGGTTCGCTGGGGTCGCGTTCGCCGCCGTCGGGATCGGCGCGCTCGTGCCCGCCGCGATCATGTCGATCGCCGCCGCGAACCTGTTCACCCGCAACATCTACAAGGAGTACCTCAAGCGCGACGCCACCCCGGCCCAGGAGGCGCAGGCCTCGAAGATCGCCTCGCTGGTCGTCAAGCTCGGCGCCGTCGCGTGCATCCTGTTCCTGGATCCGCAGTTCTCGATCGACCTGCAGCTCATCGGCGGCGTGATCATCCTGCAGACGCTGCCCGCCGTGGCTCTCGGGCTGTTCACCCGCTGGTTCCACCGGGGCGCCCTCATCACCGGGCTCGTCGCCGGGCTGGCCACCGGCATGGTGATGCTCTACCAGATCCCGAACCCCGCGAACGGCAAAGCCCATTTCGGCGGATCGGGTTACGCGCTGTCCAACTTCGGGTTCAGCACCACGATGACGATCTACGTGGGCTTCGTCGCCGTCATCGTCAACCTGCTGGTGGCCCTGATCGGCACGGTGGTCCTGCGGGCGGGCGACATCCCCGACGGCGAGGACGGCACCCAGCGGCCCGACTACTTCGCCGACCGCGACGATCCCGAGGTGCGCGACCTCCCCGAACTCGTCACGGAGGAACCGGTCAGCTGATCAGCCAGCTGGTGGATGCCGCGGTCCACCCCGGATCAGCCGCGGCACCACCATCGGGCCGATCCGCGGCCGCCCCCGCACCGCGACGCTGGACGCATGACAGTCATCGAAGTCAGCGCACTGCACAAGCGGTACGGGCGGCGGACCGCGGTCCACGACGTCTCGTTCACTGTGGATCGTGGCGAGATCTTCGGGATCGTCGGCCCGAACGGCGCCGGTAAGACCACCACGGCCGAGTGCGTCGGCGGACTCCGGCGCCCCACCTCCGGATCCATCACCGTTCTCGGCCTCGATCCCCAGCGCGACCGGGCGGCCCTGCGCCGGATCGTCGGGATGCAGCTCCAGGACAGCCAGCTCCCGGATCGCATGACGGTCGCCGAGGCGCTGTCCCTCTACACCTCCTTCTACCCGGACCCCGCCGACTGGCGCGCCCTGCTGGACGACTTCGGCCTGGCCGGCCAGCGCGGCACCGAGTACCGGCGGCTGTCGGGCGGCCAGCGGCAGCGGCTCTCGATCGCGCTCGCGCTCGCCGGGAACCCGCGGGTCGCGATCCTCGACGAGCTCACCACCGGTCTCGATCCGCAGGCCAGGCAGGAGACCTGGCGGCTCGTCGAGGGGCTGCGCGATCGCGGGGTCACGGTCCTGCTGGTCACGCACCTGATGGAGGAGGCCGAGCGGCTCTGCGACCGGCTCGCGGTGATCGACGCCGGACGGGTCGCCGCCATCGGCACCCCCGCCAGCCTGGTCGCGGAAGCCGGGGCCGCGCACCGGGTCCGCTTCCGGACGGCCGCCCCTGTCGATCCGGGGCCGCTCGCCGGGCTTCCCGAGGTGAACGACGTGGTGTGCGACGGCCGGACCGTCACCGTGACCGGCACCGGCGACCTGCTCGGCGCCGTCGTCTCGGTCCTGGCCCGGCACCGGATCGTCGCCGCGGACCTGCGCTACGACCAGGCCGGACTCGACAGTGCCTACCTGACCATGACGAGCCGATCCAGCACCGGCCGATCCGAGGAGTCCGCATGACCGCCCTGCTCGCGCTCACCCGCACCGAGGCCCGGCTACTGCGCCGCGACCTCGGGACCGCGCTCGTCGCGATCGTGCTGCCGTCCGCGCTGCTGCTGATCCTCGGTGCGGTGCCCGCGCTGCGGCACGC
>JAOPVE010000253.1 GCA_025963185.1 Actinomycetes bacterium
CCGCGTCGGTGGTGGTGATCCGGATCCAGCGGGCCGTGACGCTGACCGCGTTGGTGGTGGTGGATGCGGTGTTGTTGCTGATGGTGGCCGCGGTGGTCCAGACGCCGCCGCCGGTCGAGGTCTCCAAAATGAAGTTCTTGGTGTTCAGGCTGGCCGCCTCGCCGCCGGTGCCGGCGTGCTTGACGACGAACTTGGTCAGGGCGTGGTTGGCGCCGAGGTCGACTTCGAGCGACTTGGCTCCGGCGACTCCGGAGCACCACTTGTCGCTGTTGCCGCCGCTGACGCTGCCGTTGACGGCCTTCTCGGGGCCCTCGTTCGCGGAGCAGGAAGCCTGCTTGGACTTGGTGGGCTTGTTCAGCGCGAGGTTGCCGCCGGGCGGGGGCGGCGGGGGCGGGGTGCCGCCGCCGTCCGGGCCGGCGATGCTCTCGATCCAGGCCCGCTGCAGGGGCAGGTTCGTGTAGTACGAGGGGTTCGTGCCACACGCGCCCGTGCCGCCGCTGGTGTCGCCGACCTGCACCCAGCTCGATCCGGACTTCACGATCGCAGGGCCGCCGGAGTCGCCGTAGCAGGCTCCGCTGTTGCCGCCGGGGTCGTTGATGCACAGGTAGTTCGCGCCAGGGTTGCATGCTGACGGCGCGAGGATCGACGTGTCGAGCTGCTGGAGGTAGTCGTCGGTCTGCCCGTTGCACGCGTCGGTCCGGCAGCCCCAGCCGATGATCCGGGTGGGAGTTCCGACCGGTGCGCTGGTCGCGATGTTGATCGGGGTCTGGGAGACCGGGGCGGTCAGCTCGACGAGCGCGACGTCCGCACTGCTGTCGTGCCGGACCACCCGAAGGCCCTTGGCGGTGCTACCGCCGGAGTTCTGGTGGACGGTGCCGATCCGGAACGTCAGGCTGCCCGGGGTGGACTGCTGGTCGTTGTCGCCGGTCACACAGTGCCGGGCGGTGAGGATCCAGGTGGGGCGGATCAGCGAAGCGCCGCAGCCCCAGCCGTCGCTGGAACTCAGCGCGGCCATGAAGGAGTAGGTCTCGGTGGCGTTGGTGCCGCCGACGATCGTGGGATGGGACTGGCCGGCCGACGCGATGGCGGCCGGAGCGCCGAGTGCCACGGCGGCAGCCGCGATCACCAGGCCTTTCACGAGTTTGCGCATGGGGAGAGCAACTCCTCGTTCGGTGGGGACGGAAGAGGTTGCAATGGTTGTAACCGTGCTGTGATCAGCGCGGCAATCGCCGGATATTCGGGACGGGGAATGGTCTAGACCTTGACGGGGTGGCGGCCTAGCATCGGCGGACTTTGCGGTGCTCGGGGCTACGATCCGGAGCTGTCTGGCCAGCTCCAGCCGATGCCGATGAGCCCGGCGCACACGTCGCTGGCGACGAGGTGGACGCCGTTGTGGCGGTTGAGCCGGAGGTCCCCGGTGCGGCGACGGGGTGCCGCGAGGGTCGGCCGGGTGTAGGCGTGCACGTCGACGGGGAGCACCCGCGGATCGAACCGGATCTCCATGACGTACTGCGATTCCGAGTGCACGAACCCGTGCCCGAACTCGTCGCACGGATCCCCGGTGGGGTCATTGATCCTGTTCTGGAAGACCCACGTGTCCCCGACGGAGAGCGCCTGGTCGAACAGCAATTCGGACACCATCATCGGCTCGGCGGGGTGGATGCGGACCCGTCCGACCCGGCAGTTCTCCATGTCGGAGAACCTCACCTGGGACAGGTCGCAGTTCGGGTCGCCGGTGAACCGCACCAGTTGCCGGTCGACTCCGTCCTTGCGCGCCCGCACGACGCTGCGGGTCATGATGCTGGAGGCCCGCCGGTCCTCGTCGATGCAGACGATCTGGTGCCGGGTCACGATGTCGAGCCCGCTGTCGTCGGAGTGCGGGAAGTCCTCCAGCAGCTCGGCGAACGGGCTCTTGCTCTCGTCCAGGCCGCGCCTCACCACAGAGCGCGACCGGGCCCGGTTCCACGTGTCCGGCGGCTGGGCCTTCGCCAGCAGTCCGACGAGCGTGTTCCGGTGCAGTCCGAGGATCTCTTCGAGCGCGTTCACGGCCTGGAGCGACTTCGGCGAACCCGGGCGGCTGCGCCCGTGCTGCCAGTCGCTCAGGCTCGACAGTCCGACCGAGATCCCGCGCCGGGCCAGGTGCGATCGCAACCGGTCCAGCGTCAGGCCACGCTCGCGGACCGCCTCGCGCAGCGCGGAGTCGAACGATCCTGCTTGAAGATTGAGTGGGGTTTTCTCACGGTAGAGCTGGGCGTTCCTTAATTCCGTCATAAGGGCCTTCCATGCGGATCACCCCCAACTGACCGCAGAACCTACTTCGATGCATCGCTGCACGTCAAGAGGTCGGTCCCTAGTGCACTGCAGTGGATTTGGGATGGTTGGTCCCACCATCCGCACCTGCCACTCCATCCACCCGGCGGCGGTGAAGGCCCTGCGAGACCGCGACCCCGGTGAGCACGATCAACGCGCCCACGGGCTGGTGCCAGACCACGTGTTCCCCCAGCAGGCTCACGCCAATCAGGGTCGAGACCAGTGGCATCAGGAAAGTGACCGATGTGGACGTGGTAGCCCCCGCGAAGCGGATCACGCGGAAGTTCAGCACGAACGCCAAACCCGTTCCCAGCGCACCGAGCGCCAGTACGCTGCCGATCACTTTCAGTGACAGTCCACCGAGGTCCGGCGGGGGTCCGGCGACGAGCGGGGTGATGAGCAGGAGGGCTGCCGAGGCCGTCAGAAGCTGCCCCGCAGGGACCGCGATTCCGGATCCGGCGAGGCCGCTGAGATACCGCCGCTGGTACGGGATCGCCACCCCGTAGCAGGCCGCCGCGCCCATGCACATCAGCTGGCCCGTCAGCGCGGATCCGCCGATGCCCTCCCACACTCCCAGCACGACGAGGACCCCGGCGAAGCCGATCAGCACCCCGGCAGCCTTGCGCGCGGTCAGCCGCTCGGTGCGGAACACCAGGGCGGCCACGGGCAGCGCGACGAGCGGGGTGGCCGCGTTCCAGATCCCGGCGAGGATCGAGGAGACCCGTTCCTCGCCGTAGCCGAACAGGGTGAACGGGATCGCGGCCCCGAAGATCCCGACGAACAGCAGGTGACCCCAGGTCCGCCAGTCCCGTGGCAGCCGGACCCGGGTCACGGCGAGCACCGCCAGGACCGTCACGGTTCCGGCGAGCACGCGCCCGAGCGTCACGTAGAGCGGATGGAGCTGGCCGACGCTCACCTTGATGAGCAGGAAGCTCGATCCCCAGATCAGTGCGAGCAGCAGGTACCCGGGCAGCCAGGAGGTCAGCGGCGCTTTCGCCAGCGGATCGACGGTCACGCCGGCCAGCCTGCCTCAGCCGCGGCCCGAAGTCGCGCGGGTAACGGCCATCGTCATCGCCGGATCACCGTGATCGGGCTCGTCACCACCAGCCCTGCTTCTTCGCCCAGCGCAGCAGCAGCGCCGACATGGCGGTCATCAGCACGAGCGTGACGATCAGCTGGACGTAGTGCGTGTGCGTGTTGACGATGAGGTTCATGCCGAGCACCGAGGAGACGGCGGTGATCGGCAGGGTCAGCGCGGCGATCACGGCCAGGCGCTCGGCGGCGATCGTCATCTTGGTGTCGGTGCGGGTCTGGTAGAACTCGATCACGCCCTGGAGGTACTCCTTCTCCCCGTCGGCGATCCGCTGGACCCGCTCGAACTGGTCGACCAGGTCCGCTACCAGCCGTTTCGCCGAGTCCGGCACGCGGCCGAGGGTGCCCATGCGCCCGTAGATCTCGGCGCTCAGCGCGGCCATCGTGCGCACCGCGAGCAGCCCGTGCCTGGCCCGGAACATCTCCTCCAGGAACTCCTCGGCGTCGCCCATGTGCCCGCCGGTGACCCGCTGCTCCAGCCGCCAGACGTCCTCGGTCATCACCTCGACGAACGCCTCCTGGTGCATCGCCAGGGCCGAGACGATCGCGTAGGACAGGTCGAAGCCGGACTCGGGCACCAGCTTGCCCAGCTCGATCCGCCGCCGGACCGCCGAGGTCTCGCGAAGAGCCTGCTGCGGATCCGCGGCGGGGTTCACCGGTCCGTGCACGGTCACGAGGTAGCGCTCGGCGATGAACTGGTCCAGTTCGAGGTAGTGGACGTGGCCGCCGGCGCCGAGTTCGGGCGCGTGCAGGATCAGGAACTCGTGGCCCGGGTACGCGTGCACCCGTGGCACCCGGTTGCGGCGCATGCAGTCACCGATCGCCAGCGGGTGGAACCCGAAGACGCTCTTGAGCAGCAGGGCCGCGTCCTGGTCGCACGAGGGGATGTCGACCCACACGACGCCCTCGCCGTCCGCGAGCAGTTCCGGCAGGTCGGCGGCGTCGCGCGGCTCGATGCCCCGGCGGGTGACCAGGTGGACGTCCACGCGTCGATCCTCCCCCAGGACCCGGTGAACGCGCGGCGAAATCTCAGCGCGGTTCCCGGCCGCGCGGCCGCAGCCTGGTAGCGGGCATCGGCGGGGCAGGGAGAGGTGGTCCGTCGTAGCCGCGAACCACCCCGAAACGGTCGCCGTCCATCCACTCCGTCCGGTCGGCGACGATCTCGTCGTGGCTGCGGCCGACGAAGTTCCACCACATGACGATCTCCTCGGCGAACGGCTCCCCGCCGAGCAGGAGCAGCCTGGCGCCGCCTTCGGAGGTCAGCCGCAGCGATTCGCGCCCGGTACCCAGGTAGAGCAGCGGACCGCCGCTGAGGGCAGTTCCGGCCACCTCCGCAGTTCCGGCCACCTCCGCAGTTCCGGTGAGGGCCAGTGCGGCGTGCTCGAAGTCCGTCCGCAGGGGCAGTTCGGTCTCGGCACCGGGGGCGAGCCGGATCTCGGCGCCCACCAGCGGCGAGAACGCCCGCGCGGGCGAGGTGAGCCCCGCGAGGGACCCCATGAACACGGTGGTCTCGGCACCCCCACCCGTGATGACCGGCAGGTCGGCGTGGTGGGCGAACCCCGGATCCGTATGGCGGTGTTCTGCGGGCAGCGCGACCCAGAGCTGCACCCCGTGGACCCACGGGTCGGCGTCCTCCGGCGATTCCTCCGAGTGGGCGATCGCCCGCCCGGCGGTCATGAGGTTGAGCTGTCCGGGGCGGATGCGCTGCTCGCTGCCCAGGCTGTCGCGGTGCAGCATGTCGCCCCTGACCAGCCAGCTCACGGTCTGGAGCCCGGTGTGCGGGTGCGGCGGGATGCCCATGCCGCCGGACGTCGCCAGCTCGGCGGGGCCGAAATGGTCGAGGAAGCACCAGGCGCCGACCATCCGGCGGGTGCGGCTCGGCAGGGTGCGCGTGACGCGGAGCCCGCGGGTGCCGATCGCCACCTCGGCGCCGGGCAGCAGGTCGGTGGCGGGCCCGGCCGACGGGTCGCCGCCGCAGATCGCCTCCTGGGGCAGCTGGTCGAGGTTACTCATGCCTGCTGGGTGTCCAGCCCGAACTCGGCGCGCTCGCTCGCGGGGACGAGGGAGAGGTACTCGGGGTGCCGGGCGATGTACCCCCGGACGAACGGGCAGTACGGGAGGACCGCCAGGCCGTCCGCCTTGACGGCGTCGAGGGCCCCCCGGACGAGCACCCCGCCGAGGCCCTGGCCCTCGTAGCGGCGGTCGATCTGGGTGTGTGTGAAGGCGATCACAGTGCCGGTGAGCACGTACTCGGTGAAGCCGGCGGTCTCGCCGTCCACCTGGATCTCATACCGGCTGGCCTGCGGATTTGGCACGACGACGTGGCTCATGGCCCGGCTCCTCTCGTCCGCTGCCACCCAGTATCGCCCAGATCGCCGGCGCGGAATAGTTGACGCTTCAACAGGGTTCGGACTACCGTAGTTGAGACATCAACAAAAGCCGACGAGCTTCAGGAGAACACGATGACCACCGCCACCACCGACCTGACCAAGTTGAGCGGCACCTACAACCTCGACGCTGCGCACACCCGCATCGGCTTCGTGGCCCGGCACGCCATGGTCACCAAGGTCCGGGGCGCGTTCAACGAGTTCGAGGGCACCGCGGTACTCGACGGCGCCGACCCGTCGAAGTCCAGCGCGACCATCACCATCAAGGCCGCCAGCATCGACACCCGCAACGCCGACCGCGACGCGCACCTCCGCAGCAACGACTTCTTCTCGATGGACGAGTTCCCCGAGATCACCTTCGTCTCCACCTCCGTCGAGCAGGTCGACCCGGCGAACTACAACGTCACCGGCGACCTCACGATCAAGGGCATCACCAAGTCCGTGACCGTCCCGTTCGAGTTCACCGGATCCGTCGTCGACCCGTGGGGCAACCAGCGCGTCGGGTTCGAGGGCGCCGCGACCGTGAACCGCAAGGACTGGGGCGTCAACTTCAACGCCGCGCTCGAAGCCGGCGGTGTCCTGGTCAGCGAGAAGATCACCCTCGAGTTCGAGATCTCGGCCGTCAAGGCCAGCTGACTTTCAGCAGCACCCCTCAGCAGCACGAAGCCCCCGGCCACTCGCCGGGGGCTTCGTCATGTAGTCACTTCGAGGGCTGGGGGACCTTGCACGCCACCTTCGGGTTCAGGCCGACGTAGTTGAGTGGCCCGGCGATCACCGTCACCACGGTCGTCCCGAGTTTCGTGCAGTCGGCCGTCGAGCCCGCGAAATATCCGCGCTGGATCCCGGCGGCGACACCGATGAGCAGCCAGATGACGACGATCACTCCACCGATCCGCATGTCCATTTCCTCCTGTGTGGGGGCCGAAGGCCGTGGGTGTGCTGCTGCTGCGGCCTTTTATCGCCGCCGTGGGGCGCGGCGCGGCCGACCATGATCGAGGAGTTCCCAGC
>JAOPVE010000288.1 GCA_025963185.1 Actinomycetes bacterium
GGGGAGGGCAGCTGACGTGCGCGGTTGTTGTCACCCGTTGTTGTCAATCGGACTGGCGGCCTCGAGTCGGCAAGCACTGACCATCGTCTCCGCAGGTCAGAATGGGTGGGCGCAGCAGGGTTCGAACCTGCGACCCCTCGCTTGTAAGGCGAGTGCTCTTCCGCTGAGCTATGCGCCCGTGCTGCCCGAGAGTACCGGCTCTCGCGCAGTGGTCGATCGGTTACCCGAGGACGGTCAGGGCCTCCCGATACTCGGACACGTCCCGCGCCACCGCCGCCTCGTTCACCACCCGGTACCGGACCACCCCATCACGATCGACGAGGAACGTGCCCCGCAGGGCGTAGCCGCGAGAGGAGTCGAAGACGCCGTAGCGCCGAGCGACCTCGCCGTGCGGCCAGAAGTCCGCGAGCAGGGGGAAGTCGAACCCCTCCTGCACGGCCCAGACCTTGTGCGCGTAGACGGAGTCGACGCTGACGGTGAGCAGCTCCACGCGATCGTTGTGGAAGCTGGCCAGGTCGTCGCGCAGCGCGGCGAGCTCGCCGGAGCAGACCCGGCTGAACGCGAGCGGGTAGAAGACCAGCAAGACCGCCTTCTCACCACGGAAGGAAGTGAGGCGGACGATCTGGTTGTTCTGGTCCTTCAGCTCGAAGTCCGGCGCAAGGTCACCAACGGCGAGATCACCGACAGCAGGAGTCACCGCTTCGAACGGGCGGCCTTCGGGGCGACCAGGCGCACGCCGGCCCAGTCCTTGGACGCGCTGATGCTCGACGTCTGCTGGAGGCCTGCGGTCGGCGCGGACTCGCTGATGTCGCTCGGCTCGACGTGCCCGTTGCGGCCGGTCTTGGGAGTCAGCAGCCAGACGACGCCGTTGTCGGTGAGGGGGCCTAGGGCGTCGACGAGGGCGTCGACGAGGTCCCCGTCGTCCTCGCGCCACCAGAGCAGTACGACGTCGACGACCTCGTCGGAGTCGTCGTCGACGAGTTCGCTCCCGGACCTGTCAACCACGGATTCACGGAGCTCCTCGTCGCAGTCGTCCCCGAAGCCCACTTCCATGACGACCATGCCGGGATTGATCCCGAGACGCTCCGCGGGGCTCTTCACCCCGTCTGCGTGACCAGCGGTCGCGCTCACTACAGCCTGCCTCCTCGATCCGGGTCCTGCGTTCAGCACCGTCAGCGCGTAGTTCACACACTCGCGCTGCTCAGCGCAAGTGTCAGTACCGATCCAATTTCCGGTCGATACCCGCCGCGCGGCGGATCCGACCAGAAATCACCTCTTCATTCGCCAGAAATGTCCACACCTGTGGGGAGACGCTCACCCCGTCAGGAAGGACAGTCTGACCTGCCGGACGGGGTTGTCGACGTTCAGGTCCACCAGGCAGATGCTCTGCCAGGTGCCGAGCGCGAGCCGCCCGGCGAGGACCGGTACGGTCGCATACGGCGGCACCAGCGCAGGCATCACGTGGTCACGACCGTGACCTGGGGTGCCGTGGCGGTGGAGCCACCGTCCGTCGGCCGGAAGCAGGTCCTCCAGCGCGGCGAGTAGGTCGTCATCGGATCCGGCGCCGGTTTCGATGATCGCGAGCCCGGCGGTGGCATGGGGCACGAAGAGGTGCAGCAGCCCGTCCCCCCGCTCCCGCACGAACTGGGACGCCTGGTCAGTCAGGTCGTGAACGGCGCGCCGCGAGCCGGTGCGGACGGAAATCACCTCACTGTTCATGCGTGCAGTCTTCCGGGTTCGCGGCGGACGCACGCACACACCGCCCCTACCCGCCGGTAAAGATGACGAAGTACGCACGCCGAAGGCAGGATGGACGCGGTAACCACAGACCAGAGACCCTGGCATGACACTGGTAAGGACCGACGTGGCAACTGGACGCGAGCGCCCTCCCGTCATCAGTGACGGCCTCCCCAGCCAGCTCCCGGACATTGACCCGTCCGAGACCAGCGAGTGGCTGGAGTCGCTCGACGCGATCATCGAGCACGCGGGGCGGCCCCGAGCGCGCTACATCATGCTGAAGCTGCTCGAGCGTGCGCGCGAGAAGCAGGTCGGCGTCCCGGGCCTGCGCAGCACCGACTACATCAACACGATCCCGCCGGAGCGCGAGCCGTGGTTCCCCGGTGACGAGTTCACCGAGCGGCGGATCCGCGCGTTCATCCGCTGGAACGCCGCGATCATGGTGCACCGGGCGCAGCGGCCGGGGGTCGAGGTCGGCGGCCACATCTCGACGTACGCCTCCAGCGCGAGCCTGTACGAGGTGGGCTTCAACCACTTCTTCCGGGGCAAGGACCACCCCGGTGGCGGCGACCAGATCTTCTACCAGGGCCACGCCTCCCCCGGCATGTACGCCCGGGCGTTCCTTGAGGGCCGGCTGACCGAGACCCAGCTCGACGGGTTCCGGCAGGAGCTGAGCCACCCGTCCGGCGGGCTGCCCTCCTACCCGCACCCGCGCCTGATGCCGGACTTCTGGGAGTTCCCGACAGTCTCGATGGGCCTGGGCCCGATCAACGCGATCTACCAGGCGCGGTTCAACCGCTACCTGAAGGCGCGGGGCATCAAGGACACGTCCGAGCAGCGAGTATGGGCGTTCCTGGGCGACGGCGAGATGGACGAGCCCGAGTCGCTCGGCGCGATCGGCCTGGCTGCCCGCGAGGAGCTGGACAACCTCACGTTCGTCGTCAACTGCAACCTGCAGCGCCTCGATGGCCCGGTGCGCGGCAACGGGAAGATCATCCAGGAGCTGGAGTCGTTCTTCCGCGGCGCGGGCTGGAACGTCATCAAGGTGATCTGGGGCCGCAGCTGGGATCCGCTGCTGGCCGCCGACACCGACGGCGCGCTGGTGAATCTGATGAACGTGACGCCCGACGGTGACTACCAGACGTACAAGGCCGAGAGCGGCGCGTTCATCCGGGAGAACTTCTTCGGCCGCGACCAGCGCACCCGCAAGATGGTCGAGACGATGAGCGACGACGAGATCTGGTCGCTCCAGCGCGGCGGGCACGACTACCGCAAGATGTACGCGGCGTACAAGGCGGCCACCGAGCACACCGGTCAGCCGACGGTGATCCTCGCGAAGACCATCAAGGGCTGGACCCTGGGCAGCCACTTCGAGGGCCGTAACGCCACCCACCAGATGAAGAAGCTCACGGCGGACGACCTCAAGGGCTTCCGCGACCGGCTCTACCTGGACATCCCCGACGAGGCGCTCGACAAGACGCTGCCGCCGTACTACCACCCCGGCAAGGACTCGGCCGAGTACGAGTACCTCATGGAAAGGCGCCAGGCACTCGGCGGATCGGCGCCGCGGCGGGTCGTGCGGGCCAAGCCGCTGGCCCTCCCGACATCCGACAAGTACGCCGACCTCAAGCGGGGGTCGGGCAAGCAGAAGGTCGCGACGACGATGGCGTTCGTCCGGCTCCTCAAGGACCTGATGAAGGACAAGGAGTTCGGCAAGCGGTTCGTGCCGATCATCCCCGACGAGGCCCGCACGTTCGGCATGGATTCGCTGTTCCCGACGGCCAAGATCTACTCGCCGCACGGCCAGGGCTACACCTCGGTCGACCGCGAGCTGATGCTGGCGTACAAGGAGTCCGAGGTCGGGCAGATCCTGCACGAGGGCATCAACGAGGCCGGATCGGTGGCCTCGTTCACCGCGGCCGGGTCCGCCTACGCCACGCACGGCGAGTACATGATCCCGATCTACATCTTCTACTCGATGTTCGGGTTCCAGCGGACGGGCGACGCCTTCTGGGCTGCGGCCGACCAGATGACCCGGGGCTTCGTGCTGGGGGCCACGGCGGGCCGCACGACGCTGAACGGTGAGGGGCTCCAGCACCAGGACGGCCACTCGCTGCTGCTGGCCTCGACGAACCCGGCGTGCGTCTCCTACGACCCGGCGTACGCCTACGAGGTGGCGGTGATCGTCGAGGACGGCCTGCGCCGGATGTACGGCGAGAGCGCCGGCCACCCGGGCGGCGAGGACGTCTTCTACTACCTCACCGTCTACAACGAGCCGCTGGCGATGCCCGCGATGCCCGAGGGCGTGGACACCGAGGGCCTGCTCAAGGGCATGTACCGGTACGCCGAGGGCCCCCGGCTGGAGAACGCGCCGAGCGCGCAGCTGCTGGCGTCCGGCGTGGCCCTGCCGTGGGCGCTCAAGGCTCAGCGGCTGCTCGCCGAGGAGTGGAACGTCTCCGCGGACGTATGGTCGGTGACGTCGTGGTCCGAGCTGCGCCGGGACGCGATCGCCACCGAGAAGGACGCCCTGGTCTCCCCCGACCAGCCCCAGCGCACCCCGTACGTCACCCAGGCACTCCAGGACGCGCCCGGTCCGGTCGTCGCGGTGTCGGACTGGATGCGCGCGGTTCAGGACCAGATCGCGCGCTGGGTCCCCGGCGACTTCGTGTCGCTGGGCACCGACGGCTTCGGCTGCTCGGACACCCGGCACGCCCTGCGCCGGTACTTCCACGTGGACGCCGAGTCGATCACCGTGGCGGCCCTGCGTGAGCTGGCCCGCCGTGGCGAGGTCGGGCCCGACGTACCCGGCCAGGCGGCCAAGAAGTACCAGATTGAGGACGTGACGGCGGCCCCGCCCGGGGAGACCGGCGGCGGCGCGGCCTAGTTTTCGGCAAGTGCGGTAACTGTGGCCGGTCCTGACCGGCCACAGTTACCGCACTTCGCGTGTACGGGTCAGAGCGCGCCGTGCATCTCCCAGACGAGTACCTCGGCGCCCGCGGGTCCGGCGGTCACGCGCTGGCCGCCGCCGGAGATCCGGGCGCTGTCGCCGGAGTCCAGCACACTCGCGGTCTCGACGTCTGCCGCGCCGACGGGCACGAACAGGTGGACGAACGGGGCGTCCGGGAGGGTGATCGTCTCCCCCGCGCCAAGCCGGGCGGCGTAGAGCGCGGCTCCGCGCTGGTGGATCCGGATCGCGGCCGCGCCGTCGTGCCGGTCCATGCCGGAGGCCACCGGGACCAGTCCGCCCTTGCCCAGCTCGGCGTTGATGTCCAGCTGCTCGTAGCCGGGGGCGATCCCGGCGGTGTCCGGCGCGACCCACATCTGCACGAAGTGCACGGGCTCGTCCTTGCTGGTGTCGGGCCGGAGCCGGAACGCGTCGTTCTTCTCCGAGTGCAGGATCCCGGTGCCGGCGCTCATCCGCTGGGCCAGACCCGGGTAGATCACGCCGTTGTGGCCCTCCGAGTCCTGGTGGACCAGCGATCCGGACAGCACCCAGGTCACGATCTCCATGTCCTGGTGCGGGTGCGTCTCGAACCCGGTGCCGGGCGCGACGATGTCGTCGTTGCTCACGAGCAGCAGACCGAAATGCGTGTTCCGCGGATCGAAGTGGCCGCCGAACGAGAAGCAGTGCTTAGAGTCCAGCCACGAGATGTTCGTGGCGAACCGCTCGCCCGATCGCCGGATGTCGACCGTCATCGCGCACCTCCGAGGTAGTTGCACCGTCAACAACATGGCGGACGGCCCGCATTCCCCGACGGTACCGGCGGCGGCAGAGGGCAGGGGCGGCGTGGCACAGTGCCCCTGTGACCTCACTAGCCGCCACGCTGCGCCGCCTGGAACGGGCGTCCGGGGCGCTCGCCACCCAGAGCGTGTCCCGGATGGACGAGGTGCTGCCGTGGTTCCGGTCCATGCCGGCGGACCAGCGGTCCTGGGTCATGCTCATCGCCCAGGCGGGCATCGCCGCGCTGGTGGAGTGGATGCGCCACCCCGAGGACAAGCCGCAGGTCACCGGTGACGTGTTCGGCGCGGCGCCGCGCGAGATGGCCCGGTCGGTCAGCCTCCAGCAGACGGTCGCGATGGTGCGGGTCACCGTCGACGTGATCGAGGCGCAGGTCTCCCACCTCGCGGCGCCCGGCGAGGAGGCGGCGCTGCGGGAGGCCGTCCTGCGGTACTCGCGCGAGGTCGGATTCTCGGCCGCCGAGGTCTACGCACGGATCGCCGAGACGCGCGGCGCGTGGGACGCCCGGCTCCAGGCGCTGCTGGTCGACGCGCTGCTGCGCGGGGATCCGCCGGAGGCTCTGGCGAGCCGGGTGGCCGCTCTGGGGTGGACGGACATCGATCCTGTGGCGGTTGTCATAGGCACGGCGCCCCCTGGAGATTCCGATCTAATTCTGGACGAAGTAGACAGAACCGGGCGGCGCGCGGGCATCGACGTGCTCGCCGGAGTCCAGGGGAACCGACTAGTGGTGGTCGTCGGCGGGCAGGCCGATCCGGTCCGCGCGACACTGCCGCTGTTGCCCGAGTTCGGTGACGGTCCGGTGGTCGTTGGTCACGCTGTGTCCACTATGTCCCAGGCCACAGCGTCCGCGCGCGCGGCCGAAGCGGGGATCCGCGCGGTGGCCGCGTGGCCCGGTGCGCCGCGCCCCGTAGCGGCCGCCGACCTGATCCCCGAGCGGGTGCTCGCGGGGGACGAATCCGCACGTCAGCAGCTACTCAAGGAGGTCTACGAGCCGCTCGCGGCCGCGGGCGGGAACCTGCTGGAAACCCTGTCGGTCTACTTGGACACCGGCGGAACGCTGGAGGGAACGGCACGGCTGTTGTTCGTGCATCCGAACACGGTCCGCTATCGCTTGAAGCGTGTTACGGATCTATGTTTTTTGTCACCATCGACACCACGGGACGCGTTCGCCCTGCGCCTTTCCCTGGCGATCGGACGTCTGACAGAGAACCCGTTGTAGGACTCCTACAAAGTCGTGGATCAGCTTTCGTGGCCAGCCCCATCCACGTGATCGCTTCAGAACCGCGAGAGTCGAAGGGTGCTCGCACTCCTCGCACCCGGCCAAGGTTCACAGAAGCCGGGTTTCCTCAGTCCGTGGCTCGACGACTCCGCCACCGGTACGGCTGCCGCTGCCCAACTGCGGTGGCTGTCGACCCTGACCGGCCTGGATCTGCTGCACCTCGGCACCGAGGCCGGCGCCGACGAGATCAAGGACACCGCCAAGACCCAGCCGCTGCTCGTCGCGGCCGGACTGGTCGCCGCCGCCACCCTCCCGCTCGACGACGTGTCGGTCGTCGCCGGGCACAGCGTCGGTGAGCTGACCGCCGCCGCGCTGGCCGGCGTGCTCTCCCCCGAGAGCGCCGTCGCCCTGGCCGCCGTCCGCGGCCGGGAGATGGCCGCCGCGTGCGCACTGGAACCCACCGGCATGAGCGCGGTGCTCGGCGGCAATCCCGACGAGGTGCTCGCCAAGCTCGCCGAACTCGGCCTGACCGCCGCGAACCGCAACGGGGCCGGGCAGGTCGTCGCCGCCGGTCCGCTGGACGCGCTGGAGAAGCTGGCCGCCGATCCGCCGGCCAAGGCGCGCGTCATCACGCTGCAGGTGGCCGGCGCCTTCCACACCGCGTACATGGCGCACGCCGGGCAGGCGCTCGCCGCCGTCGCCGCCGGGGTGCAGGTGCACGAGCCGGTCCGGCTGCTGCTCACCAACGCCGACGGGTCCGCGGTCGCCACCGGGGCCGAGACGCTGAACCGGCTGGTCCGGCAGGTCACCTCGCCGGTCCGGTGGGATCTGTGCCAGCAGTCCCTGGCGGACCTCGGCGTGACCGGCGCGATCGAGCTGGCCCCGGCCGGCACCCTCGCCGGGCTCGCCAAGCGCACCCTCAAGGGCGTCGAGATCGTCACGCTCAACACCCCAGGCGACCTCAAGGCCGCCCGTGACCTGATCTCCCGGCACGGCGGCCCCGCGCTGTTCGAGCCGACCGTGCAGTTCTTCGTCACGGTCGCCACGACCGCCGGCACGTTCGTCCCCGCGGAGATCGCCGAGGGCGACGAGGTGCGCGCGGGCACGCCCGTCGGTTTCGTCGAGAACCGCCAGGGGCGCACGCCGATCGAGGCCGTCCACACCGGAGTGCTCGCCGAGTGGCTGGTCCACCCCGGCGATCCGGTGGCGTCCGGACAGCCGCTCGCCCGACTGCACCCCATGGAGGCCGCCCGATGACCGTGCCTGGCGCCCGCATCGTCGCGTTCGGCCACTACCAGCCCGCCCGGATCGTCACCAACGACGAACTGTCCAAGCTGGTCGAGACCAACGACGAGTGGATCCGCGACCGGGTCGGCATCGTCACCCGCCGCATCGCCGCCCCGGACGAGACGGTGGCCGACATGGCCGTCGCGGCCGGCGGCAAGGCACTCGCGAACAGCGGACTGTCCGCCGACGACATCGACCTCGTCATCGTCGCGACCTGCACTCCGCAGAGCCCGCTGCCCAACGTCGCCGCGCAGGTGGCGGCCCGCCTGCAACTGCCAGCCCCGGCCGCGTTCGACCTCAACACGGCGTGCTCGGGCTTCTCCTACGGACTGGCCACCGCGCAGCACGCGATCATGGCCGGAGCCAGCCGCAACGCCCTGGTGATCGGATCGGAGAAGCTCTCCGACTGGACCGACTGGACCGACCGCACCACCTGCATCATCTTCGCCGACGGGGCGGGCGCGGCCGTCGTCACCGGCAGCGAGAACACCGGCGACATCGGGCCGGTCGTGTGGGGCAGCGACGGCGACAAGGGGGCGGCGATCCGGGTCGAGGGCCGCGACGGCTACCTTCAGCAGGAAGGCCAGACGGTTTTCCGCTGGGCTACCACCGCGGTCGCGCCGATCGCGCTCGAAGCCTGCGAGAAGGCAGGCATCAAGCCCGCGGAACTCGCGGCGTTCGTCCCGCACCAGGCCAACCTGCGCATCATCGAATCCGTCGCGAAGAAGATCGGCGCCCCGAACGCCGTGATCGCGCGCGACATCGTCGAGTCCGGCAACACGTCCGCGGCCTCGATCCCGCTGGCCCTGTCGAAGATGACCGAGCGCGGTGAGCTGCCCTCCGGGGCGCCTGTGCTGCTGGTCGGCTTCGGCGGCGGCCTCACCTACGCCGGGCAGGTAATCCGCTGCCCGTAGGGCTGTCCCTCTGGCTGCCCGTGAAGGTCCTGCACGAACACACCCCATCTGGAAGGAAATACTCGTGGCTTCTACCGACGAGATCCGCGCCGGCCTCGCCGAGATCCTCGAAGAGATCGCCGACGTCTCCCCCGACGACGTGACCGACGAGAAGTCGTTCACCGACGACCTGGACGTCGACTCGCTGTCGATGGTCGAGGTGGTCGTCGCCGCCGAGGAGAAGTTCGGCGTGAAGATCCCGGACGACGAGGTGCAGAACCTGCGCACGGTGGGTGACGCCGTCGCGTACATCGAAAAGGGACAGGCGTGACCGCTGGTCCCACTCCCGCCCGCTCGGGCATCGACGTTTTCGTTACCGGGCTTGGCGCGACGACCCCGCTCGGCGGGGACGTCGCGTCGACCTGGGCGGGTCTCCTCGCGGGCCGCTCCGGCGTCATTCGCAACGAGGAGGAGTGGGCCAAAGATCTGCCCGTCCGGATCTACGCCCGGCTGGCGGAAGAGCCGACCGAGAAGATCGAGCGCGTCAAGGCGCGCCGCCTCGACAGGTCCGAGCAGGTCGCGCTGGTCGCGGCCCGCGAGGCCTGGGCGGACGCCGGCTTCGGCGACGGACCGAACCCCGACATCGACGGCGAGCGCGTCGCCGTGGTCGTCGGATCGGGCATCGGCGGCGCCCTGACCCTGCTCGGCCAATGGGACATCCTGCGCGAGAGCGGCGCCCGCAAGGTCTCGCCGCTCACGGTCCCGATGCTGATGCCGAACGGTCCGGCCGCGCACGTCGGCCTGCATGTCGGTGCCAAGGCCGCGGTCCACGCCCCGGTCAGCGCGTGCGCCACGGGCGCCGAGGCGATCGCGCGCGGGCTGGAGCTGATCCGCAATGGCACGGCCGACATCGTGGTCGCCGGCGGTGCCGAGGCGTGCATCCACCCGCTGCCCATCGCCGGGTTCTCGGCGATGCGCGCGATGTCGACCCGCAACGACGAGCCCGAGCGCGCGTCCCGCCCGTTCGACAAGGGCCGCGACGGCTTCGTGCTCGGAGAGGGCGCCGGCATCGTCGTCCTCGAACGCGCCGAGCACGCCCGCGCGCGCAACGCCAAGGTCTACGGCGTGCTCGCCGGGGCTGGCGTCACCGCGGACGGCTACGACATCGTCCAGCCGGATCCGTCCGGTGCCGGGCAGGCGCGGGCGATCCGGGCCGCGCTGGCGAGCGCGGGGCTCTCGGCGTCCGACATCGGGCACGTGAACACCCACGCGACGTCGACGCCGGTGGGCGACACGGCGGAGATCGCGGCGATCCGGGACGCCCTGGGCAGCCACCCGATCCTCACCGCGACGAAGTCGATGACCGGTCACCTGCTCGGCGCCGCCGGTGCCGTGGAGGGGATCGCGACGATCCTCGCGATCCGCGACGGCGTCATCCCGCCGACCACCAACCTGGACGACCCTGACGACGCCGTCGACCTCGACGTCGCCGCCAACACGGCCCGCCAGGTCAACCTCAGCGCTGCTGTCAACGACTCGTTCGGTTTCGGCGGCCACAACGTCGCACTCGTTTTCCGCCGCGCGTGATACTCGGGCCGCTAAGAAGCTAGGAGCAGTGATGACCCTCACCAGCACCCCGCAGACCGCCGGGCCGGTGCCCGAGGATCGCGATCACCGCGATCCGGAGCTCCGGCTTCAGGCCCTCTTCGACGCGAACAGCCTGCGGCCGATCTCCGGCCGCGACGCCTCGGGCGTGATGAGCGCCCGCGGATCGATCGACGGCAACCCCGTCATCGCGTTCGCCAGCGACGCCACCCGCATGGGCGGCGCGATGGGATCCGACGGCTGCCGCCACATCGTCGACGCGATCGACATCGCGGTGCGCGAGCGGGTGCCGGTGCTGGGGCTGTGGCACTCCGGCGGCGCGCGGCTCGCCGAGGGCGTCGAAGCCCTCGACGCGGTCGGGCAGGTGTTCGCCGCGATGGTCCGCGCGTCCGGCCGGGTGCCGCAGATCTCCGTGGTGCTCGGCCCGGCCGCCGGTGGCGCGGCCTATGGCCCGGCGCTCACGGACGTGGTGATCATGGGTCCCGGGGGGCGCGTCTTCGTCACCGGTCCCGAGGTCGTCCGCAGCGTGACCGGCGAGAACGTCGACATGGAGCGACTCGGCGGTCCGGAGCCGCACGGCCGTCGCAGCGGCGTCGTGCACATCACCACCAAGACCGACGAGGACGCACTCGGCCAGGCCCGCGCGGTCGCGTCGCTGCTCGGCGGTCAGGGCCGGTTCTCGCTGGCCGACGTGGTCGAGGGCGTCGACCCGGGCTCGAAGCTGCCCGACCAGGCCAACCGCGCCTACGACGTGCACCCGCTGATCGACACGCTGCTCGACGGCCCGGCGCTGGAACTGCACGCCAAGTGGGCGCCGAACGTGGTGACCGCGCTCGGGCGGCTCGCCGGGCGCACGGTCGGCGTGATCGCCAACAACCCGATGCGCCTCGGTGGCTGCCTGGACTCGCTGTCGGCGGAGAAGGCGGCCCGGTTCGTCCGGATGTGCGACTCGCTCGGCGTCCCGCTGGTGGTGCTCGTGGACGTCCCCGGTTACCTGCCGGGCGTCGGCCAGGAGTGGGACGGCGTGGTCCGCCGCGGTGCGAAGCTGCTGCACGCGTTTGCCGAGGCGGTCGTGCCGCGGGTGACGCTGGTGACCCGCAAGGCGTTCGGCGGCGCGTACATCGCGATGAACTCCCGCTCGCTGGGCGCGACAGCGGTGTTCGCCTGGCCCGGCGCCGAACTGGCGGTCATGGGCGCGTCGGCCGCGGTCAACATCCTGCACCGCAAGAAGCTGGCAGGCGCGCCGGCCGAGGAGCGGGACGCGCTCCGCAAGGCCCTGATCAGCGAGCACGAGCAGGTCGCCGGTGGCGTCAACCGCGCGCTGGAGGTCGGTGTGGTCGACGAGGTCATCGAACCGCTGAAGACCCGCCGCCGGATCGCCGAGGCACTCGCCGCGGCCCCCGCCGCCCGCGGAGCCCACGGCAACATCCCGCTCTAACCGTTCAGCCCTCCCGAAGTGCGGTAACTGTGGCCGGTCATAGCCGGTCGGGGTTACCGCACTTTGGCGTTTCTATGGGCAGGCGGTCGGCGGGAGGCCGTCGATCGGCACCGGGGACCGGCCCGGCGCGGTGGCCTTGCCCGCCAGCACCGCGGCCACGGCGCGCAGCGAGCCGGGCACAGCACTGAAAGCCGCCATCAGGATCGGCGAGCGCGCCGACGCCAGCACATACGGCGTGTCCAGCCCGACGGTCACCGTGGCGGGGCGCAGCCCGGCAGGGTCGCCGCCGTACCCGGTCAGGTCGACGGTCTCGGATCCGCCCGCGCGGACCTCCACGCCGTCGCGCCGCAGCTCACGGGCGAGATCGGTGCGCTGACTCGGGGATCCGCCGGTGAGGGCGACCGGCCCGTGGACCAGTGGACCGGCGCACGGGCCGCGCAGGATCGTCACCGCCTTCGCCGCGGCCAGATCCGCCACGGCCTGGTGCGATGCGGATCCGTCGGCGCCGAGCGAGGGCTGGTGGCGCGCGGCGATCCGGCGCTTGAGGGCGAGGATCCGGGTGACGGACTCGCGCGCCCGCTCCCTCGGCAGCCGCCCGGACTTCAGCGCGGCGACGAGTCCGGCGTGAGCGGCGCGCAGGTTCGGCGGCATGAGGACGAGGTCGGTCCCGGCGAGCACGGCCCGGACCGCAGCCTCCCCCGCCGGGTAGCGGTTCGCGATCGCGTCCATGTTCATCGCGTCGGTGACGACCACGCCGCCGAACTTGAGCTTCTCGCGCAGCAGCCCGGTGACGACGGGCTTGGAGAACGTGGCCGGCTCGGATCCGTCGAGGGCCGGTGCTTCGAGGTGGCCGGTCATGACGAGCGAGGCGCCGGCGGCGATCCCGGCCTCGAACGGGGCAATGTCCCCGCTCTCCAGCTCGGCGGCGTCCTGGCGCAGGATCGGCAGCGCGCGGTGGCTGTCGGTCGCGGTGTGCCCGTGGCCGGGGAAGTGCTTGAGGGTGGCCGCCACGCCCGCGGACTCGTAGCCCCGCACCGCCGCGGCGAGCTGCGTGGAAACCGGGCCGGGGGACGATCCGAAGGACCGGGATCCGATGACGGTATTTTCCGCGCCGCCGGTGACGTCCGCGACGGGCGCGAAGTCGACGTTGATCCCGGTGGACGCCAGCTCCTCGCCGGACACGGCGGCAGCCCGCTCGGTGAGCGCCGGATCCGCGGCCGCCCCGAACGCCATCGCCGACGGCAGCAGCGTGACCCCGGCGCGGATCCGCGTGACCACCCCGTGTTCCTGGTCGGTGCCCACGAGCAGCGGAATCGCACCCGCCGCCCGCTGCAGCCCCGAGGTGAGCGCCCGCACCTGGGCCGGATCCGTGATGTTCGACGTGGCGTTGGTGCTCTCCGTCGGATCGCCACCCGTCCCCCGGACCAGGATCAGCCCGCCGAGGTGGAACCGCCGGACCATCTCCGCGGGCGTGCCGACCCCGGCCAGTCCCTCGTTGGCCTTGCGCGCGGCGGCGGAGACGGACTCGGCCGCCGATCCGTAGGCGTACGGCATGAGCAGCTGACCGGCGAGCTCGTCGTCGGAGAAGACCGCCGCCGACGGTAACGAGCGGCGGACCAAGGGCGCCGATCCGTGCCGGCCGTCTGGTTGCTGCCCGCACGCGGCGACCGCGGCGAGCGTGACTATGGCGACAACAGCGGGGGCGCGGCGCACCCGGACCACACAACCACGTCCGCGCCGATCCGTCGAACGCCCCCCACCGAAGTGCGGTACCCGCGGCCGGTCGGGACCGGACGCACTTACCGCACTTCGCGGCCAAACGGCGCGCGACCCGGACGGCGCGCGACCCGGACGGCGCGCGACCCGACCCGGACGGTTAGCCGACCTGGTAGAGGCGGGTGACCGGGGCGCCGTCGCCGGCGTAGCGGTAGGGCTCGAGTTCGGCGTCCCAGGCGCTGCCGAGCAGCTTCTCCAGCCCGTGGCTCAGCGACTCGGCGGGGCCGGCGTTCGCGAGCAGGCAGCGCAGCCGGTCCTCGGAGACGAGCAGGTCGCCGTTCGCGCTCATCGTGCTGCGGTGCAGGCCGCGGCTGGGGACGTAGACGATCCGCTCGCCGTCGACGCCCTCGGTGGGGTCTTCGGTGACCTCGAACCGGATCATCGACCACGCCTTGAGCGCGGACGCCAAATCACCGGCGGTGCCCACCTTGCCGGTCCACTGACACTCGGACCGCAGGGCAGCGCCGTCGGCAGGCTGAGTGGTCCACTCCATCCGGACCGGAACTCCGAGCACGCGAGCGACCGCCCACTCGATGTGCGCACATACGGCAGGCGGGCACGAGTGGACGTAAAGAACGCCACGAGCAGGCACGAGGACCTCCTGGTGAGACGAGGTACGCCTTCCCCAACGTCCTCTTCGCACCGTTTGAGTCACTCGTGGGACCAATGAGACAACAGTTGCGCCAGCTTAACAGCGATCCCGGCACCCGGCGCCAGCCCCGGATTTCGTGTCGGGATCCGGTCCGAGAGTAGCCAACCTGCGCCATCTCGAACGTCACGAGACAGTGAACTTCTCCGCGCGTCGCGCGACGATCTCCTGCGGACGGTCGCTACTGGCCGGTCGTCGCGGGCAGCGGTCCGGGTGGCGCCGCGGCGATCGGGCGCGGCGTGTCCTTCGTCGACACGCGGCGGGTGGCGACGGGCATGGCACGCCGCGGTGCGCTCACGCGCTTGATCCGGTCGGGCGCGGTCTGCTCGAGGAACATCGCGGCCTGGTGGGTGAGCGCGCCCGCGGCACCGGGGACCAGCGGCAGCACCCAGCCGTCGACGAACCCGTGGCCGCCGGACCGGTAGACCAGCAGCGCGGCGAGCACCGGCCCGGCTCCCTTGACGAACCCGCGCCACGCGGCCCGTCCGCCCTCGGCCGCGCCGATCCGGGTGAGCCCGCGCAGCGCCTTCGCGTCGCGCTTGCCGAGGGTGTGTCCGGCGAGGACGGCGGTGACAGTCGCGCCGAGCACCGCGCCCCACAGTCCGCTTCCCGATACCGCCCGCACGAGAACGCCGGTGACCAGCCCGGATCCGACGGCGGCGATCGCCTGGACCCAGTCGCCGCGCTCCCCCGGATACCAGTAGTACTTCGTCAGGCCGCCGCTCGCCGGCCTCGCCATCCGTCCCATCAGGCCCCCCTTGGCCTCGGCACCGTCCACCCCGGATCCGCGCTCGGCTCATTAGTAGCTTCAGTAAGCGGACCGATCAACTCTACCGATAAGTAACTTGTGTACGGTTTGTACGAAATCGGCGAGCGGGCCGGGCTGGCTCTAGTGTGAGCGGGTGCCCTCGGACACCGCCAGTGCGCCCCGAGATCCGGTCGCCGACCTGCGCCGGATCGCGTTCCTCCTCGAACGCGCCCACGAAGCCACCTACCGCGTGCGCGCCTTCCGCGGTGCCGCCGCGGCGATCGCCGCGCTCGACGCCGCCGACCTCGCCCGCCACGCCGAGCACGGCACCCTGACCTCGCTGCCCGGCGTCGGCAAGGTCACCGCGCTCTGCGTCACCGAGTCGCTCGCGGGCACGGAACCGGTCTACCTGCGGCGGATCGAGGCCACCGGCGCCCAGCCCCTGTCGGTCAGCGAGGCCGGCACCGCACTGCGCGCGCTGCTGCGCGGCGACTGCCACACGCACTCCGACTGGTCCGACGGCGGATCGCCGATCCGCGAGATGGCCGAGGCCGCCCGCGACCTGGGCCACGAGTACATCGTCCTCACCGACCACTCCCCGCGGCTCACCGTCGCGAACGGGCTCACCGCCGAGCGGCTGATCCGCCAGCTCGGCGAGGTCGCGGTGCTCAACGAGGAGCTGGCCCCGTTCCGGATCCTCACCGGCATCGAGGTCGACATCCTCGACGACGGCGGCCTCGACCAGGTGCCCGAGCTGCTCGAACAGCTCGACGTCGTGGTGGCGAGCATCCACAGCAAACTGCGCGCGCCCCGCGCCGAGATGACCGCGCGGATGCTCGGCGCGATCGCGAACCCCAACATGGACATCCTCGGCCACTGCACCGGGCGGCTGGTCACCGGCCGCGGCAGGCCCGAGAGCGAGTTCGACGCCGATCGGGTGTTCGCCGCGTGCGCCGAGAACGGGGTCGCGGTTGAGGTGAACTCGCGGCCCGAGCGACTGGATCCGCCGAAGCGCCTCCTTCGTCTTGCCGTTGAGGCGGGCTGCCACTTCTCGATCGACACCGACGCGCACGCCCCGGGCCAGCTCGACTGGCAGCCCTACGGCTGCGACCGGGCGGCCGCCTGCGCGGTGGATCCGGCCCGAGTCCTCAACACCTGGCCCGCCGACGAACTCGTGGCCTGGACAACCGCCCGCGGCCACTGACTGGTGGGCGGTACCGCCCCAACGGGCTGCCCGATCGGGCCGTCATGGCCGTCCGCGGAAGTGTGTGCCGGGGCGCCGGTCAGGGGCGGCAGAACGGCACGCACTTCGGCGGAAGGGAAGGGCCGGGTGCGGAAGGATGTGGGGTAGGCGAGCGAGGGGGACGATGTGGACAACCGGGTGCCGGTGCCGGCGATCCTGGCGGTGATCCTCGGGGCGGTGGCGATGGGCTGGATCCTCAGCAAGGTGCGCCCTGGGCTGCCGTTCACGAGAAGGCTGTTGTACATCGCGATCGGCGGACTGGTCGCCGGAGGCCTCATCTACCGGGTCGTCCTCAACCAGTAACTAATGCCAGCCAGGAACAGAACCAAATAAGCGACCAATGCGGACATCCAAGACCGACCGCCCACCCATTCCAGGCACTCGGGGCAAGCGGCCAAGCGTCGCACCACGGCCTTATATATACAGCCGTCAAAACCCGCGAGCACAAACGCAGATCCGCAAAATGGTTTTGATCTAAACCTGGGCCGCCCACAAAAAGAGGGAGCGGCGGTGGGAGCTGCGCTCACCACCGCCGCCGCACTCCGGAGTGCCGCCTCCGGAGTCACCGCTCCGCGCGTGGCGGGCGGCGGGTCGGAACCGTGCCAGCTTGGCAGGCAACTGGCCACTTCGGCAGCCCGGAGGATTCCGTGAATAAAACGGGAAAGCGCCTTCGCGGATGCGATCCGGGGACGTCGCCGCGTTAGCGGGACATTTGTGGCAGACCGGTCCGCGGCGCTTTTCCTTGCGGCCACCTGCCCACTAGCGTGTCGCGTACTGCCCGGTGCGCGCGGGCGGTGCGGCGCGGCGTGTCCAGCGATTGGACATTGGTCTGGACCTATTGACCAGCTGGTCTAGTCCATTCTATGGTCCGTGCCACATCCTGGGTGTCGAGCCTGGGGTTCCGCAGCACTTCGCGCGCCTGATGTCTCTGCCCCAGCCCGGCAGACACCTCCCCACTTTCGCGGCGCGCGCGGATCTGCGGACTCCCCGAGCCTGACCACCTTTGCGTGTCCCCCACCCCACGGGCGCTGCGCTGTGCGCCCTTCCTGACACCGGGAGAACGATGTTCAAGACCCGTAAGCGGAGGCTGCTCGCCGTCGGCGGCACCCTCGTTCTGGCGATGGGACTCGGGGTGGCGGTCGCCTCCTCCGCGTCCGCGGCCGGGCTCACCGCAGACTGCAAGAAGACGCAGGACTGGGGTAGTGGCTGGCAGGGCGAGTGCAAGATCGTCAACGACGGCCCCGCGGTCGACGGCTGGACGGTCGCGTTCGACCTCACGGCCGGCGCGATCAACTCCACCTGGGACGCGAACCGGGCCCAGTCAGGCAGCACCTACACGTTCACGCCGACCTGGAACAAGACGATCCCGGCGAACGGCAGCGTGGTCTTCGGCTTCATCGGATCCGGCGCAGGCTCGATCACGAACTGCAAGCTGAACAACGGCGCCTGTACCGGCGGCACCACCCCGGGCGACACCCAGAAGCCGACCAACCCGAGCGGGCTGGCCTCCCCGGCACAGACCAGCACGAGCGTCGACCTGAAGTGGACCGCCTCGACCGACAACGTGGGCGTCGCCTCGTACACGGTCTACCGCAGCGGATCCGCGGTCACGACCGTCACCGGCACCACCGCGACCGTCAGCGGGCTCACCGCCAGCACGGCGTACTCGTTCACGGTGCGGGCCAAGGACGCCGCGGGCAACGAGTCGGGTGACTCGAACGCGGTCAGCGTCTCCACCAAGCCGAACACCGGCGGTGACACGCAGAAGCCGACCGCCCCGACCAGCCTCAAGGTCACCGCGACCGGCCAGAACAGCGTCTCGCTGTCGTGGTCCCTCTCGACCGACAACGTGGGCGTCACCCAGTACCGGGTCTTCGTCAACGGCGTCGACACGGACTGGTCGACCGACGGCGTGCACGTGCAGAACGGCCTCCAGCCGAACACCACGTACTCGTTCTACGTCAAGGCCAAGGACGCCGCGGGCAACCTCTCGGACGCCTCGAACACCGTGAGCGCCAAGACCACCGGCGTCGTCGACCCGCCGCCCCCGCCGCCCGGTGGCAAGTTCAACCTGGGCTACTACGCGCAGTGGGACACGTACGCTCGCAACTACCAGATCGCCGACATCGAGAAGTCCGGCCAGGCCGCGTACATGACGCACCTGAACTACGCGTTCGGAAACGTCACCGGCGGCCAGTGCGTGATCGGCGACTCCGAGGCGGACATCAACAAGCACTTCACCGCGGACCAGTCGGTCGACGGCGTCGCGGACACCTGGGACGGCACGCAGGTCGTGGCCGGCAACTTCAACCAGCTGATCAAGCTGAAGAAGAAGCACCCGAACCTGAAGATGGTGCTCTCGTTCGGCGGCTGGACCTGGTCCGGCGGCTTCGGCCAGGCGTCGCAGAACCCGGGCGCCTTCGCGGACTCCTGCTACAACCTGCTCAACGACAGCCGGTGGAAGGGCCTCTGGGACGGCATCGACATCGACTGGGAGCACCCGAACGCCTGTGGGCTCACGTGTGACACCAGCGGACCGAACGCCTACAAGGCCATCACCAAGGCGCTGCGGGACAAGTTCGGCGCGAGCTTCATCATCAGCTCGGCGATCACGGCTGACGCCACCGCGGGCGGCCACATGGACGTGACCGACTACGCCGGCGGGATCCAGAACCTGACCTACGTACTGCCGATGACCTACGACTACTTCGGCGGCTGGTCGGCACAGGGCCCGACGGCTCCGCACTCGCCGCTGACGTCGTACGCCGGGATCCCGCAGACGGGCTTCAACACGACCGAGACGATCGACAAGCTGATCGGCAAGGGCGTGCCCGCCAGCAAGATCGCCGTGGGCGCGCCGATGTACGGCCGCGGCTGGACCGGCGTCACGCAGTCCGCCCCGGGCGGATCGGCGACCGGCCCCGCGGCGGGCATCGAGCCGGGCGTGCAGGACTACAAGGTCCTGATCACCCAGTGCCCGCCGACCGGCACGATCGCCGGCACCGCGTATGCGTACTGCGGCGGCAACTGGTGGAGCTACGACACCGTGGCCACCATCAGCGCGAAGGCGCAGTGGGCCAAGAACAAGGGCCTCAAGGGCACCTTCTTCTGGGAGGCCAGCGGTGACCGCAATGCCGAGCTCACCAAGGCGCTCTACAACAACCAGTAAGAGCGTCCGCTAGACCTGAGCCCGGGAAGGCGCCGCGAATAGCCGCCTTCCCGGGCTCACTCACGTCGGCCCAGCCACCCCGGGGCTCGGCGGGCGCCGGGGGTGGCTGGGCGGGGTGGTCAGGTGGTGGCGGTGAGTTCGTCGGGGACCGCGATCACGTCGACCATGGCTCCGTTGCGGTAGACCGTCAGCGGCAGGGGCTTGTCGATCGCGTCGGTGAACAACAGCCGCTGGAGGCTCTGCGCGTCCGAGACCGGGTTGCGGCCCGCAGACAGGACGAGGTCGCCGGCCTTGAGTCCGGCGCGGGCGGCGGGGCTGGGCGAGAGGACTTCGACGATCCGCAGGCCGCGGCGCTGGCCCGTGCGCTCAGCCAGCGTGGACGGCAGCGGGAGCGGCGCCGTGACCAGCCCGAGGTACGCGCGGCGGACCCGGCCGTCGGCGAGCAGGGCCGAGATGATCCGCCGGGTGGTGGTGTTGACCGGGACCGCGAGGCCGAGCCCGTGCCCGGCGACCGCCGTGTTGATGCCCACGACGCGGCCACGGGAGTCGGCGAGGGCGCCCCCGGAGTTGCCGGGGTTGAGGGCCGCGTCGGTCTGGATCACGTCCTCGATGATCCGGACGGTGTTGCCGGCCCGGGCGGGGAGCGAGCGGCCCAGGGCGCTGACCACTCCGGCCGTGACGGATCCGGCGAGGCCGAGCGGGTTGCCCACGGCCACGACCAGCTGGCCCACCACGAGCGCGTCGGCGTCCCCCAGTTCGACCGTTCCGGCCGAGGACTCGCGCGTGCGCACGACCGCCAGGTCCGACAGCGGGTCGGATCCGATGACCTCGAAGCTGCTCTCGGTTCCGTCGCCGAACGCCGCGACCCCGCCGCTCGCGCCGTCGACGACATGAGCGTTCGTCAGGAGGAAGCCGTCGTCGGTGAAGACGACCGCCGATCCGGCGCCATAGCCTCGCCGGCCGCGGACGCTCAGCGCGGCAACGTGCGGGCTGACCTGCCGCGCGACCGCCGTGACGATCGCCGAGTACGCGTCGAGTGGCTCGTCCATGGCCCACCGTCCCGCAGTCGAAGATGATTACACCGTTGCCAACGCTGCGCTCAGGCCGCGGATGCCGCCAGCCGCTCCGCTCACAGCGAACGCGAGTATCGACAGGGCCGGCCGCCAGCCGTAGCGTCGAGGGGCGTGGTCCTCCCCCGCGTCCGCGGGCGGGGACGTCGCGCGAAAGGGGGAAATCCCATGTTCGTTCAGGTCATCCAGGGCAAGGTCGCCGATAGGGACCAGCTGAAGGCCGCCCTGGACCGGTGGTTCACGGACCTCGCACCCGGAGCCGTCGGGTGGCAGTCGAGCACCGCCGGGGTCACCGACGACGGCACGGCGATCGCGATCGTCTGCTTCGAGTCCGCGGACGCCGCGCGCCGCAACGGCGAGCGGCCCGAGCAGCACCAGTGGTGGATGGAGACCTCGAAGCTGTTCGCCGGCGAGGTCGCGTTCCACGACAGCGAGCAGGTCATGACCTACGGCGAGGCGCCCGCCCGGGGCGCGGGATTCGTGCAGGTCATGCAGGGACGGATCCAGGATCCGGCTCGGCTCGCCGAACTGTCCGAGAAGGTGTCGTCGCTGATGCGGCAGGAGCGGCCCGACGTCCTCGGCTGGATCGCCGCTCTGCACTCCGACGGATCCGGCGACGCGACCGAGGCTGTCTACTTCGCGAGCGAGGAGAGCGCCCGCGAGGGCGAACGGCACGAGCCCTCGCCCGAGGCGCGCCAGGTGATGACCGAACAGATGTCCCAGTTCGAGGTCAGCACGTACTACGACGTGCGGCAGCCCTGGATCACGCTCCGCTGATCCACGCGAGCCTGCGGCTGGGCCGGCGGCGGGCACCCCGGCTCAGCTGCGGACCTCGCCGCCGAGCTTGCCCTTGAGCTGGCCCAGTGCGGCCTGGTCGCCGCCGCTCACCACGAACAGGTCACCGACCAGGTACGGACCCGCCCCGGCGCCGTCCTTGAGCCACGCGTCCCGCTTGCCGGACGAGTCGAACGTGGTGATCGTCAGCCCGTCGCAGCTGCCCTCTTCCGCCGCGTTCGCGCTCGGCGAGTCGACGATGACCGCGCAGCCCGCCTTGCCCGCGAGGTCGGCGATCGCGGGCCGCTGCGCGCTGGCCTGCCCGGCCGCCGAGCAGCCGGCGAGTGCTAAGCAACAGGCGAAAGTGGCGAGAACGATCCTCATGGGTCCCCACCGTAATGCGCGATCGGCGAAACGGGAGGCCCTGGAGGGCCGGCCGGGAAGACACTCGTGCGGACGGTCCCAGCTGGGCTGGTCAGCGTCCATGGTCCCCCGATCGGCCGGTGCCAGGACCAGCGGCGGACGGCGAAGGTTGCCGCAAGCACTCGCACCGCCCGAGGGGAGCCCGGCCCGATGCCGAACGTCAAGACGATGCCGAACACCCGAGCCGCGACGGACGCGAACAAGTGGCTCGTGCGCGCCATCTGCGCCGCGGCGGACCGCGGCGATCCGTCGGCGATGGGGTCGCTCGTCGATCCCGCCGCGGTGGACCACGATCCCGGGACCGGGGCGTTCGAGGCGCTCACCGGTGGCCTCGGGCCGATCCGGACCCAGCTCGGGCCGATCCTCGCCGACGGCGACCGGGTGGCCTGCGCGCGCCGGATCGGATCCGCCGCCGCGATCTCCTGGCTGCGGATGGACGAGGAGGAGCGGGCGGACACCCATTGGGGACTGCTCGCCGAGCCCGTCCGCGGCGGTGGGGCGCCCCCGCCCCGGCTCGGCGACGGGATGGTCCCCCGCGGATCGGCCAGCTCGCCGGAGGACAACCGCGCGTTCATGGCCAGCGCGATGGAGATGCTCGACGCCGGGGAGCCGGGCGCGTTCTGCTCGCTGGTCCACGAGGCCTGCGTCACGCACGCACGGATGCCCGGCCGGGAGGGGATCCGGCGGCGGCTGGAGGAGTTCCTGGGCGCCTTCGACGACGCCGAGTTCGCGGTGATCGACCAGCTCGCCGAGGGCGACCTCGTGAGCGGCCGCTACGAGTTCTCGGCGCGCCACACCGGCCCATGGCACGGGCGGGCCCCCGAGGGCCGGGTCGTGTCGGTGACCGTGATGGACATGGCCCGGATCCGCGACGGGCAGATCGTCGAATACTGGGTGGTCACCGACACGGCCTCGCTACGCCGTCAGCTGTCCTGAAGGCGCTTCTGGAGGACTTCCCGGCGGTTGCGCAGGTTCTCCAGCAGCGCGGTCTGCTCCTCGACGGTCGTGAGGATCTGGGCCTGCTCGGCCCCGTCGGTCGGGCCGTCGCTGCCCATGTCGCGGCGCAGCTGCTCGACGTTGTCCTCCTGGACGCGGATCTCGCCCTCGACCGTCTCGATCTCCGCGCGCAACTCGGCGGTGTCCGCCATGGCTAGCCGTCCTCTCGCTCGTCATGCTCGTGAACTGCGTCGTGCTGGTGACCTGCGTGCTGGTGACCTCAGCTTGCCCGCTCGGCACCGCCGTCACACCTCACGCACCTCGGTCAGGCGTAGCGCGCCAGCTCGCCGCGCGCCACCGAGCGGCGGTGGACCTCGTCGGGGCCGTCCGCGATCTGCAGGGTGCGGGCGTGCGCGTAGAGCGAGGCCAGCGGCGTGTCCTGGGAGACTCCCGCGCCGCCGTGGGCCTGGATCGCCCTGTCGATGACCGTCCGGGCCATCTGTGGGACCACGACCTTGATCGCCCCGATCTCCATCGCCGCGCCCTTGTTACCCACCGTGTCCATGAGCCAGGCGGCCTTGAGGACCAGCAGCCTGGCCTGCTCGATCGCGATCCGCGAGTCGGCGATCCACTCCCGCACCACGCCCTGGGCGGCGATCGGGCGGCCGAACGCGACGCGGCTCAGCGTGCGGCGGCACATCAGCTCCAGCGCCCGCTCGGCCATGCCGATGAGCCGCATGCAGTGATGGATCCGTCCCGGGCCCAGCCGTGCCTGCGCCAGCGCGAAGCCATCCCCCTGGCCGCCGAGCAGGTTGCTGGCGGGCACCCTGACCTGGTCGAACAGGATCTCGGCGTGCCCGCCGTGGGTGCGGTCGTCGTAGCCGAACACCGTGGTCGGGCGGACGATCGTCACCCCGGGCGTGTCGAGCGGAACCAGGATCATGCTCTGCCGGGCGTGCCGGTCGGCGTCCGGATCACTCACGCCCATCACGATCGACACGGCACACCGCGGGTTCATCGCGCCCGAGGACCACCACTTGCGGCCGTGGACGACGTACTCGCCGCCGTCCCTGGTGATCCGGGTCGAGATGTTCGTCGCGTCGGAGCTGGCCACGTCCGGCTCGGTCATCGAGAAGCACGAGCGGATCTCGGCGGCCAGCAGCGGGCGCAGCCAGCGGTCCTGCTGCTCCGGCGTGCCGAACATGGCCAGCAGCTCCATGTTCCCGGTGTCCGGCGCGGCGCAGTTCATCGCCTCGGGCGCGATGCTCGGGCTGCGGCCGGTCAGCTCGGCGATCGGCGCGTAGTCGAGGTTCGACAGCCCGGCCCCGAACTCCGCATGCGGCAGGAACAGGTTCCACAGGCCGCGCCTGCGCGCCTCGGCCTTCAGCGCCTCGGCGAGCGGAGGCGCGTGCCATACGTCCGGCGCCGCGGCCGCCTGCGCCGCGAACTCGGCCTCCGCCGGGTACACGTGCTCGACGAGGAACTCGCTGGCCGTACGGTGGAGCTCCGCCGCGCGCGGGCTGACGGCGAAATCCATGAGCGGGCCTCTCTGGCGATCCGGATCGTGGACGCGTTGACTGTTCTGACACGCTACCGGCCGGGATCGCCAGCGTCCGAGAGGGAGACACGTGAGCGAGCGAAGCGAGCGAATCATCGGTACAGCGCGTCCCGTGGTCATGGCGGGCGAAGCGAGGTCCGTGGCATGACCGCACTCGAAGGCAAGTCGGCGATCGTCACTGGAGCCGGGCGCGGGATCGGTGCCGCGATCGCCGCCCGCCTCGCCGCCGACGGGGCCGCCGTGGCCGCGGTCGACCTGGTGCTCGACGGTGCCGAGACCACGGCGAAGGCCATCGAGGCCGCGGGCGGGCGCGCGCTGGCGATCGCCGCGGACGTGTCGAGCGCCGACGACGCAGAGTCGGTCATGGACCGGGTCGAGGCCGAGTTCGGCAGCATCGGGATCCTCGTCAACAACGCCGGGGTGACGCGCGACAACCTGCTGTTCAAGATGTCCGAGGACGACTGGGACACCGTCCTCGACGTCAATCTCAAGAGCGTGTTCCTGATGGCACGGGCCGCCCAGAAGCGGATGGTGCCCGCGCGCTCGGGCAAGATCGTCAACCTCAGCAGCGTGTCCGCGCTCGGCAACCGGGGCCAGGCCAACTACGCCGCCGCGAAGGCCGGAGTGCAGGGCCTCACCGCGACGCTGGCCGCCGAGCTCGGTCCGTACGGCATCAACGTCAACGCCGTCGCGCCCGGCTACGTCGCCACCCCGATGACCGACGCGACCGCCGCGCGGCTCGGCATGACCGTCGAGCAGGCCCACGAGGCCGCGGCCGCCGCGATCCCGCTGCGCCGCGTCGCGCAGCCCGAGGACATCGCCAACGTGATCGCGTTCCTGGTCAGCGAGGACGCCGCCTACGTCACCGGGCAGACGCTCTACGTCAACGGCGGGTTGCGCTAGCGATGGAGGTGCGAGGCCGCGTCGTCGTCGTCACCGGAGCCGCGCGGGGGATCGGCGCGGCGCTGGCCCGCCGGTTTGCCGCCGCCGGGGCGCGCGGGATCGTCGTGAGCGACCTCAGCCTGGCCGCCGTGGAGGCCGTCGCCGCCGACATCGGCCCGGCCGCGCACCCCGTGGCCTGCGATGTCGCCGACGAGGCCGCGGTCCGCGAACTCGTGGCCGCCTGCGACCGGCGATTCGGCCCTGTCGACCTGTTCTGCTCCAACGCGGGCGTGGCGTTCGCCGCCGGACTGGACGCTCCCGACGCGGCCTGGTCCTCCTCGTGGGCCGTCAACGTCATGGCGCACGTGTACGCGGCCCGGACGGTGGTGCCGTCCATGGTGGAGCGGGGCGGCGGTTACCTGCTCAACACCTGTTCCGCGGCCGGGCTGCTCACGGCGGCCGGGGACGCGGCCTACACCGCCACCAAGCACGCCGCCGTGGGCTTCGCCGAGTGGCTGTCCATCATGTACGGCGACGCGGGCGTCAAGGTCAGCGTGCTCTGCCCCCAGGGCGTCCACACGGCGATGATGGACGACGGGCTGGCGAACGGGAACCGGGCCGCCCGGCTGGTCGCGGCGGCCGGCGAGATGCTCCAGCCCGAGGACGTCGCCGAGGCAGTACTCGACGGCCTCGCCGCCGAGCGGTTCCACATCCTCCCCCACCCCGAGGTGGCCGGGTACGTGCGGCACAAGGGCACCGATCCGGACGCGTGGCTGTCCGCGATGCGCCACTTCATCGCCGGGAATCCGTAAACCCGGGCAGCCGTAGCGGTGCGGGCGTGCAGAACGCCGTTTCCGCCATATCCTTCGGGACCGAACAACTGGCTAGATCGTCCTGCGCTCGAATTCGGGTGCCCGGCCGCACACAGGCCGTTCGTAGTGCGGGACGAAAGGAAAACCATGCACAGCAAGAAGCTCAGCCGCAGGACCAAGATCGCCGCGACGCTGGCCGCGGCGGCCGCGTTGGGCGCGGCCACGATGACCGTGACCTCGGCCAACGCGGCCACCGTGACTTGTGGAGGCAACGAGGTCTGTCTCTTCGGGGACGGCGGATTCAACGGCACCAAGGTCGCCCGGCAGAACACCGTCGGATCATTCCCCATGAACGTCGGAGGCCTCGACGACCGCACGTCCTCGATCTGGAACAACTCCAACAATCCGGTGGCCGTCTACCAGGATCCGCAATTGGACCGCAACGACGGCGCGTGCGCGATCGTCCGTCCGCACACTCAGTTGCGCAACGTCGGCAGCTTCTGGAACGACCGGATCAGCCTGATCTACACGAACACCGACCAGTGCTACGCGGGCGCCCACAAGCGCAGCATCCCCTAACCCCCATCCCACCCTTCGCCCTCGCCCTCTAGAACGGGACGAATACCGAACAATCCCCTCAACGAGGCCGCGGCCTCCTGCCGCGCCCGCCGGGCCCCCACCGCCACCGCCTGGAACGGGACTGTTCGGATATTCGCGGCCACGGCCGCCCGATTTATGGACGAATACCCGAACAGTCCCGTCGAGGTCGAGCCGGGTACGAAGTCACGCGAGGTCAAGCCGGGTACGAAGTCACGCGAGGGCAAGGTGAGGACGCGGCGGGTTGAGGTCACTGCAGGGCCGCCGAGGCACGGCGACCCACCCACCGAAGTGCGGTAACTTGAGCCGGTCCCGACCG
>JAOPVE010000303.1 GCA_025963185.1 Actinomycetes bacterium
ACGCCGGGCTCGCCGCCTACGTCAGGAGCCTGGCCTGGGCGGATCGGTAGGAGCGCCATTCGGCCACCAGCCAGATGATGCCGATGACCGAGAGCAGGGCCATGCCGGACCACTCCAGGGTCGGCACGAGCCGTGCCTGCTCCGGGGTGGGCTGGACGATCCAGCCGTGCGCGGTCGGGACGTACCGCTCGCCCTGGGTGAGGATCAGCGTCAGCCGGATCACCAGGACGTGCATCCAGTCCCAGAGTCCGTGCAGCAGCGAGACGCCGAGGAAGGCGCGCACCAGACGGCCCGTGATCCGGAGGTGGCCGTCCTGACTCGACGCGAACAGGGCGCCGCCGGCGATCGCGGTCCACAGCCCGTGGCCGAACGGGGCGAGCAGGCCCCGCAGCACCTCGGTCTCGACGACCTGCGAGAGCGAGAGACCGTTGGTGGTGAACAGCGCCGTGAAGGCGTAACCCGCCGACTCGAACGCGGCGAACCCGAAGCCCGTGGCCGCACCCAGGATGATCCCGTCCCGCATCGACCGGACCCGCAGGTGCCGGGTCACGAACGCCAGCGCGGCGAGCTTCGCGGCCTCCTCGATCAGGCCCACCCCGAGGAACAGCCACCAGGACGGGCGGAGCAGGAAGGTTTCGAGCACCGAGGCGCCCAGGACGCCGAGCACCCCGCCGGTGACGAACGTGGAGAACAGCAGGCCGGGAGTGATCTCGCCGGCCTGCTGGCGCTGCCACGCCCACACCACGAACGTCACCGGCACCAGGAAGCTGCCGAGCAGGATGATCGTCGGGATGAGGTTGGTGTTGCTGGTCCAGAACGTGACGGCCACCGAGGCGACCCACAGCGCGAGACCGGTGAGGAAGATCCGCAGCCAGAGCCGGCGGGGCCGGCTCGTGGTCACGGGCCTTTCGGCAGTGCTGAACACCGTGGTTTCCTCCCTCGCTGCCCGGTCACGCCGGAGCGGGGCGGTGGGTGCCCGCCATGGATCCGCCCTTGTGCGCGATCCGCCGGAGCCGGAGCGCCAGTGCCAGTTCCAGCACGCCGAAGACGATCGCGTAGACGCCGATCAGCCACGCGAGCGCGAGCGCGCCGGGTCCGGGCAGGGCGATCAGCAGCACGCCGAAGAACACCGACGCGATCCCGGCGAGAATGAGCATCCACTCCCCCTCGATCTCCTTGCGCAGCCGGATCGCCGCGGCGATCTCCAGCACGCCGGTGACCACGGCCCAGCCGCCGATCAGCCAGACCAGCACGACCGCGGTGATGCCGGGCCACAGCAGGGTCAGGATCCCGGCGGCCAGCCCGGCGATGCCTTCGAGTACGAGCCAGCCGCGCCGGCCCATCGCCCGCGGCCCGCCGCGGATCGCGGTGAATAAGGCGGTGACCCCGTCGACCAGCGCGTACGCGCCGAACAGCGCGACGAGGACGAGGACGGTCATGCCCGGCCAGACCAGGGCCAGTACGCCGAAGAGGACGGCGACCCCGCCGCGCAGCGCGACGGCTCCCCAGTTCCGGGCGAGTGCTTCCAGCATGGCGTTCTCCTTCGGGGTTGCTTACCGTTCGGCGTCCGCGCGGACGCCGCCGAGGTAGGTGTGCACGAGGCGGACCGCCATGGAGCCCTCGCCGACAGCGGAGGCCACCCGCTTGACGGATCCGCTGCGGACGTCCCCGACGGCGAAGACGCCGGGAAGGCTGGTTTCCAGGACGAGCGGCTCGCGGCCGAGGTCCCGCCAGGTGTCGCTGGCCGCGGTGGCCGCGGTGGGGCCGGTGAGGACGAAGCCACGGCCGTCGAGGGCGACCTGGCCGCCGAGCCAGTCCGAGTGCGGCTCGGCGCCGATGAAGACGAACAGGGCGCGGGCGGGGATCGTGGACCACTCGCCAGTCTGCGTGTTCTCGACGGTGAGCTCGTGCAGCTCGTGGTCCTTGCCGCGGAGCTCGCGAATCTCGGTGCTGGTCAGGACGGTGATGGCGGGGCTGCGGCCGATCCGGTCGACGAGGTAGCGGGACATGTCCTTGCCCAGGTCCGCGGCGCGGACGATCAGGTTTACCTGGGCCGCGGTCCTGGCGAGGAACAGCGCGGCCTGGCCGGCCGAGTTGCCACCGCCGGCCACCGCCACCGGATCCCCGGCGCAGAGCCGGACTTCCACGTCGGTGGCGGCGTAGTACACGCTCGAACTCTCGTAGGTGTCCATCCCCGGGACGACGAGCCGGCGATACCGGGCGCCGCTGGCGACGAGCAGCGTATGGCCGGTCACCTCGGTGCCCCCGGCACAGCGCACCGTGAAGTGGCCGTCCGCTCGCTCCATCGACACGGCCTCGATCGGGACCGTCAGCTCGGCGCCGAACTTGCGCGCCTGAACCACGGCCCGGTCGCTGAGCTCGGCGCCGGAGATCCCGGCGGGGAAGCCGAGGTAGTTCTCGATCCGGGACGCGGTGCCCGCCTGGCCGCCGGCGGCGATCCCGTCCATGACGATGGTCCGCAGTCCCTCCGACGCCCCGTACACCGCCGCCGCGAGACCGGCCGGACCCGCGCCGACCACCACCAGGTCGCCGCTGACCTGCCGCTGGGCCGGGACGGGCAGCCCGACCGCCCTGGCCAGCTCGGCGGGGCTCGGGTGGCGCAGGATCGCCTGGCGTCCGCAGATCACCACGGGGGTGTCCTCGGGCCGGACCCCGAGCTCACGCAGCAGGTCCTCGGAGTGCGGGTCGTCTTCGAGGTCGATCCACCGGTGCGGGATCCGGTTGCGGGTGGCGAACTCGCGCAGCCGCCGGGTGTCCGGATCGAACCGGGAGCCGAGAATGCGGCACCCCGCACCGATCCCGGTCAGCGCCGAGTGCCGGACCAGGAACGCCCGCAGGATCAGGTCGCCGAGCGCCTGGTCACTGGCGAGCACCTCGCGCAGCCGCGGCACGGGCACGGCGAGCACCTCGCCCGCCTCCCGGACGACCGCCGTGAGCAGCATGGCTCTCCCGGTGAACAGCGACAGCCCGCCGAGGAAGCGGCCCGGCCCGTGCACCCCGGTGACCTCCTCGTCGCCGGTGCCCCACGACTCGGCGAGCGCCACCAGGCCGCTCAGCACCACGTAGAAGTCGCGGCCGCGGTCGCCCTCGGCGTAGAGCACCTCGCCCTCGGCGGTGGGGCGGCGCTCGCCCTGGGCGGCGAGCGCGCCGATCTGCTCCTGGGTCAGCCGGGGGAACGCACCCGTGGTGTCGGGCGTCTCGGCCGGCCGCCCGGACGTCATGGCCGCTGCCCCGCCAGCGCGCCGTCGACCCACTGCCGCAGCGCGGGAGCCGGGAGCGCGCCGATCTGCCGTGCGACCACCTCGGATCCGCGCATCAGGAGGAGCGTCGGGATCGACTGCACCTCGAACCGCTGCGAGACCTGGGGCGAGTCGTCCACATTGACCTTGACCAGCTTGAGCTGGCCGGCCAGGTCGTGGGCGATCTGGTCCAGCGCGGGGCTGACCCACCGGCACGGCCCGCACCAGGGCGCCCACAGGTCGACCACCACGGGCAGCGCCGAGTGCTCGACGACCGCGGCGAAGTCACTGTCGGACGCCTCGGCGGTCCACGGCAGCGGCTGGTGGCAGTTCCCGCACCGGGGGATCCCCTCGGCGGCCGCGGGGACCCGGTTCTTGCGGCCGCAGTGGGCGCAGGTCACGACCGTGGCGGCCGTGGCGGTGGTCATCGGTGCTCCCCCGGCGGATCGCCGAAGCTGATCGTCAGCTCGCCCTCGGCCATGTCCAGCCGGATCACCGAGCCGTCCAGGATCGTCCCGGCGAGCATCGCCCGCCCGAGCTTGGTCTCCACCTCCCTGGCGATGTACCGGCGCAGCGGCCGCGCCCCGTACACGGGGTCGTAGCCCTGCCGGGCGATGAAGCGGCGGGCGTCCTCGCTGACTTCGAGCGCCATCCGCCGGCTGGAGAGCCGAAGCCGCAGGTCGTTGAACATCAGGTCCACGATCTGCTCGATCTCGTCCTGCGTGAGCGGCTTGAACAGCACGATGTCGTCGAGCCGGTTGAGGAACTCGGGCCGGAAGTGCGCCCGCAGCTCAGCCATCACCAGATCGCGGCCCTCGGGCTTGATCTCCCCGGCCGGGGTGACGCCGTCGAGCAGGTACGGCGATCCGATGTTGGAGGTCATGATGATGACGGTGTTGCGGAAGTCGACGGTCCGGCCCTGCGCGTCCGTGAGGCGGCCGTCGTCGAGCACCTGGAGCAGCGTGTTGAACACGTCCGAATGGGCCTTCTCGACCTCGTCGAACAGCACGACCGAGTACGGCTTGCGGCGGACGGCCTCGGTGAGCTGGCCGCCCTCCTCATATCCCACGTATCCCGGCGGCGCCCCGACCAGGCGGCTCACGGTGTGCCGCTCCTGGTACTCGCTCATGTCGATCCGGACCATGTTGTCCTCGGTGTCGAACAGCGCCTCGGCGAGCGCGCGGGCCAGCTCGGTCTTTCCCACCCCGGTCGGGCCCAGGAAGATGAACGAGCCGATCGGGCGCTTGGGATCCTTGATCCCGGCCCGGGCGCGGATGATCGCATCCGCCACGGCCTGGACCGCCTCGTCCTGCCCGATCACGCGGTAGTGCAGGATCTGGTCGAGCCGCAGCAGCTTCTCCCGCTCGCCCTCCTCCAGGCGGCTGACGGGGATCCCGGTCCAGCGGGAGACGATGTTCGCGATCTCGTCGATCGTCACCACCTCGCGCAGCAGCCGCTTGCCGCCCTGCTTCGACGCGAGCTGTTCCTCCTCGCCGGCCAGCCGCCGCTCCAATTCGGCGAGCGTGCCGTAGCGCAGCTCCGCCGCGCGGTTCAGGTCGTAGCCGCGCTCGGCCTCCTCGGCCTCCCGGCGCACCTGCTCGATCTGCTGGCGCAGCTCCTGGACCTTGCGCAGGGCCTGCCGCTCGGCCTCCCACTGGGCCCGCAGCGCGCCGGCCTCCGCCCGCAGATCCGCGAGTTCCCTGCGCAGCTCGCCGAGGCGCTCCTTGCTGGCCGGATCGGGCTCTTTGGCGAGCGCCGCCTCCTCGATTTCGAGCCGGGTGACCCGCCGGGTCAGCTCGTCCAGTTCGGCGGGCATCGAGTCGATCTCGGTGCGCAGCATCGCGCAGGCCTCGTCCACCAGGTCGATCGCCTTGTCGGGGAGGAACCGGTCGGAGATGTACCGGTGGCTCAGGGTCACGGCGGCGACGAGCGCGGTGTCCTGGATCTTGACCCCGTGGAACACCTCCAGCCGCTCCCGCAGGCCGCGCAGGATCGAGATCGCGTCCTCTTCGGACGGCTCGTCCACCACCACCGGCTGGAACCGGCGCTCGAGCGCGGCGTCCTTCTCGATGTGCTTGCGGTACTCGTCCAGCGTCGTCGCGCCGATCATGTGCAGTTCGCCCCGGGCGAGCATCGGCTTGAGCATGTTTCCGGCGTCCATCGCGCCCTCGGCAGCACCGGCCCCGACCACGGTGTGCAGCTCGTCGACGAACAGCAGGATCCGGCCCTCGGCGGCGACCACCTCGGTCAGCACGGCCTTGAGCCGCTCCTCGAACTCGCCCCGGTACTTGGCCCCGGCCACCAGCGAGCCCATGTCCAGGGCGAACACGGTCTTGTCCTTGAGCCCCTCCGGGACGTCCCCCTGGACGATCCGCTGGGCCAGCCCCTCGACGATCGCGGTCTTGCCGACCCCCGGATCGCCGATCAGCACCGGGTTGTTCTTGCTCTTGCGGGACAGGATCTGCACCACCCGGCGGATCTCCCCGTCCCGCCCGATCACCGGGTCGAGCTTGTCCTCGCGCGCGGCGGCCACCAGATCGCGGCCGTACTTGGCCAGGGCCTCGTAAGCCACCTCCGGCATCGCGGAGGTGACGCGCTGGTTCCCGCGGATCGTGGTGAGGGCCGCCAGGAACCGGTCGCGGGTCAGGCCCGCGTCGCGCAGGACCCGGCCGGCCGCGGTCTGCGGGCCCTCCTCGATCAGCGCGATGACCAGGTGCTCGACCGAGACGTAGTCGTCCTTGAGCCGCCTGGCCTCCCGGTCCGCGGTGTCGAGGAGGCGGGCGAGCCGCTGGGTGATGAACACCTTTCCCGGATCCGCGCCGGGGCCGGTCACCCGTGGGCGGCGTTCCAGTTCGGCCTCCAGGTCCGCCCTGATCCGCGCCGGATCGGCCCCGGCCGCCGACAGCAGCCGCGGGACGATCCCCTCGGGCTGGTCGAGGAGTGCGAGCAGCAGGTGCTCACCGTCCACCTCGGAGTGCCCGAACCGCAGCGCCTTGGTCTGCGCGTCGTGCAGGGCCTCCTGGGACTTCTGGGTCATCCGGTCGGCGTCCACGTCACCCTCCCTGCCGTCGCCGCTGGGTCACCCTGACCGCGGCTTCCAGTTCGCTGATCCGGTCGAGCAGGTCGGCCACGAGGCCCACCGCCGCGTAGTTGAGTGAGAAGCCGGCGCGCAGCCGCTGGATCCTCGCCAGGACGGCGAGCTGGGCCGGATCGAGCCAGAGTTCCCCGGCGGAGTCCGTGGTGGCTTCGAGCAGGCCGAGGGCGACGAGCCGGGGCACCAGGTCCGGGTGCATCCCCGCTGCCCTGGCGAAACCGTCGCGGTCGAGCAGCGGGCGGCCGCGGCCGATCCGCACCAGCGCGAAGCTCATCGGGACCCCCTCGGGTCGAAGGTGGACAGCCGGCCGAGCTCCTCGTAGGCCGTGCGCTCGGCGTCGCTGAGCGTGGGCGGGACCATGATCCTGGCTTCGGCGTACAGATCCCCCGGCTGGCCTTGGGGGTTGGGCATGCCCTTGCCGCGCAGCCGCAGCCGCCGCCCGCACGACGTGCCCGGCGGCACGGTGACCTTCGCCTCGCCGCCCGGGATGTCGACCGGGACCCTGGCGCCGAGCGCCGCCTCGTGGGGAGCCAGCGGCAGCGTCACCGTGATGTCCCTGCCCTCGACCCGGTACCGCGGGTGCGGCGCGAGCCGGACCACGAGGTACAGGTCGCCAGCCCCCGCGCCGTCGCTGCCTCGCCCGCCCTGGCCCGAGAGCCGGATCCGCTGCCCGTCGGTCACCCCCGGCGGGATCGTCACGTCGTAGGTGCGCTGGCCGTCCGGTCCGGTCAGGGTGATGGTCCGCTGGCCGCCGCGGTAGGCCTCCTCGACGCTCAGCTCGATCGCGGCCTCCTGGTCGGCGCCGGGGACGGGTCCCCAGCCCCGGCCACCGCCCCGGGCACCCCGCCCGGCCCGGCCGCGGAACATGCCGCCGAACAGGTCCTCGATGTCGATCCCCTCGGCGCCGAACCACTCGTCCGGGTCGCCGCCGGGCTGCGGGCCCGGCGCCGTCCGCCGCCCGCCGCCCCGTGCTTGTTGCGCCCGCGCCCAGGCGTCCGGGTCGGTGCCCTCGGGGACCTGCCTGAAGTTCGGCCCGAACGCGTCGTAGCGGCGGCGCTGCTCGGGATCCGAGAGCACGTCGTAGGCCTCGGCGACCTCCTTGAACCGGGCCTCCGCGCCGGGATCCTTGTTGACGTCCGGGTGGTAGGCCCTGGCCAGCTTGCGGTAGGCCCGCTGGATCTCGTCCTGGCTCGCGGTCCTCGGCACCCCCAGGGCCTCGTAGAAGTCCGTCGCGGCCATCAGGGCGACCTCGTCGCCACCACCACCGCGGCGGGGCGCAACTGGCGCTCGCCGTCGCCGTACCCGGGCCGGAGCACGCGCACGACGGTGCCCTCGGCCGCGCCCGGATCCGCCACGGTGGCCGCGGCCTCGTGCCGGGCCGGATCGAACCGGGTACCCACGTCGTCCTCGCGCCGGGGGTACCCCAGGTTCGCGAGCACGGACTGGGCCTGGTCGCGGACCGCCTCGACGCCCTTGACGATCGAGACCGGATCGGACTCGGCGTGCTGAAGCGCCAGGTCGAGGTTGTCGATCACCGGCAGCCACTCGGAGGCGACCCTGGCCCGCTCGCCGGCCTGCAGACTCGCGGCCTCCCTGGCCATCCGCTTGCGCACGTTGTCCAGGTCGGCGAGCGCCCGCCGCCACAGGTCCTCCAGCTCGGCGATCCTGGCCTGGAGCGCGTCCGTGCCCTCGGCGGCACCGGCACCCCCGGCAGGATCGGCGGGCTCGGTGCCGTCGTCTCGGCCGGTCGCTCCGTGGTCCGGGGGCCGCGCTTCGGCATCTCGGGGCGTCATGGCGGATCAGCCGCCGGTGAACTCGGCGTCGATCACGTCGTCGCCGGACTGGCCCTGCGCCGCACCGCCGGGAGCACCGCCACCGGGACTACCGCCACCGGGCTGGCCGCCGCCCTGAGGCGGCGGGCCGGCCTGGGCCGATCCGAGGCTGTGGTAGATCTGCTGGAGCTCGGAGGTCAGCGACCGGACCCGGTCCAGGTCGGCCTCGGACTTGAGCGCCTGGCGCGCGTCCGAGACCAGCATGCTGGCCCGCGCCCGCTCGTGCTCCGGGGCCGCGTCGCCCAGCTCCTGGAGCCGGTGCTCGACCTGGTAGGCGGCCGAGTCGAGCTGGTTTCTCGCGTCGATCAGCTCGCGCAGCCTGGTGTCCTCGGCGCGGTGGGCCTCGGCGTCGCGGATCATCTGGTCCACGGCCGACTTGTCGAGGTTCGAGCTCTCGCTGATCGTGATCCGCTGTTCGGCCCCGGTGTCCTTGTCCTTCGCGGACACGTCGAGGATCCCGTTGGCGTCCACGTCGTAGGTGACCTCGATCTGCGGGGTCCCGCGCGGGGCCGGGCGGATGTTCTCCAGCCGGAACCGGCCGAGCACCCGGTTGTCGGCCGCGCGCTCACGCTCGCCCTGCAGGACCACCACGTCGACGGCGTTCTGGTTGTCCTCGGCGGTGCTGAACGTCTCGGTCCGGCGGGCCGGGATCGTCGTGTTGCGCTCGATCACCTTGGTCATCAGCCCGCCGAGCGTCTCGACCCCGAGGGACAGCGGCGTGACGTCGAGCAGCAGGACGTCCTTGACCTCGCCCTTGATCACCGCGGCCTGGACCGCCGCGCCGAGCGCCACGACCTCGTCGGGGTTGACGGTCATGTTCGGGTCCTTGCCACCGGTGAGCCGCCGGACCAGGTTCTGCACGGCCGGGATCCGGGTCGACCCGCCGACGAGGATGACCTCGTCGATGTCGCTCGCCGTGACCTTCGCGTCCGCCATCGCCTGCTGGACAGGGCCGAGGCAGCGCTCGACGAGGTCCGCGGTGATCTGCTCGAAGGTCGAGCGCATGATCGTCGTGTTCAGGTGCTTGGGGCCGTTCGCGTCCGCGGTGACGAACGGCAGGTTCACCGTCGTCTGGGTCACCGACGACAGATCCACCTTCGCCTTCTCGGCGGCCTCGAACAGCCGTTGCAGCGCCTGGGGATCCTTGCGCAGGTCGATGCCCTCGTTCTTCTTGAACTCGTCCGCGAGGTAGTCCACGAGCCGGCGGTCGAAGTCGTCGCCCCCCAGGTGAGTGTCGCCGGAGGTCGCGCGGACCTCGACCACACCGTCCCCGACGTCGAGGATGCTGACGTCGAACGTGCCGCCCCCGAGGTCGAACACCAGCACCGTCTCGTTGGACTTCTTGTCCAGCCCGTAGGCGAGCGCGGCCGCGGTGGGCTCGTTGATGATCCGCAGGACTTCGAGCCCGGCGATCCGCCCCGCGTCCTTGGTGGCCTGGCGCTGGGCGTCGTTGAAGTACGCGGGAACGGTGATCACGGCCTCGGTCACCCGCTCGCCGAGGTACTTGCCCGCGTCGTCCGCGAGCTTGCGCAGCACCATCGCGGCGATCTCCTCGGGCGCGTGCAGCTGCCCCCGGACGCTGAAGCGGACCGCGCCGTCGGGGCCGGGCACGACGTCGAACGTCACGGCCTCCAGCTCGCTCGTGACCTCCTCGTAGCGCCGCCCGATGAAGCGCTTCGCCGAGTAGATCGTCCCCTTCGGGTTCAGGATCGCCTGCCGCCGCGCGAGCTGTCCGACCAGCCGCTCGCCGTTCTCGAGGAACGCGACCACCGACGGCGTGGTCCGGGAGCCCTCCGCGTTGGGGATCACCTGCGGCTGGCCTCCCTCGACCGCCGCGATCACCGAGTTGGTCGTGCCGAGGTCGATGCCGACTGCCTTCGCCATGTCTGCCTCCTCCGGGGCGCGGACGCACGCCGCATGGGGCTCTCACCGCGGGATCCGCGGCCCACGCCGTGAATTCTTCGCGGCGAAAGGATGAGCGGGCCTCATCCCGTGGGGGTGGTCCGGTGGGGGTATGTCGGGGGCCTGTTGTGCGGGAAACTTGGTGTGAGCCGGTGGATCGGGGGAACAAGCGGGCTGACGACGGATCCGATCCGGGAATCACCTATGGGCAACGAACCTGCGCGAACCCCGCTGGAGCGCTCGGTGAGCGGCGGACCGGGCGGCCTGCCGCTGCTCGCGTCCAAACTCGCGATCCCGTCGGCCCAGGTGGGGATGCTCAGCCGCCCGCGGCTCGAACACGCCCTGGACGAGGCCGTCCGGCGGCCAGTCACCGTCGTGTCCGCCCCGCCGGGCTGCGGCAAGAGCACGCTGCTCGCGATGTGGGCCGTCTGCGCGGTACCGCGGCTGCCGATCGCCTGGCTGACACTCGACGCCGCGGACGGGGCCGATCGGTTCTGGCAGTACCTGCACGCCGCGCTGCTCACCTTCCCGCTGCTGGCCGCCGGCGGCGACAGCCTGCCGGCCCCGGCCCGGGGCGCGGACGCGGCCTTCCTCACCCGGATCGCCGACGCGCTCGCCAGGCTCACCCACCCAGTGGTACTTGTCCTCGACGACTTCCACGAGGTCACGGATCCGGTCGCGCTGGCGGGCCTGTCCTTCCTGGTCCGGCACGCCAACGGTCAGCTCCGGCTGGTGCTGTCGACCCGGACCGATCCGGCGCCGGCCATGCCGATCCAGCGCTGGCGGGTACAGGACGAGCTCGCCGAACTGCGGGCGGCCGACCTCGCGTTCACCCCGGCCGAGTGCGCCGAGCTGCTCGGCCGCGAACAGTACGTGCTCAGCCAGTCCCAGCACGCGACCCTGCAGACCCGCACGGAGGGCTGGCCGGCCGGGCTCCGGCTCGCCGCCCTGTCGCTGCGCGGATCCGAGGATCGCGACCGGGACGTCCGCCAGTTCGGGGGCGGTCACGGCAACGTGGCGGACTACCTGGTGGAGGAGGTCTACTGCGCGCAGCCGCCGGAGGTCCGTGAGTCGCTCGCCGCCGGATCCGTCCTCGGCCGGCTATGCGGCGACCTGCTCGACGCCCTGACCGGCCGGGCGGACGGCGAGCGGGTCCTCGCCGGGCTCGCCCACGCGAACTCCTTCGTCGTGGCCACTGGGGGAGACCTCGGCTGGTACCGCTACCACCGGCTGTTCCGCGACCTGCTGTTCGCCGAACTGCACCAGCAGGCGCCACACCGGATCGGCGAACTGCACCGCAGGGCCGCCGGCTGGCACGCGTGCTGGGGCAGCCCCCTGCTGGCGATGCGGCACGCGCTCGCGGGCGAGGACTGGCCCTGCGCCGTCGCCTCCCTCGCGGCGCACTGGGACGAGTTCGGCCCGGATCCGGACAGCGAGTCGCTCTGGCCCGTACCCGCGCCGCCGCCCCAGCAGGCGATCCTCGCCGATCCGCAGCTCGCACTGGCCTTCGCCGCGGACCGGCTCGCGATGTGCGACGTCCCCGGCGCCGAGACCTACCTGCGGACGGCCGGTGCCCACCGGCGGCTGGTCGCGCCCGAGCACGGCGACCGGTTCGCGCTGATCCTGAGCGCGTTCCAGCTCGCCTGCTGGCAGCTGCGCGGGGATCCGGCCGCGATCACGCCGCTGGCGAACGGGCACGCCGTCGATGCGGACTCCGGCGTCGCCGCCGAGGTGCTGAGCGAGCGCGAGCTGACGGTCCTGCACTACCTGCAGAGCCCGCTGTCCAACGCGGAGATCGCCGGCCAGCTCACAGTGTCGGTGCACACGGTGAAGACGCACGTCCGCAACATCTACCGCAAACTCGGCGTGGCCCGCCGCCGCGAGGCGATCCGCCGAGCCCGCCACCTCAACCTGCTGTGACCCCGCACCGCGAAGCGCTGCACTCCCTTTTCCGCGAAGCGCGGTAACTCCGGCCGGTCGGGACCGGCCGGAGTTACCGCACTTCCGAGGAGGTGGCGTGGCGGCCGCGGGTACGGGCCGGGGCTGCGGGGGTGGCGGCGTCCACGGGGGCGGTGGCGCGGGGCAGGCGGCTCGCGGCGAGGGCGGCGAGTGCCGTGGTGACCGGCACGGCGGCGATCAGCCCGAGAGTGCCAACCCCGCTGCGGACCAGTTCCTCGGCGATCTGCTGGCTCGTCAGAAGCTGCCCGAGCGGCTGGCTGGCCGCGGCGATGAGGATCAGGACTGGGAGCGAGGCCCCGGCGTAGGCCAGGATGATCGTGTTGATCACCGAGGCGATGTGCGCGCGCCCGACCCGGGTGGCCGCCCGGTACAGCTCGCGGAACCGGTACGCGGGATTGGCGGCCGCGAGTTCGGTGACCGTGACGGATTGGGTCACCGCCACGTCGTCGAGCACCCCGAGCGATCCGATGACGATCCCAGCGAGCAGCAGGCCCTGCATGTTCACCCCGGCGAACGTGGTGCTCACGAACGTGGTGTCGTCACTGGACACGCCGGTCAGGTGCGCGGCCGCGGAGAACAGGGCGCCGAGCACGCCGGTCAGGACCAGGCTCACCAGGGTGCCCATGACCGCGATGGCCGTGGGCAGGTTGATCCCGTGGGTCAGGAACAACACCGAGAGCATGATCGCCGCGGATCCGGCGATGGCCACGAGCAGCGGTGACTCCCCCGCCAATATCGCCGGGACGATGAACACGAGCAGCACCGCGAACGTCAGCGCGAGCCCGGCGAGCGCGCTGAGCCCCCGCCAGCGCCCGAACGCGATCACCGCGAGGGCGAACGCCGCCATGAGCGCCCACAGCGAGGTGGACCGCTGCTGGTCGATGATGTGGTAAGCACTCGCCGGATCGACGTCGGGCAGGTAGACGAGCACCACCGAGTCGCCGGGGGACACCTGCGGCGCTCCGGGGCCGAACGGGATCCCGGTCCTGATCCGGTGGCCAGAGTCCTTGCCGCTGGTCAGCCGGACCTGGACGTCGCCGCAGGTCTGGCCGTCCGGCGTGTCCCCGGGGGTGGCGGGCGGGCAGGCCGTGCGGGTGACCGACAGCACGTCGCCGTTGGCCTGCGTGGGCGCGGTGCCGAGGTCGGGCCGGTGCGCGGACGAGCCCGGCCACAGCCACACGAGCGCGACGAGGGTGAGCACCGCGCAGGGCACGAGGATCGCGGCGAGGACCGCCGCGGTGCGTCCCCGCAGCGGCGGCCCGGCGGATGCGTCGTGGGAGTGACTGTGGCCCATGGGGTGACCTCGGGGGGCTGTGGGGCGGGGGCTGGCTGCCGCCACTGTACGTAGCGCGGCGGTCCGGCGCGGGACACGGGCGGGCGGCGCCCGGCGGTCCGGCGGCGACGTTTTCATCCCGCGCGGGCGACCCACACACACCCCGAGGCGTCCTACCATCGGCGAGACGGCAGGGCGCGAGCCCCGGGCGACGGACCTCGGCACAAGGCGGTGACCAGCATGAGCGTGACACTCAACGAGCGGGCCTACGAGCACGCGCGGCGCCTCGCGGGCGAGGGAAAGGCCGTTCTGGACGAGCGAGACGACTGGAGCGAGCACCGGCCCTCGGCGCAGCAGGAGAACGACTTCCTCGCCGAGCACGGCTACGACGAGTACGGCAGGTGGTACCTCGGGATCGACGACGAGCATCCGGCCGACACCAAGGGCCACTACAAGTTCCCGTACGGCGACTTCGAGCGGGTACACCGCTGCGGGGTCCTGTCCGCCGAGTCCCGGGCGGCGCAGAACGACTACACCGACATCGAGGTCGCGGCGGCCCACCTGCACGGGCTGCTCGACGGCAGCACGAGCCCCGCCCCGCGCCGCTGATGCGCCGGGCTGCCCGGCCCGCCGCCGGGGCGGGCCGGGGAGCCGGGGTCAGCAGTTCACCAGGTCCGGCGACTGGTTGAGCAGCTGGGCGGGCACCGAGGTGAAGCGGGCGAGCGCGCCGTCGGCGTCCGCCCCCGCCGCGAACACGGCCACCCGGTGACAGTTCTGGAACGCGATCCGGACCGCGAAGTGCCGTCCGAGCACGCCCCGGATCGCGTCGCTCGCCATCGCCCGCAGCAGTTGCGCCCGGTGCTGCTCCGACGGCGGCTCGGTGCGGTTGTCGGCGAAGATCCGGTCCTGCGGGTTCTGATCGCCGAGCTGCGCGGCGAGTCCCGCGACCAGGTCGTAGGCGTAGGGCAGCGACTCGCGGACGCACTGGGCGAACTCGGCGTCGGTGACGTCGCCGGCCTCGGCTTTCTGGAGCAGGTCGGGCGCGACGGTGAGGGACATGGGCATCTCCCGTGATTCGAGTTATTGATAACGGTAATCATTACCAACCCTTACTCAGCAGTCAACGCCCCGGCGTGGTGACGCGCCGGCCTTGCTTCCGAAGTGCGGTCACTGTGGCCGGTCGGGACCGGCAGCAGGTACCGCACTTCGCGGGCGGGGGCTACTCGTACGGGTTCTCGGGGCGGGAGGTCAGGGTGGCGGTGGCCGCGTGGATCCGCGGTACGGCCCGCGCCGGATCCCGCTCGGCGCTGGCGGTCCACGATCCGGTCACCGTGACCCAGGCGTCGGTGGCGAAGCTGCTCCGCGATCCGTCGACCTCGACCTTGACGGTCCGGGCGTCGGCGGCGCAGCAGGTCAGAGTGGCGCGCGCGAGGTACCAGCCGCCTCCCGCCTGCGGCACCGCGAAGCCGGACAGGCGGACGGTCCGGCCGCTCAGGGTGCGGCCCTGGTCCCAGGTGGCGCGCGCCGCGTAGTCCCGCACAAGCAGCGCCACGATGCCACCGGACCGCAGCGGCGCGAACCGCAGGGACGCCGGCCTGGGCACCGTCGCCCCGGTGCGATTGGCCGCGTAGGACCCCAGTGGCGGCGGCGGGACCAGCAGGATCACCGCCATCGGGATCCCGAACAGCCACCCGGACCACGGTGCGCGTCCGCCGTGATCGTGCCCGTCATCGGCCCCAGCCTGACCCGGATCAGCCTGACCCGGATCAGCCTGCCGTGGGAACACCGCGTCGAGCAGGAAGCTCGCGAGCCCGAGGACGGTGACCCCGAGGGATGCCGCGACCAGGTACGGCTGGAGCGACGGCTTGACGTAGTTGAGGTACTCCCCGAACAGGGCGAGCCGCAGCATGATGACCCCGGCGACGGCCACGAAGACGCCCTGCACCTCCCGGCTCACAGCAGCACCGTTCCGGTGACGGCGGCGGCCACGACGGCGACCACGAAGACCATCGGCGCGAACCGGGTCGCGAACGCGCGGCCGAAGGTGGCCGACTGCAGGGCGATCAGCTTGAGGTCCACGACCGGCCCGACGACGAGGAAGATCAGCCGGGCCGTCATCGGGAAACCGGCGAGGCTGGCCGCGACGAAGGCGTCCGCCTCGGAACACACCGCCAGCAGCACCGCGAGCACGGCGAGGACCAGCGCCGACACCACGGGGATCCCGGCCACCGCGGTGATCCAGCCCGGCGGCACGGCCACGTTGAGGGTCGCCGCCATTGCCGCTCCGACCACGAGGAACCCACCGGCGTGCAGGAGGTCGTGCTGCACGGTGAGCCGGAAGGCCTCGGTGCCCGGCCGGGTGCCGCCGAACCGCCGCTGGGGGATCCGCAGCCAGCCCGGCCGCCCGAACCGCGCCCACAGCCAGCCCACCACCACGGCGGTGCCCAGCGAGGCGGCGAAACGCGCCAGAACCATGTTCGGGACCTGCGGAAACGCCACCGCCGTCGACACCAGCACCACCGGGTTGATCGCCGGGGCGGACAGCAGGAACGCCAGCGCGGCGGGCACGGTGACCCCGCGGGCGACCAGTCCCCCGGCGACCGGGACGGACGCGCACTCACACCCCGGCAGGATCGCGCCGGCCAGCCCCGCCGCCGGTACGGCGATCGCCGGGTGCCTCGGCAGCCGGGCGAACACCGAATCGGGCACGAACGCCGCGATCAGCCCGGACAGCACCACCCCGAGCACGAGGAACGGGAACGCCTGGACCACCACGGCGATGAAGATCGTCGACCAGGTCTGCAGGGCGTGACTGCTCCCGCTCAGCAGGTAGTACGCGTTCGGGCCGACGAGCGCCGCGAGGATCGCCCCCATCACGAACGTCAGCGCGGGCGGCCTGCGCAGCCGGCCGGTCACCTCGCTCATGTCCGCTCCCCAGTGCGTGCCGTGACGATCCCGGCGCGTGCCCCACCGCGGACGCTACCTGCACAAAGGCCGTCGGGCGCAGACCCGCAACGGTGGCGGCGCGCTCGGTGCCGGCGAACCCGGAGTCCGACCTCGGGGCACCTCCGGTGTAGCGCCTTCACCGTGCCGGTTCCGACGATCCCGTCGATGTCGCCGGGGGGACTGTAGTGAAAATAGTTATCGTTTCAGTAGACTCCGGGCACTTTGTGGTCCGATAATCATTTCCGTTACTGACCTGTCCGGCTCGCTCGCGGAGGCACTGGTGGATCCCGCTGGCACGACGTCCGCGGATCCCAACCCCGCCGGCGATCCGGATCCGGGGCAGCCCGCGTTCCACATCGCGCTGCGGGCGGCGATCGAGGCGCGCGGCCTGACGCTCGAGCGGCTCCACGTGCGGCTCGCCCAGCGCGGGATCCAGGTGTCGGCGGCGAGCCTGAGCTACTGGCAGCACGGCCGCACCAGGCCCGAGCGGCCGGACTCGCTGCGCGCGCTCGACGTCCTCGAAGAGGTGCTCGGCGTGGCCACCGGATCCCTGCGCTCGCTGCTCGGTCCCCGCCGGCCGCCCGGCCCGCGGAGCCTGCGGGGCACGGTGGCAGATCGCCCGGAGGAGCTCATGGGCGTCGGCGAGCCCCTGACCAGGCTGCTCGACCAGTTACCCCGGTCCCGCAACAACGACCTGGACCTGGTCAGCCAGCACGAGTGCGTGACCGTCGACGCCCACCGGCGGATCGCCGAGGTGTCGAGCACCGCCCTGGCCGCCGCACGGCGCGACGGCGTCGACCGGTACTACACCGTCTACCAGGGCGATCCGGGCTGTGACGTGCGCCGGATGGAGGTCGAGGCGGTCCGCGACTGCACGGTCGGGCGGGTGCTGCGCGACCCCGCCGCGGGACTGCTGGTGGGCGAACTGCTCCTCGGCTGGGAACTGGCCCGCGGCGATACCCACCTGTTCGGCTTCCGGATCACCGACGGCACGGCCGTGAGCACGATCCACAGCCACGGGTTCCGCTACCGGGTGAGCCAGTTCGTGCTGCAGGTGCGGTTCTCTGCGGCGGCCGTGCCGATCCGCGTGGACGGTTTTGCCCAGACCACATTGGACGGTGACCTCCGGCCCACCGGCCAGCTCCACCTCACCCCCCACCACACCGCCCAGCTCGTGTGCAGCGACGCGGATCCCGGTGGCGCGGGCATCGCCTGGACCTGGGAGTGACGGGCGGACCCCAAAACGACGCGAAGCGCCGTTAAGTGAACAGAAGGCGCTGTTCAGGCGGCCCGGCGGTCCCGTATACCCCTTTCAGCACAGTCCGTCTCCACCGCGCTCTGTCTCCACCACCGTTCAGCCTGTCCCCCACCCGCAGCCTCCCCTATCCCTAGCCAGGAGGAATCGCCGTGACCGACTTAGTCCCTCGCCGGAGATCCGTGCACACGCGCCAGCTGGCCGTGGTTACCGCGGCCGCCGCCACCGCTCTGCTCGCGACCGCCCTGCTCGCCGCCGCGCCCGCGATGGCCGCGCCAGCCGCGGCCCAGGGCGTCATCGTGAACGCCGGTGGCAGCGGCGCGATCCCGGACAGCTACATCGTCGTCCTCAAGAACTCGGCGTCCCTGCGCTCGGCCGCGAGCGTCACAGCCACCGCGGACGGGCTCGCCGGCCGCCACGGCGCCAAGGTCACCCGCACCTACCACTCGGCGCTCACCGGATTCGCCACGACGGTGAACGAGGCCGGCGCCAAGGCGCTCGCGGCGGATCCGTCGGTCGCCATGGTCGAGCAGGACCACGCCGTGCACCTCGACGGCACCCAGGCCAGCCCGCCGTCCTGGGGCCTGGACCGGATCGACCAGCGCAACCTGCCGCTCGACAACTCGTACACGTACCCGACGACAGCGTCGAACGTGCACGCCTACATCATCGACACCGGCATCCGGCTGACCCACGTAGCATTCGCCGGCCGCGCGGTCTCCGGCCATGACTTTGTGGACAACGACAACGACGCCACCGACTGCCAGGGGCACGGAACGCATGTCGCCGGCACCGTCGGCAGCGCGGCCTACGGCGTCGCGAAGGGCGTCGCGCTGGTCGCCGTCCGGGTGCTCGACTGCCAGGGCAGCGGCACGGACGCCGGCGTCATCGCGGGCATCGACTGGGTGACCGCGAACGCGATCAAGCCGGCCGTGGCGAACATGAGCCTGGGCGGCAGCGCCAGCCCCACCCTCGACGCGGCCGTGGTCAAGTCGATCGCCGCGGGCATCACCTACGGCGTCGCGGCCGGCAACGGCGACGCCTTCGGCAACCCGGCCGACGCCTGCGGCGACTCACCCGCCCGGGTGCCCGCCGCGATCACCGTCGGCGCCACCCAGAGCAACGACGCCAAGGCCTCGTTCTCCAACTACGGCACCTGCCTAGACATCTTCGCCCCGGGCGTGAACATCACCTCGTCGTGGGGAACCAGCGACACCGGGACCAACACGATCAGCGGGACGTCGATGGCGACGCCGCACGTCGTGGGCGCGGCCGCGCTGGTGCTCTCCGCCCACCCGGACTACACCCCCGCCCAGGTGCGTGACCAGCTCGTCGCCGACGCCACCTCCGGCAAGGTCACCAGCCCGGGCACCGGATCCCCGAACAAGCTGCTCTTCGTCACCGGCAGCGGCACCACCCCGCCGCCGCCCCCGCCGCCGCCGGGCAAGTACTTCGAGAACACCGCGGACGTGCAGATCCCGGACGCCGGCGCTGCCGTCACCAGCTCGATCGCCGTCACCGGCATCACCGGGAACGCGCCTGCCGCCCTCGCAGTCGGCGTGCACATCAAGCACACCTACATCGGTGACCTGGTCGTCGATCTCCTCGCGCCGGACGGCACGGTCTACAACCTCCAGAACCGCACCGGCGGCAGCACCGACAACATCGACCAGACGTACCCGGTCAACGCCTCCTCCGAGGTCGCGAACGGCACCTGGAAGCTGCGGGTGCAGGACAAGGCCGCGATCGACACCGGCTACGTCGACTCGTTCAGCCTGCAGTTCTGACCTCACGTACCGGGCGCCCGGCGGATCCGCCCGCCGGGCGCCCGGTACGTTCCCTGCGCCACGACGAGCCCGGAGGGCCCTGCCACCAGCACGAACGCCGTAGCGGACCAGCGCCGCACCACCTCCACCATCATCGCGAAACCCCTGTTCACCAACTCGGGCACGCAAACCGACCGCGAACCGCGGCGACCACCCGGTGCCGCAAGGGCGGTCCGGATCCGCCGGCGCAGTAGGGTCTTAGCGGAGCCAGAGGAGGATGGACGGTCTCGTGATGAGCAGTGAAGCCGTGGAATCGAAGAGCCGGTCGACGCGCCAGGCCGCCGCGATCGAGAGTGCGATGAGCGGTACCGAGGCCTTCCGGAGCGCCCAGGACGTCTACTCCGAGCTGCGCAGCCGGGGCGAGTCCGTGGGGCTGACGACCGTCTACCGCCGTCTGCAGGCGATGGCCGAGGCCGGATCGCTCGACATCCTCCAGCAGCCCGGCGGCGAGGTCCTCTACCGGCTGTGCAGCAGCGACCGGCACCACCACCACCTGGTCTGCCGGGTCTGCGGGCGCACGGTCGAGGTCGAGGGGCCTGGTGTCGAGACCTGGGCCCGCAAGGTCGCCGACCAGCACGGATTCGCGAACCTCGAACACACCCTCGAGCTGTTCGGCACCTGCCTCGACTGCGCCGCCGACGCCGCTCCCCCGGTGCGCGACGGCAGCTGAGCCACCGGACTCGCCGGCCCGGGGGCCGAGGCCACGAGCGTGCGACCGGTACCGTAATGGAAACGGTTATCGGCCCACGTTCAGCCGCTGACCGGCGGTAGCTGGCGGAGGGATCGAGGACGTGTCGTGACGGCCGGCGAACACACCGAGATCGCCCACGGATCCGGCGCGCCCCCGGCCGGCGGAACCCCGGGAGCGGGATCGCGGTCCTGGGTGCGTCCGGTCGAGGTCCTCGCGGTGGTGCTGGTGCTGGCGCTCGTGAGCCGGGGCTGGATCGTCGGGCATACCGGATCGGCGCGGGTGCAGAGCTGGCTGACGATCTTCGTGTCGATCGTGATCCAGGCGTCGCCGTTCGTGGTGCTGGGCACGGTGGTGTCGGCGGCGATCGCGGTGCTGGTGCCCCCGGCGTTCTTCGCCAGGGTGCTGCCCCGGCGCCCCGCCCTGGCGGTGTCAGTGGCGGCGTGCGCGGGAGTGGTGCTGCCGGGTTGTGAGTGCGGCTCGGTGCCGGTCGCCGGGGCGCTGGTCCGGCGGGGGGTGACCCCGGCCGCGGCGCTGGCGTTCCTGCTGTCGGCCCCGGCGATCAACCCGGTGGTGCTGGTGGCGACCGCAGTCGCGTTCCCCGGCCGGCCCGTCATGGTGCTGGCCCGGCTCGGGGCGAGCCTGCTCACCGCGGTGGTGATGGGCTGGCTGTGGCTCTGGGCCGGCCGCGCGGACTGGTTCCGCCCACCCGCCCGCCCCGAGCTGGACGGGCTGTCCCGCCCGGCGGCGTTCCTGGCCGCGTGCCGCCACGACATGACCCAGGCAGGGGGCTTCCTGGTGATCGGCGCGATCACCGCGGCCACCATGAACGTCGCCGTCCCGCCCTCGTGGCTGCACACCGTCGCCGGGATGCCGATCGTGTCCGTGCTGGCCCTGGCGCTGCTCGCCGTGGTCCTGTCGATCTGCTCCGAGGCCGACGCGTTCGTCGCCGCCTCCCTCACCCAGTTCTCCCTGACCGCCCGGCTGGCGTTCCTCGTGGTCGGCCCGATGGTCGACCTCAAGCTGTTCGCGATGCAGGCCGGGGCATTCGGGCGCCGGTTCGCGATCCGGTTCGCGCCCGCCACGTTCACCGTCGCGGTCCTGGCCGCCGCCGCGGTCGGGGCGCTGGCGTGGTGAGCCGGCAGCTGCACGCGCTGATCCTCGGGCTGGCCGGCGGGGCGCTGGCCAGACTCGCGATCACCGGGGACAGCAGCCGGTACGTGCGGGCCGGACTGCGGCCCTACCTGATCGCCGCCGCCGCCGTACTCGTGATCGTCGCGGTCGCCTCCCTCTGGTACCGGCCCGCACCCCAGCCGGACGGCGACCCGCACGAGCACGAGCACGCGCATGGGAACGGGCACGCGCATGGGCGGTTCGACGTGGCCTGGCTGCTGGTGGTCCCCATGCTCACCGCCGTGCTCGTGGCCCCGCCCGCCCTGTCCTCGTTCTCGGCGTCCCGGTCCGGGACCGCGCTGTCGGCCGCCGCGAACTCGGCCATGCCGCCGCTGCCCGCCGGGGACCCCGTCCGAGTCTCGGTGCTGGAGTACGCCAGCCGCGCCGTCTACGGCCATGGCACCTCCCTCACCGGCCGGCACCTCACCCTGTCCGGGTTCCTCGTCTCGGGCGGCCCCAACGGCTGGTACCTCACCCGCATGGTCATCACCTGCTGCGCCGCCGACGCCCAGCCCATCAAGGTCGGGCTCGACGGGGCGATCCCGGCCGGGCTGCACGCCGGGAACTGGATCGAAGCCACCGGCGCCTACACCAGTCGCGTCGTCAAGGACAGCGTCAACGGCGAGGACATCCCCTTCCTGCAGGCCAGCACCGTCAAGCCGATCCCCGCCCCCGACCAGCAGTACGTGTCATGACCAGCACACTCACCACGCCCGTCGCGGACGTTGCCCGGCCCGTGCCCTGGCGGTCCAGAGCCGGGCTCGCCGCGGCCGCCGCCGGAATCGCCGCCGTGCTCGCCGCACCGGCCCCGCACCGCGCCCCCGCCACCGCGCCAGGACCAGCCCAGACCGGGCCACCCGCCCTCACGGACCGCTGGCCCGGAGCCCGGCCGTTCCCGATCCGGGCCGTGCTGCCCGGCGGGTTGTCCTACAGCCCGGAGCTGATCCTCGGCCCGTCGCTCACCGCCGGGCTCGCGACCAGTGCGGATCAGGAGCACCTCTCGGTCGCCGTCGCCCGGTCGGCCGGCCCGGCGCGGATCCTCCAGACCGACATCCCCGGCCTCTCCTCGTTCGACGCCCTCACGGCCAGCGGCGGATCGCTGTTCTGGATGCGCAGCCGCACCGACGAGTCCGGCCACCAGCACACCAGCCTGTGGACCGCCAGCCTGACCAGCGGATCCGCCCGCCAGCTCACCACCGACGCGGGCGCACCGGAGTTCGGCGGCACCCGGTACTCCCTGCAGGCCGAGTCCGGCCACCTGCACTGGACCGGCGGCAATCCCGACGGCGCCGCGGCCACCACGCTCTACTCGATCGCGGTCACCGGGGGTGCGGTCACCACCCGCAAGATCCCCGGTGTCTGGCAGCTCTCGGCCTGGCCGTGGCTCACCACCCCGCCGTCGCCCGGATCCGTGGTGACGCTGCTGAACGCGGTCACTGGCGAGCGCGTCGCGGTGCGGGCGCCCGCGGCCCAGATCACGGTGTGCGGCCCGGCCTGGTGCCGGATCAGCGCCGGCGACAGCGCGCAGCCACAGGACACCACGGTCATGCACCCCGACGGATCGGCCCGCAGGCGGATCGCCACCGGCGGGACCACCGCGATCTCCGACGAGGTCGCCCTCGAAGGCCGGTTCGAGCCGCTCGGCGGGACGATCGACCCGAACGCCGTCACCGCCGCCACGGCGCTCACCCTCTACGACCTGCGCACCGGGCGCACCGTCATGGTGGATCCGGCGGCCACGGAGGCGCGGGCGTCCGGCGACTACCTGTGGTGGTCCAGCGGCGACAACGAGACCCGCGCCTGGCACGGTCTCGACCTGCGCACTCTGCGCTGAAGCCCCGTGTGTCGCCTGTGGCGCGCCGTGCGATGCCGGCCGGCCGCGACATTGCACGGGCCGATCGGGTGTGAGGCGGGCTGTCGACGGTATGGCACAGGGGAGCCGTGACCCAAGGAGGCAAGCAATGGAAGTGACAGGCACCACGACGATCCGCAGGCCGGTCTCTGAGGTTTTCGCCTTCTGGCGGCGCCTGGAGAACCTGTCGATGTTCATGGAACAGCTCGACGACGTGCGGACGACCGGAGAACGCACGAGCCACTGGCGGTCCAGCGCCCCGTTCGGCCGGAACGTGGAGTGGGACGCCGAGATCACCGAGGACGTGACCGGCGAGCGGCTCGGCTGGCGCTCGTCGGCGGGCGCCGAGCTGCCGAACGCCGGCGTCGTGATCTTCGCGCCGGCCCCCGACGGGATCAGCACCGAGATCCACGTGGCCATGGAGTACGACATCCCCGGCGGCGAGGCCGGCAAGGCCATCGCGAAGTTCTTCGGCGACGAACCGAGCCAGCAGCTCGACGACGACCTGCGCCGCCTCAAGCAGCTCCTGGAGACCGGCGAGATCGTGCGCTCGGACGGCGCCCCCTGGGGCAAGCGCGCCCGCGAGGAGTTCCCGCAGCGCCCCGCCCAGCCACTGACCCCCGAGGAGCGCAAGGAGGTGCTCGGATCATGAAGGCCACCGTCTGGGCCGGGCGCAACAGCGTCGAGGTCCGCGAGGTCCCGGATCCGTCGATCCTGAGCCGCCGGGACGCGATCGTCCGGATCACGTCCACCGCGATCTGCGGCTCGGACCTGCACCTGGTCGACGGGTACATCCCGACGATGCAGAACGGCGACGTGATGGGCCACGAGTTCATGGGCGAGGTCGTCGAGGTGGGCCCGGGCGTCCCTCCGGACCGGCTGCGGCCCGGCGACCGGGTCGTCGTGCCGTTCCCGATCGCCTGCGGGGCGTGCGCCGCGTGCGCCAGCGAGCTGTACTCGTGCTGCGAGAACAGCAACCCCAACGCGGGGATCGCCGAGAAGATGTTCGGCCACCCGGTCGCGGGCATCTTCGGCTACTCGCACCTGACCGGCGGCTTCGCGGGCGGCCAGGCCCAGTACGCGCGGGTGCCGTTCGCCGACGTGGGTCCGCTCAAGATCACCTCGGACCTGTCCGACGAGCAGGTGCTGTTCCTCTCCGACATCCTGCCCACCGGCTACATGGGCGCCGAGATGTGCGACATCCAGCCCAGTGACGTCGTCGCGGTCTGGGGCGCCGGACCGGTCGGCCAGTTCGCGATGGACAGCGCGCGGGCGCTCGGCGCGGCCGCCGTCATCGCCATCGACAAGGAGCCCTACCGGCTGCGGATGGCCGCGGAGGCCGGGCACATCCCGGTCGACTTCACCGAGGTCGACGTGCGGTCCCAGCTGCTCGAACTCACCGGCGGCCGGGGCCCGGACAAGTGCATCGACGCGGTCGGGATGGAGGCCGTCCACGGCGCCTCGCACATCCACGCCTACGACCGGCTCAAGCAGGCCGCCCGCCTGGAGACGGACCGCCCGCACGCGCTGCGCCAGGCGATCCTGTCCTGCCGCAGCGGCGGGATCGTCTCGGTGATCGGCGTCTACGGCGGATTCATCGACAAGTTCCCGGCCGGGGCCTGGATGAACCGCGCGCTCACCCTGCGGACCGGCCAGTGCCACGTCCACCGGTACATGCAGCCGCTGCTGGAGCGGATCGAGCGTGGCGAGCTCGACCCGACCCGGATCATCACCCACCGCCTCTCCCTCGACGAGGCGCCGCACGGCTACGACATCTTCAAGAACAAGCAAGACGACTGCGAGAAGGTCGTCCTAACGCCCTGACGCGCTGACGCCCTGACGCCCTGACGCTCGTCCAGGCCGCCCGCAGGCCCAGCCGCCCACCGGTCGAAGCCGGCGGGCGGCTGTTTGTTGTCCGCGTGGCCGGCCAGCCGTCAGCGAGGACCCCCAGCGGCCGGCCGCGGCGCGGCGCAGCGCATCCACAGGCTGGATGTCAACTCTTGTCGCCGCACTCGCGATACAGCAGGATTGCCGCGATTCTCGGACACTCTTCGCGACCCCCGAAGCGGTGCCGCACCGTCTTTCAGACCCCCAGAAGGGAACCTGATGCGAGCTCGAACGTTAGGCGCCGCGCTGATCCTGGCCGCCGGCGCACTGTCCGCGGCGACGGGAGCCTCCCCCGCCTCGGCCGCGGTGTGCGGTGCCCAGGTCGTCAGCAACGGCGGCTTCGAGAGCGGCGCCACCGGCTGGACGGCGACCGCCGGTGTCCTGTCCACCTCCGGTACCAGCCAATCCGCGCACGCCGGCACCGGTTTCGCCTGGCTCGACGGGTACGGCAGCACCCACACCGACACCCTCAGCCAGTCCGTGACCGTGCCGTCCGGGTGCCAGTCGGCGAGCCTGACCTACTGGCTGCACGTCGACACCGCCGAGACCGCGGCCACCGCGAAGGACACCCTCAGCGTCAAGCTCGGCAGTACCACCCTCGCCTCGTACTCCAACCTGGACAAGGTCACCGGCTACATCCAGCGCACGGCCGACGTGTCCGCCTTCATCGGGCAGACCGCCACCCTGACGTTCGCCGGGGCCGAGAACTCGACCCTGCAGACCAGCTTCACGGTGGACGACGTGGGCCTCACCACCACCGGCGGATCCACCGGCCAGGATCCGGCCGTCACCAGCCCGGGTGCCCAGACGGGCACAGTCGGCGTCCCGGCGAGCCTGCAGATCCAGGCCTCCGACCCGGCTGGCCTGGCCCTGACCTACTCGGCCACCGGCCTGCCCGCGGGGCTCTCGATCAACGGCACCTCAGGTGTGATCAGCGGGACCCCCACCACCGCGGGCACCTCGGCGGTGACCGTGACGGCGGCGAACACCGCAGGGCGCAGCGGATCGGCGCAGTTCAGCTACACGATCAGCCCGCCGTCCGCGGCGGACGGCACCCGCACCCCGGCGAACCCGGCCTACACGGTCAAGCTGACCAGCGACACGAGCGGCTTCACCTGGACCGGCCACCAGAGCGTCAGCTTCACCAACGCCTCACCCACGGCGCTGCCCGAGGTGTACCTGCGGCTGTGGGACAACTACCACGGCAGCTGCCCGTCGACGCCGATCACGGTCACCAACGTCACCGGCGGCACGGCGAGCGCCCTCACGGTGAACTGCACCGCCCTGAAGATCACGCTGCCCACTCCCCTCGGCCAGGGCCAGAGCGGCACGATCGGCTTCGACCTCTCGATCGTGGTGCCCAGCGGCAGTGACCGGTTCGGCCACGACGGCGCGTACTCGTTCATCGGCAACGCGCTGCCGGTGCTCGCGGTCCGCGACGCGAAGGGCTGGCACCTCGATCCGTACACCAACAACGGCGAGTCCTTCTACAGCCTGGCCAGTGACTTCTCGGTGACGCTCGACCACCCGACGGCCCTGGCGGTCCCGGCGACCGGCACCTCGGTGGACACCCCGGGCACGTCCGGCCGCACGGTCACGACGGCGACGGCCGCCAAGGTCCGCGACTTCGCCTGGGCGGCCGGCGCCTTCCCGAAGCTCACCGGCACCACGGCCGGCGGCGTGACGGTGAACATCTACCGGGTCAGCTCGATCACCGCGGCGCAGGCGCAGAGCATGCTCTCGGTGGCGACCTCGGCTCTGGACCAGCACTCGGGCCGCCTCGGCGCGTACCCCTACAAGGAAGCCGACGTCGTCCTGGACAACAACTTCTGGTTCGGCGGCATGGAGTACCCGGGCTTCGTACTGGACCTCGTCAGCACGACCGCGCTGGCCCACGAGCTCGCGCACCAGTGGTTCTACGGGATCGTCGGTGACGACGAGTACAACGATCCGTGGCTCGACGAGGGCTTCACCGACTACATGACCGACCTCTACAACGGCGTCACCGGCAGCGGGTGCTCGATCACGTGGGCGTCCACGGCCGAGAAGCTGACCAACTCGATGGCGTACTGGGACTCGCACAGCAGCCGCTACTCCACCGTGATCTACGGGTACGGCAAGTGCACCCTGCACGACCTGCGCCGGCTCATCGGCGACACCGCGATGACGAACCTGCTCAAGTCCTACGCGCAGTCGCACTGGTACGGCGTCTCGACGGTGGCCGACTTCAAGGCCGCTGCCCAGCAGGCCGCGGGCACGACCAGCCTGACGTCGTTCTGGACCCAGCACCGGGTCGAGGGCTGATCCCCCGGGCGGGCGGGCCCTTTCCCGGGTCCGCCCGCCCGCTCGCACTCCGCTTCGTAACTCTGCGTAGTCATCGCCGTTCGGACAGTTCTGGTCCGACGGAGGGCCGAACTTGGCCCTCGCGCCTATCCCTGGCACAGCAGAACCGGTCACAGTGGTCGTGGCGGCGCGATGCGGAACAAATCCGTAAATGCGCTCCGCACTCCACGGATCGGGCACGGGGAAGGCAAAGGATGGCCATGGCACTCAATCGGACCAGGCTCCGGACCGCGGCGGCAGCCGCCGGCGCGGCGACGGCGCTGGCCATGGTCGCGGGCGCCCTGCCCGCCCAGGCAGCGGCCAGCAGGACCGTCACCGGTCTGACCACCACCGGCGCCGAGTGGACCTTTCCCGCCGGCCAGACCGGCATCTCCGATATCGCCAAGAGCATCCGGGCCGACGTGGCCTACCAGCAGGGCTACACCGGCAAAGGCGTCGGCGTCGCCCTCATCGACACGGGCGTAGCGCCGGTCCCAGGTCTGACCAGCGGAAACATCGTCAACGGCCCGGACCTCTCGCTGGAGAGCCAGGTGCCGTCCTTGCTGCACAAGGACGGGTACGGCCACGGCACCCACATGGCCGGGATCATCGCCGGGCGCGACAACACCGGTGGCACCGGCTTCCGCGGCATCGCCCCCGACGCCAAGCTCACCTCGATCAAGGTGGGCATGTCGAACGGGGCCGTCGACGTGTCCCAGATGCTCGCCGCGATCGACTGGGTGGTGAAGCACCGCAACGACGATCCGAAGAACCCGATCCGGGTGCTGAACCTCTCCTACGGCACCGACAGCACGCTGGGCCAGGCGACCAACCCGCTCGCCCTCGCGGTCGAGAACGCCTGGTGGGCCGGGATCGCCGTCGTCGTCGCCGCCGGGAACACCGGCCACGCGTTCACGGTCCCCGCCACCGACATGCACCCCATCGTCGTCGGATCGACCGATCCGCTCGGCACCACCAACCCCGCCGACGACGCGCTGTCCTCGTTCACCAGCTGGCAGGGGCGTACCTGGCCGATCGACGTCCTGGTGCCCGGCCGGTCCGTGGTGTCCCTGCGCGATCCCGGATCCTATGCGGACACCTACTACCCGTCCGCCCGGGTCGGGGACCGGTACTTCAAGGGCAGCGGGACCTCCCAGGCGGCCGCCGTCGTCTCCGGCGCCATCGCGCTGATCCTGCAGAAGTACCCGAACGCCACGCCGTGGCAGATCCGGTCGCAGTTCTGGGACAGCTCGACCCCGCTGCCCAAGGCCACGGTCGCCCAGCGCGGCGAGCTGAACCTCACGAACATTTTCAACGGCGGCGTCGGCACCGGCTGGCAGACCACGACGAGGGGCACGGGCGACGGATCCCTGCAAGCGGCGCGTGGCACGAGCATCGTCACGTCCGGACCGCAGGGCACGGCCCTGACCGGTGAGAACGACATCTTCGGGCCGTTCAGCACGGCGGCCTGGGCCAAGGCGAGCACCGCGGGCACGTCCTGGAACGGCGGATCGTGGATGGGCCACCCGTGGACCGGCGCGAGCTGGGGAGCGGCCACCGACAACCAGGCGAACTGGTCCGGCACGAGCTGGGCGGGCCGGGCGTGGTCCGGCCGGGCCTGGTCCGACGTCGCCTGGTCGGGGCGCGCGTGGTCCGGCCGGGCGTGGTCCGGCGACGGTTTCACGGGCGCGGCCTGGTCCGGCGTCAGCTGGTCCGGCGCGCTCTGGCTCTAGCCCTCACGCTTCACCGAAGTGCGGTAACCGCGGCCGGTCCCGACCGGTCCCAGTTACCGCACTTCGGGGTTTGTGGCGGGGTGGAGGAGGCAGGCGACCGTGCGGGTGGAGCCGCCGGGGGTGTCCGGGCTGCCCAGCGGGGGGATCGTGACCGGGCAGGGCTCGAAGGCCTTCGGGCAGCGGGGGTGGAACGAGCATCCCGTCGGCATGCTGGTGAGGTCCGGTGGGGATCCGGGGATGCCGGTCAGGTCGCGGCGGGGGCCGCGGAGGGCGGGGAAGGATCCGAGGAGCCCGGCCGTGTAGGGGTGCAGCGCGTCGCGGTAGAGGGCGGACGCGGGGGCTTCCTCGACGATCCGGCCGCCGTACATGATCGCGATCCGGTCGGCGAACTCGACCAGCAGCGACAGGTCGTGGGTGATGAAGATGACCGAGAAGCCGAGGCGCTCGCGCAGGGCGACGAGCTGACGCAGGATCTGGCGCTGCATCACCACGTCCAGAGCGGTAGTCGGCTCGTCCATGATCACGATCTGGGGTTGCAGGGCGAGCGCCATGCCGATCATCACCCGCTGGCGCATGCCCCCGGAGAGCTGGTGGGGGTAGGCGTCCATGCGGTCCGCGGCGATGCCGACCAGGCGGAGCATCTCCCGGGCCCGCTCGGCGCGCGCCCGGGCGGACAGGTCCGGCTGGTGGGCGGCGATGACGTCGGTGAGCTGGACCGAGATCCGGTGGACGGGGTTGAGGGAGTTCATCGCGCCCTGGAAGACGATCGCGGTCTCGGCCCAGCGGAACGCGCGCAGCTCCCGGTCGCCGAGCGCCAGCACGTCGTACGGCGACCCGTTCTCGGGGTGGTAGACGACCTCGCCGCCGGTGATCACCCCGGGCGGCGGGAGCAGCCTGGTCACCCCGTACGCGAGGGTGGACTTGCCGCTGCCGCTCTCCCCCGCCAGGCCCAGCACCTCGCCGCGGTGCAGGGTGAGGCTCACGTCCCGGACCGCGCGCAGCGCCACGTCCCCGAGCCCGTAGCCGACGTCCAGGTTCCGGATCTCCAGTACGGGCTGTCTCATCGGGCCGCCTCCGCCACAATCGTGTCGCCGCCGGTGTCGCCGCCGTCCGGGTCGCCGCCTGCCGCGCCGCCGGACGGTGGCCGGGCCAGGACGGGCGTGAAGCCGACGCGCATCCGGACCGTCTGCCCCGACGCCGTCTTGACCCTGGTCTTGCCCGCGTTCCGCAGCCGGGGACTGACGAACTCGTCGATCCCGAAGTTGACCAGCGACAACGCGGTCCCGAGGATCGCGATTGCGAGACCCGCCGGGACGAACCACCACCACGCGCCCTGGGCGAGCCCCTGCTCGCTCTGCGCCCAGAACAGGATCTCGCCCCAGTTCCACGTGCCGCTCGACGAGATCCCGATGAACGCCAGCGTGATCTCGGACATCACCGCGAAGATCACGGTGCCGATGAAGCCCGAGGCGATGATCGCGGTGAGGTTGGGCATGATCTCGAACCCGATGATCCGCCAGGTCGTCTCGCCGGTGGCGCGGGCGGCCTCGATGTACTCGCGGCGGCGCAGGGACAGGGTCTGCGCGCGCAGCACCCGGGCGCCCCAGGCCCAGGACGTGAGGCCGATGACGAGCGCGACGACGCTGTCGCCCGCGTTGTTGATCGTCGAGGTCAGGATGATGATGAGCGGCAGCGCGGGGATCACGAGGAACACATTCGACAGTGCAGAGAGCCCGTCGTCCCAGGGGCCGCCGAGGTAGCCGGCCGTGACACCGATCAGCACGGACAGGACCGTCGCGACCACCCCGGCGGTGAGCCCGACGACCATCACCCCGCGGGTGCCCACGAGCAGCTGGCTGAGCACGTCCTGACCGAGGTGGGTGGTGCCGAGCCAGTGCGCGGAGCTGGGCGGCTGGACCAGCTCGCTGCTGCGCGCCGACGGATCGTAGGGCGCGACCCACGGACCGATGACCGCGAACAGCACGTAGATCCCGAGCAGGGCGAGCCCGATGCTGGACTTGGCGTTGGCGAAGAACCGGAAGCGGCGCCGCCGGGCCCGTCCGGGGGCGATCTCCGGCTGGGCCATCGCCCCCTGACCGGGGATGACTTGGTCGATGCTGGAGGTCGGGATGGTCATCGCCTCAGCCCTCCTTGCGGGTGCGCGGGTCGAGCATCAGGTACGCGACGTCCGCCAGCAGGTTGGCGACGAGCACCGAGATCGTGATGACCAGGAAGATCCCCTGCATGAGGGGGTAGTCCTTGGCGCCGACGGCCCGGAAGAGCTGGAAGCCCAGGCCGGGGTAGGAGAAGACGATCTCGACCAGCAGGGTGCCTCCGACGATGAACCCGAGCGCGAGCGCGAAGCCCGAGACGTTGGGCAGCAGCGCGTTGCGGGCCGCGTAGCTCAGCGCGACCCGCCGCTCGGGCAGGCCCTTGGCGTGCGCCACCGTGATGTAGTCCTCGGCGGCGACGGTCACCATCATGTTGCGCATGCTGAGGATCCAGCCGCTCACCGACGAGATCAGGATCGTCAGCGCGGGCAGGATGCTGTGCTGGATCGCGCTGCTGAGGAAGTAGCTGTCGAAGGCGGGCACCAGTCCGGGCTCGTACCCGCCGGACGACGGGAAGTAGCTGCCCGGACCCGCGAGCAGCGCGATCGCGACCAGCCCGAGCCAGAAGTAGGGGATCGACGAGAGGAACGTCGTCACCGGCAGCAGCCCGTCGACCCAGGATCCGCGTCGCCAGCCCGCGATCACACCGAGCCCCGTGCCGAGCAGGAAGCTGATGATCGTGGTGATGCCGACCAGTGCGAGGGTCCACGGCAGGCTGGAGGCGATGATCTCCGAGACCGGGGTCGGGAACGAGGTGAACGACAGCCCGAGGTCGCCGTGCGCGAGCTGCTTCCAGTACTTGAGGTAGTCGCTCCACAGGCTGGCGTGCTTGTCGATCCCGAACAGCACGTACAGCGAGGCGATGGCGTCGCTGCTCATCTGCCCCTTGTAGCGGGCGATCAGAGCCTGCACCGGGTCACCGGGGATCAGCCGGGGGATGAAGAAGTTGACGGTGATGGCCGCCCAGGCCGTGAACAGGTAGAACAGCACGCGCTGGAGCAGGTGCTTCACGGCGCCACCCCCTCGGCGGACGGCTCGCCGTAGAGCCAGCACGCGGCCCAGTGGCCGTCCCGGTCGCCCACCGGCAGCGGGATCGGCAGGTCGGTGGTGCAGCGGGCCATGGCGTGCGGGCAGCGCGGGTGGAACCGGCAGCCCTCCGGCGGGCGGATCAGGCTCGGCGGCTCGCCGTCGCCCCGGTCGGCGACCTCGGCGGCCACGGCGCCGGCCACCCGGTCCGGATCGGGGGCCGAGTCGATCAGCAGCTGGGTGTATGGGTGGGCGGGCCGCTGGGTGACGGTCTCACTGTCGCCGCCCTCGACCAGGCGCCCCGCGTACATCACGAGCGTCTCGTCGGCGAAGTAGCGGGCCGAGGCGATGTCGTGGGTGATGTAGAGGATCGCCAGGTCCAGCCGGTCCTTGAGGTCGCGCAGCAGGTTGAGCACGCCGAGGCGGATCGACACGTCCAGCATCGACACCGGCTCGTCGGCGAGCAGCACCTCCGGTCCGGCGCCGAGCGCTCTGGCGATCGCGACCCGCTGGCGCTGGCCCCCGGACAGCTCGTGCGGGAACTTGTCGATGTACCGCTCGGCTGGGGTGAGCTGGACCTGGCTGAGCAGCGCGGTGAGGGCCTGGTCGAGCCCGTCCTTGCCCTCGCCGGCCCGTCCGTGGATCCGCAGCGAGCGGGTCAGGTGGTAGCGGACGCTGTGCACGGGGTTCAGCGACGCGAACGGATCCTGGAAGATCATCTGGACCCGCTTGGCGTACGCCCGGAACCGCCGCCCACCCCGGACCGTGACCGCCTCCCCGTTCAGCCGGATCTCGCCGCCGGTGCGCGGATGGAGCTGGGCGAGCAGCCGGGCCACGGTGGACTTCCCCGAGCCGGACTCCCCCACCAGCGCGACCACCTGGCCGCGCCGCAGGGTCAGGTTCACGTCGTCCACGGCGTGTACCGCGCCGGCGTGCCGCGAGAGGAGATCGCGCAGCCGCCGGCGGACGGGAAAGTGCTTGGTCAGGCCCGCGGCGTCCAGCACGACTTCACTGACCGGCGCGACCGCGCTCGTGCTCGGCGTCATTCGGTGGTCCCGTCTGGAAGAGGGTTGAACGGCACGCGCGTTCCCCGGGCGGCGCTCGCCACCCGGGGAACGCGGTGCGGGAATCAGCTGGCGGCCTTCAGGTGCAGCACCACGTCCAGCGCGTTGGGCTGCGTCGGCTGGGCCGCCGCGTACGGGTTCGACGCGTCCGGCCAGCCGGTCCAGTGCTTGTCGCTGTACGCGGCACCGATGTTGTCCGCGCCGACCGGGATCATCGGGGTCTGCTCGACGAAGACCTTCTCGATCGTGTTGAGCGCGGTGGTCCGGTCGGCGTCGCTGGTCGCGCTGGCGTACGCCTTGAGCGCCGCGGTCGCCTGCGGGTTGTTGAAGCGGCCGAAGTTGCCGCCCGGGGACGGCTTGCCGACGGGCTGGAGCAGCGATCCGTCCATGACGGTCTGGTACATGTCGTACGGGGTCGCGCCGCCGTTCGTCCAGCGGAAGGCCGCGCCGAAGTTGCCCTCCTCGACGTTCTTGGACCAGGCGTCCTGGTTGGCCTTGTCGACCGTCGCCGCGATCCCGATCTTGGACAGGTTGTCCTTCACGATCTCCAGGCTGGTCTGGTAGTCCGACCACCCGCTCGGGTCGGTGAGGGTGATCGTGACCGGCTTGCCGGACTGGTCGTTGAGCGTGGTCCCCGAGTACTTGTAGCCCGCGCCGGTGAGCAGCTTCTTCGCGCCCTCGACGTCCACGACCTGGTTCTTGCCCTTGTACTCCGGAGAGACGAACGCGTCGCCGGCCGGGCTCGGCAGGCCGGTGATGCTCGTGATGAGCGGGTGGAAGTAGCCGGCCTCGGCCTGGTTGAAGATGTCCTCACGGTTGATCGCCATGTTCATGGCCTGGCGCAGCACCGGATCGCTGAACGGCTTCTTGCTCGTGTTGATGTAGAGACCGTGGATCCCGAGCACCGGGGCCGCCCACACCTTGTGGTGCGCCGCGTCCTTGTCCACGAACACGGTCTTGTAGTTCGGGATGAAGACGAAGCTCCACTCGGACTCGCCGTTCGCCAAGGCGGTCGTCTGGGCGTTGTTGTCGGTGTACGAGGTGTACCGCAGCTCCTTGACCTGCGGCAGCGGCTGCCAGTACCCGCTGGAGCGCACCGACAGCGTCGTGGTCTGCGGAGTGAAGGACTTCAGCGTGTACGGACCGCTGCCGACGGGCTTCTTGTTCAGGTCCGTCGCCGGGTCGGCGATGCTCGACCACAGGTGCTTGGGCACGATCGGGATCTGGGCGAGGATCTTGTTCTGGTTGACGAACTGCGACACCCCGAACGTCATCGTGACCTGGTTACCGGCCGTGGTGATCGACTGGTACGGGGTCGCGTTGGTGTTGATCCCCTCGTGGTCCTTGATCAGGTTGTACGTGAACGCGACGTCGTCCGCGGTGAGCTTCTGGCCGTCCGACCAGGTCGCGTTGTCGCGGATCGTCACCGTCACGGACTTGTAGTCGGGCGTCCACTTGGTGTCGCTGGCGAGCCACGGCTTGGCGGGATCGGCCGGCTGCGCGGGGTTCCACATGGTCAGCGGCTCGTAGATCATCCAGCGGTAGCCCAGCGAGTTCGCGGACGACGTGCTCAGGAACGGGTTGTGGTTTTCGGTCTGCGGCCCGTTCGGCATGCCGACGCTCAGGGCCGCGGTGGCCGTGGCGTTGGGGCTCCCGCTCGCGCTACAGGCGGTGAGCATTCCACCGGCCAGGATGCCTGCGAGCGCGATCGCTGACAGTTTCCTCGTGTCCATCGTTCTCCTCGGTGATCCGGTGGGGCTGTCCGGTGGGGGTGTCCGGGGTGGTCCGTGGTGCTGGTGTGGCTGTCCGCGCGGGGCCAGGCGGCCGGGAAGACGGAGCGGATCCGGCCCGCGGCGAGGCGGGATCCGGGCACGCCCACGGAAGGCCCCGGATCTCCCGGCCCGCGCGACCGGGCCGACGCTCGTGTGTGGATGGATCCTCGGGCGTGCGCGTGACCGGCTTGCACGCGGGGTTTCCCGTGCACGCCGGTGACTGGGCCGGACCCTGGCCCTGGGCCTCGGGAGCCCTAGAACTCGCCGGGGCGAGCGACCGGATCGGTCCTGAAGATCGGCACGGCGTCGTGCGCCGCGACGGATGGTGTGCGGGCCGGAGGCTCAGCGGCCACCGCGTCCGCGACCAGCACTGCTGTGACGGTTCCGCGCATTCACCACTCCTGAACGGGGGCCGGAGAGGAAACGGGAAGAAGGAGACCGTTTGTAACCGCCAGCTGCCAATTAGGCAACAGCCGGATTTCCGGTGATCCACTTCGTCTAGACCCGGCGGGCGCGTGGGCCTAGGATCCAGCGCCACTTTTGTGGCCTGCCGGTTCGGGGACGCAGTGCGCTGGAGTGAAGTTTTGAGAGAGCGCTTCCCAGGCCTGCGACCAGGCATTGACATGTTTGCGGGGAGGCGTCCACAGTGTGTCGCTATAGAGCGCTCTCTCACTATTTCGACTTCTGCTCGTAACCGAGGCGACACATCGCCTCCCGATGGGAGCACTGATGACACGTGCGATCCCGCTAGCGCCCCGCCCCGCACGATCCCGCCCCTGGGGATCCCGCCCCTTACGATCCCGCCGCGCCCGCGCCGCGATCCTCGCCGCCGCGCTGGCCGCCCTGCTGTCCACGTACGCCGCCGCGCAGGTCTCGGCCGCGCGGGCCGCCGACTCCCTGCTCTCACAGGGCCGGCCGGCGACCGCCTCGTCCACCGAATCCGCCGGCACCCCCGCCTCGTCCGCCGTCGACGGTGACGCCGGAACGCGCTGGTCCAGCGCGTACAGCGATCCACAGTGGCTACAGGTCGATCTCGGCGCCGCCGCCGCGATCAGCCGCGTCACGCTGAACTGGGAGGCGGCGTACGCGCGCGCCTTCACGATCCAGACCTCGGCCGACGGCAGCACCTGGACGCCGGTCTACTCGACCACCACCGGGCCCGGCGGCGCGCAGGACCTCGCCGTCACCGGATCCGGCCGCTACGTCCGGCTGACCACCACCCAGCGCGCGACCCAGTACGGGGTCTCGCTGTGGGAGTTCGGGGTCTACGGATCCGCGGGCCAGGCCGCCCCGTGCGGCACCGCCAACGCCGCCCAGGGCCGCCCTGCCACGGCGTCCTCCAGCGAGTCGGCCGCCACCCCGGTGAGCGCCGCAGTCGACGGGAACACCGGCAGCCGGTGGTCGAGTGTCTGGGCCAGCGATCCGCAGTGGATCCAGGTCGACCTCGGCACCAGCCAGCCGATCTGCGGGGTCACGCTGAACTGGGAGGCCGCGTACGCCACGGCGTTCCAGCTCCAGACCTCGCCCGACGCCAGCACCTGGACGCCGGTCTACTCGACCACCACCGGATCCGGCGGGACCCAGACCCTCGCCGTCTCCGGATCCGGCCGGTACGTGCGGATGTACGGCACGGCCCGCTCGCTGGCCATGTACGGCTACTCGCTGTGGGAGTTCGCGATCCGCGTCGGCACCGGATCGTCGAGCCCACCGCCCACGAGCCCGCCCACCAGCCCACCGCCGACGATCCCGCCCACCAGCCCGCCACCGAGTAGCCCGCCACCCGGGGGCAGCGTGCTGCTCTCCTACCACAAGCCGGGCGCGTCCTCGACGGACCAGAACGACGGCAACTGCTTCGGCTGCACCCCGGACAAGGCGTTCGACCTCGACCCGGCGAGCCGCTGGGCCACCAGTTCCACGACCGGCTGGGTCGACCCGGGCTGGATCTACGTCGACCTCGGGGCGACCGCCAGCGTCACCCAGGTCGTGCTCCAGTGGGATCCGGCGTACGCCACCGGCTACCAGATCCAGGTCTCGGCCAACGCCAGTACCTGGACCACGATCTACACCACGACCACCGGCAAGGGCTTCAAGGAGACCCTCAACGTCTCCGGCACCGGGCGGTACGTGCGCATGTACGGCACCACCAGGGCCACCGCGTACGGGTACTCCCTCTACGAGTTCCAGGTGTACGGCACCGGCGGCGCGCCGATCACCCCGCCGGCCAAGCCCGCGGATCCGGCGTTCCCGGCCACCCACCTCGTCTGGAGCGACGAGTTCAACGGCCCGGCCGGCACCAAACCCGACCCCGCCAAGTGGACGATCGACCCGGGCACCGGCCAGAACGGCGAGCAGCAGTACTACACCGACAACAACAACGCGGCCACGGACGGCGCCGGATCGCTCGTCATGGAGGCCCGCAAGGAGGCCGTCGGCGGCGCGCAGTACACGTCACACCGGATGAACACGGGCAACAAGTTCTCGTTCCAGTACGGCCGGGTCGAGGCGCGGATCAAGGTGCCGAAGGGCAACGGCTTCTGGCCGGCCTTCTGGATGATGGGCTCGGACTTCCTCACCGGCCGGCCGTGGCCCTACAACGGCGAGGTCGACATCATGGAGGTCCTCGGCCGCAACACGCTGCAGTCGTACTCGACGCTGCACGCGCCCGCCTACAACGGCGGCAACGGCTACGGCCAGATGTACACCGCCCCGGGCGGCGCGGACTTCTCCGCCGGGTACCACGTGTGGGCCGCCGAGTGGGACAGCAAGGGCATCACGTTCAAGGTCGACGACCAGACGGTCTTCTTCGCCAGCAAGGCGACGGTCGAAGCCACCCGCGGCCCGTGGATCTACGACCACCCGTTCTACATCATCCTCAATCTCGCCGTCGGCGGTGACTGGCCCGGACCGGTGGACGCAACCACGCCGTTCCCGTCCCGGATGCTCGTCGACTACGTCCGCGTCTACCAGTAGCGGACGGGAAGGACTCGTCATGCACCCCACACCCCGCTCCCGGATCCGCCTGCTCGCGCTGACCGCCTCGGCCGCTGCCCTGCTGGGCACCTACCTGACGGTCACGACCAGTAGCGCCAGCGCCGCGGACGCCCTGATCTCCCAGGGCCAGAGCACCACCGCCTCGTCCCTCCAGACCCCCGCCTACCCCGCGTCCTCGGCCACGGACGGCGACGCCACGACCCGCTGGTCCAGCGCCGCCGGGGATCCACAGTGGATCCAGGTCGACCTCGGCGCGCCCGCGACCGTCAGCTCCGTGGCGCTGAACTGGGAGGCGGCCTACGCCACCGCCTTCACGATCCAGGTGTCGCCCGACGCCGCGGCGTGGACGACCGTGTCCACCGTCACCAACGGCACCGGCGGCCGCCAGACTCTCGCCGTGTCCGGCACTGGCCGGTACGTCCGGCTCAACGCCACCGCACGCGCCAGCGCCGCCTGGGGAATCTCGCTGTTCGAATTCCAGGTGTTCGGCAGCGGCGGCGCCCCGCCCGGAACCGGACCCGGCTGGATCTCGGTGGACCCGGCGCAGCAGGCCGCGGCGGTCGCCGCGTTCTACGCCCGGACCCCGCGCACTCCCCCGGCGAACGCCGTGCGCGTGCCCGAGTTCCACGCGTCCTGCTTCGTCAGTCACCACGCCAACGACGATCCGATCGTGTTCCCGAACCTGCCCGGCGCCTCGCACAACCACACGTTCCTCGGCAACACCACCACCAACGCGGCCAGCACATTCGACTCGCTCAAGGCCGGCGCGACCAACTGCACCCCCACCGGCGACCACGCCTCGTACTGGATCCCGACCCTCTACCACCACGGCGTCGCGGTGGATCCGCAGAACGACACGACCATCTACTACGGATCCCGGCTCGTCGACACCAGCAAGGTGATCCCCTTCCCGCCGGGCCTGCGGATGATCGTCGGGGACGCCAAGCTCCAGACCTCACCCGACGACAGCCACTTCTACTGCGCCGGCCCGATCGGCGAGATCGGCCGCAGCGCCGACGGGAAGTTCCCCAAGTGCGCGGCCGGGGACGTGCTGATGCGCCAGCTCATGTTCCCGGACTGCTGGGACGGCAAGCACCTCGACAGCCCGAACCACAAGGACCACATGGCGTGGATGGACGGCACCGGCAAGTGCCCGGCCAGCCACCCGTGGGGCACCCCGTCCATCTCGATGATGCTCGTCTATCCGCTCAACACCGACACGGACGGGATCACGCTCGCGTCGGGCACCTACGCGTCCATGCACGGCGACTTCTTCAACGCCTGGGACGAAAACGAACTGGCCCGCCGGGTGCGGGACTGCATCGACCAGAGCGTCAAGTGCAACGCGAACGGCGACTTCTAGGCAGAAGAACTGTCGTTGGCAGAGCCCGGTCCCCTAGTGGGGCCGGGCACCTGCCGGCTGGGGAAAGGAGAGCGATGAGACGACTCGGGTGCGTGGCGGTACTCGCCGTGCTCGCCGCGGCGTGCGCGAGCCCGGCGCGCCCGGCCACCCGGGCCGCAGTGACCACCAGCCTCGGGGGCACCGATGTCGCCTGGACCCAGCTGATGATCCCGATGACCGCGCAGGCCGTGAGCCTGCTCGGGCTGACCGCGGCCCGCGCCTCCAGCCCCGGGCTGCCGGCTCTCGCCACCCGGCTCCGCTCCGATTACCGCGCTGACCTGGCCCGGCTCCGCGCCGTCCTCAGCCGCGCCGGGATCGCCGAGACGCACGAACACGACGGCCACGACCTGCCCGGCATGGTCACCCCGGCCGACCTGGCGGCGATCGGCGCGGGCACCGGCCCGGGGTTCGACGCCCTGGCAGCCCGGCACCTGCGCGAGGAGATGGAGCAGTCCGTGCGGCTCGCGCGATCCGAACAGCGATCCGGCCACAGCCCCGAGTGCACGGCCCTCGCGGCCTCGATAGAGAGGGCCCGCGGATCCGCGCTCGCCCGGCTCAGCGCCGTGATCGGGCCATGACCGAGGGTGCTATAACAGGATCCATGTCGACCGGGTGGGTGCGCGGCTCGCGGCCTCCCACGCTGGACCAGGTCGCCGAGCTCGCCGGGGTGTCCCGCGCCACCGTGTCGCGCGTGATCAACGGCGCGCCGACCGTCGACTCGAAGATCCGCGCCACCGTCGAGAACGCGATCGCCGAGATCGGTTACGTGCCCAACCTCGCCGCCCGCAGCCTGGTCACCCGGCGCACGGACTCCGTCGCCCTGGTGATCTCCGAGTCCGACGTGCGGGCCTCGGGGGCGGGGTTCTTAAACCAGGTGTTCACCGATCCGTACTTCGGTCGGATCACCGCGGGCGCCCAGGAAGTGCTGCGCCGCAACGGGATCCACCTGGTGATCATTCCCGCCGACGCCGCCGCGCAGCAGCAGGTCGTCGGCTACCTGCGCCAGGGCCACGTCGACGGGGTGCTGCTCATCTCCAGCCACCACACCGATCCGCTGCCGCAGCAGGTCAGCGGGCTGGCGATCCCGGTGGTGATCTCCGCCCGGCCCGCCCACCGGATCCCGGCCAGCTACGTCGACATCGACCAGGGCCTCGGCGCCTCGCTGGCCGCCGAGCACCTCTACGCCCGCGGCGCCCGGCGGCTGGCCACGATCACCGGCCCGCTCGACACCGCCGCCGGGCACGACCGGCTCGACGGGTTCCGCAAGACCCTCGCCACCCACGGAATCGCGGACGTGCCCTACGTCGAGAGCGACTTCACCCGGGCCGGCGGCGAGGACGCGGCCCGGGACCTGCTCGCCGGGCACCCGGACCTCGACGGGCTGTTCGTCGCCAACGACCTGATGGCCTCGGGCGCGCTCCAGGTCCTGCAGGATCTCGGCCGCCGGGTACCGGACGACGTCGCGGTCGTCGGATTCGACGACAGCAGCGCTGCCCTGGCGTGCCGGCCGCTGCTCACGACGATCCGGCAGCCGGTCGAGGAGATGGCCGGGGAGATGGCGCGGCTCCTGCTCGCCCACATCCGCGAGCCGGACCGGCTGCCCCGCTCGGTCATCTTCCAGCCGACCCTGGTGGTCCGGCAGTCCGCGTGACGGGGCCCATTCTGGGGGTCCGTTCGGCCGTTCGGCTCGGATGCGCGGCCGGCAATGGCCCCCTCTGCGCGGCTCTGTGCCGATCCATCGCCTCCACCCGGGGGCTACTGAAGATAACGTCAGTGACTGGCCGCGCCACGCGGTGATCCGCGGGTCGTTGGGAGGGGTCCATGGCCGCACGGGAGTCCGGTGGGCCAACCGCGCTGATCGACGACGTCGACGCCTACGTCCGGCAGCTCGCCACGGCCTCGTCGCGGGCCGGCGGCGCGGCGGAACTGGCCGTGCAGGCGGCCGCGCTCGCCGAGGCGCAGCGGGTGTCGGCGTGGGGCCTGCGAGCCGCCGTGTCGGCAGCTCGCGACCAGGGACTGAGCTGGCGCGAGCTCGCCGAACTACTCGACGTGCCCGCGGCGACCCTGCACCGGCAGTACCGCGCCGGGCACGCCCTCACGACGCCTGAGGACACCGGTCCCCCGGCCAGCCGGGCGCTGGCCGTGGCGCCGGAACCGCCCGCGCCGCCACCACCCGCCCGCGCCGAGCTCTCGCCGATCCCCGTTGGCCTTGACCTGTTCGTCGGCCGGGACCAGGCACTCGCGGACGCGCCGAAACTGCTCGCGAGCGTGCGGATGCTCACGCTCGCCGGGCCGGGCGGGGTCGGCAAGACGCGGCTGGCGGGCGAGCTCGCGGGACGGGTCCGCAACTCCTACCGGGGCGGAATCCTGTGGGCCGAGCTGGCGCCCATCACCGCGGCACCCGCGGCACCGGCGGCACCCGCGGCTCCGCGCCGGAGCAGTGCCGCCGGGATCGAGGCCGTGATCGTGGCCTCCGCCGGATTGCAGGCCCAGGGCAAGAGCGTCCACGACGTGCTCGGGACCGCATGCGAGCGCGGCCAGGTTCTGCTGGTGCTCGACAACTGCGAGCACCTCGTCGACGACGCCGCGAGCACCTCGGTCGCGCTGTTACGAGCCCACCCCCACCTGCGGATCCTCGCGACGAGCCGGGAGCCGTTGCGGATCGCGGGCGAGACGGTCATGACCGTCCCGCCGCTGTCCACCGAGCCCGCCGGGGTCCGTGGCGGTCCGCCGGCGGCGGTCCGGCTGTTCAGCGACCGGGCCCGCGCCGCGGCTGGATTCGATCCCGCCGAGCACCTGGATGCCATCGCCGAGCTGTGCCGCAAACTCGACGGCCTGCCGCTGGCGATCGAGCTCGCGGCCCGCCAGGTCGCGGTCCTGCCGCCGGAGACACTGCTCACCCGGATCGGCGAGCGCCTGGACCTGCTCACCGGCGGCCCGCGTGATGCCCCCGACCGGCAGCACAGCCTGCGCGCGGCGATCGAGTGGAGCTACCAGCTCCTCGACCCCACCGAGCAGGCGATGTTCCGGCGGCTCGCGGTCCTGCCCGGCGGGTTCGACCAGCACACCGCCGCGGCCGTCACGGCGGATCTCGGCCTCACCCGCGCCGCGCTGTGGGGCCTGCTGGCTACGCTCGCGGGCAAGTCGCTCGTGGCCCCGGATCCGCGGTTGCCCGGCCGGTACCGCATGCTCGAATCGCTGCGCGCGTACGGGCTGGAACAGCTCGACGCCGAGCAGGAGCGGGCGGGCACCTACGACCGGCTCCTGGACTGGTACGCGGGCCTGGTCACGCAGATGTACACGACGTTCGCCAGCCGCAGTGACCTGCTCGCCGCCTGGGAGGCCGAGCGCGACAACATCCGGGACGCGGCCAGGGTCGCCTGCGACGCCGGTGACCCGCGCTATCCGGGGATCGCCAACGTGCTCGCCGCGATCTGGAACTGGCGCGGCGAGCTCACCCGGGCACGGGCGATCCTCACCGGCCTGCTCGACGGCCGGCCGATCTCGCCCACCGACGAGATGGAAACGCTGCGGCGGCTGTCCGTGGCGTGCCAGATGACCGGCGACGGCGCAGCGGCGGCCGAGTACGCCGAGCGGGGACTGGCCCTGGCGCGATCCGTCGGCGACTCGGTGCGGATCGGCGAGGCGCTGAACGTGACGATGGCTGCCCACGGATCCCTGGGCGAGCACGCGATCGTCGTCGAGCTGGCGCGCGATCACCTGGAGCTGGTCCGTTCGCTCGGTCACCCCGACGGCCTGATCCAGTTCCTGGGCAACCTGTGCTGTGCCCTCCTCGCGACCGGCCAGTTCGACGCCGCGCAGGAGGCCATCGACGAGGCGCTCGCCGTCAACGGGACGAATGACATGACGCTCGACACCGCGGCCGTCACCAGCGCGATGCGCGGCGACCTGCCCGCGGCGAACGCCCACGTGACGCGGGCACTTACGGTCGCCCACCCGGGGCGCACCGAGGTCGTGGACTGCTGTGAGGTCATGGCCGTCGTCGCGGCCGAGCGCGGCGAGCCCGAGCGCGCCCTGCGGCTACTCGGGGCGACCGCCCGGATCCGCGAGCAGCACGCGCTCAGTGCGGATCCGTGGTGGTACGACCGGCTCTGCGGCGCCGAAGCACTGGCCCGCGCCGCGGTCACCCCCACCGCGGCGAGGGCGGCCACCGAGGCTGGCGCGCGGCTCAGCACGTCCGAGACCGTCGAATACGTGCTGCACGGCACGCTGCCCGGCACGACGGCCGCGGCCGGATCGCCGCTGACCGAGCGAGAGCAGCGCATTGCCGAACTCGTCGCGCGCGGGTACACGAACCACCAGATCGCGGCGCGGCTGTTCATCAGCAACCGCACGGTCGCCGCCCACGTCAGCCACATCCGCGCCAAGCTCGGCCTCGCGAGCCGCGTCCAGATCGCCGCCTGGGTGGCCAACGGCCAGTCCACTCCGGCCACCACCCCGGACGAGCGGTGACGGCGGGCCGGTCACCGCACGTCACCGAGGCGGCGGCTCACCCGCAGCGGATCCATTCCAGCTGGTAGACGCAGGTGGTCATCGACGGCTTTCGCCAGGGGAACGCGCTGCGCTAATCCGGGCGGCTTTCGCCGTGGCCCGGCGATTCTGCCGGCGCCGCGCGGCATGATCGGGGGCATGGAGAAACCGGAAATCGTCTCGGCCGGCGACTGGCAGAAGGCCCGCGACGAGCTACTCGTGTCCGAGAAGGAAGCGACCCGCGCCCTCGACGCGCTCGCGGCCCGGCGCCGCCGCCTCCCGATGGTGCCGTTCACGAACGACTACACGTTCGCGGGGCCTGACGGCCCGGCGACGCTGCTCGGCCTCTTCGGCGGGCTGGATCAGCTCCTCGTCTACCAGTTCATGGACAACGGTCCCGATCACTACTGCCCGGGCTGCACGTGGTTCACGAGCAACATCCCGGCCGGCGGCCTGGCCGGGCTCGCCGCGGACGGCGTCGCGTGGGCCACCGTCTCGGACATGCCGCTGGACCAGATCGAGGCGTGCAAGGCCGAGAAGGGCTGGACGCTGCCGTTCGTGTCGTCGCACGGCACGTCGTTCGCCGCCGACTGCGGCGCCGGCGGCGGGTTCCTGCTCAGCGCGTTCCTGCGCGACGGCGACGACATCTACCGCACGTACAGCACCACCCAGCGCGGCGTAGACCGGCTCGTCTTCACCAACAACATGCTCGACCTCACCGTGTACGGGCGCCAGCAGGACTGGGAAGACTCCCCGCCCGGCTGGCCCCAGCACCCGACCTACGGCTGACCCACTCGGCGTTACTGGCACGCGGTATTTACTGCCACTCGGTATTTGCTGCCACTCGTAGGGCGAGACCGCGACGACCGGGTGCGCTCCGCCGCCGATCACCCGGACGTACCGGCCTGAGTGGAGCACCTCGCGGGTGTCCCACGCCGTGCCCGTTCCGCCGGGCTGGCCGGCGGTCGACTGAGTGATCCGCACCATCCGGCCGTCGCGGGTCCGGCCGTAGCCGAAGTGCGTGCCGTCAGACGGCCCCGACCGGCACGACGGCACACACTTCCGTGAGATCGGACCGCGCAATCCGCGCAGCACAACCACCCCGCCCGGGGTTACGCAGCCAGTCCGGGGGTCGGTGCTGGACGGATCTGGTGGGCGCGAAGGCGCGCTTGCGGGGGGTGGGGAAGCACGTAGGGATCCGCGTATTTACACGGTGTTCCCCTTCCGAGGTGGCGTGGTCGGATGCGGGCTGGCCCGCCCCGGGCCTTGCCGCGGCTGGCGGCCGAATGTGGGGAGTCCCGTGACCTGCCTATCTGCGCCCTCGCCCGGCCGGACCACCGTCCACGGAGGTGAGTCGTGAGCGAGTTCCGGCTGGGGCTGGTCCGGGGGAACGGGGCCAGGGACGCCCGCGAGCTGATCGCCAGGGCCCTCCGGACGTGGGACGTCGAGGATCCGGACGCCAGTCTTCTGCTCGTCGTCACCGAACTCGTCGAGAACGTGTACCAGCACACCCGCGGCGACGGCGAGTTACGGCTCGCGCTGCGCACCGGCACGGTTCTCGTCGAGGTGTCCGACACCAGCGCGGATCTTCCCCTCGACGGGCACGCCCGGGCGGATCCCAGCCAGGGCCGCGGCCTCGCGCTGGTCCGGACCCTGGCCGCGACGTGGGGCGCTCGGCCGGGATCCGGCGGCAAGGTGGTCTGGGCCGAACTCGCGCTCACCCCGGACGGCCACCCCGGCGCCCGGCGGATCGCCAGCGCGCCGGCCGCGGAGGACCGCTAGGCGGGTTCCGGGGACGACAGCGCGCACCACCTGCCCCACGGAGACGCGGCAGCCCCACATCCGGGGAAGGCACGCACCGGAGGCCGGCACGGGGCTCGGCAAAGTGGAATGCTCCTCACAGGGGCGCCATCCGGCAGAGCGGCGGCGCGCGGCCATCTCGCCGCGCCATGGCCAGGTAGCACGCGGACTGCATGGGGCGAGCGATGAGGCGCACGTGGACGATCCCGGGAGTGGGACGGGGATCGGGCGTTACCGAGATCCGCTGCGTGCTGGACGACGAGCCGATCCGGGTGACCATGCGCGGCGAGGTCGACCTGCTCACGAGGCCCGCGCTGGACGACCTGCTGGCACTGCTGGCCCGCCGGACCCGTGCCGACGTGCTCGTCGACCTGCGCCCCGCCACACTGCTGAGCTGTGTCGGAGTGAGTTTCCTGGACGCCGCCGCCGAGCAGCGTGCGCCGTGGGGCGGCACCGTCTACGTGCGGGTGTCCCCCGGGCCGGTCGCGCGGATCCTCGAACTGCTCAGTGTCGAGGACCTGGTGACGATCGTCCACACGTCGCAAGACCCAGGCGCACCGGCCTGACCCGCCAGCCCGGCCAGCAACCAGGTAACCGGGTAGCCGCGCGGACGCGGGTAATTCCACGGGCGCGCGCACCCCGGGCGGCGGCCTAGCGTCGGGGCATGAGCAACGGCACTCCCCACACGTACCGTCCGGCCAGCGGCGCGCACGACGCGATCCGCCGCTGCCATTCACCGCACCGCGCCCCCACCGCCGGGCGGCGTGGCGCG
>JAOPVE010000325.1 GCA_025963185.1 Actinomycetes bacterium
GCGGTGGGCGCCGGAACCGCGGCGCCCGTGTGCGCGGCCGGGACTGCCGGGCTGCCCGCGCCGGCGGTGTGGACCGTGGCGGGTGCGGCTGTCACCGCGAGTACGGCCAGGCCGAGGACGGCGGCGCCGAGGCGCCGCAGGGAACGGTTTGTCATGATGGTGGCCTCTCAGGAGAGTCGCGAACGGGACGGCACCCAGCTTCCCGACGCCCATCAGGCCCCGATCAGTCCCGCATCATGGTGGCGACCCGGAGCGGCCTTGTCGCTCGACAGCCCGCGGACGGTGCCCAAGGACCCGAGTCGAGCGCTCAGAGGTCCAGGACGACGGCGCCTCGGGGCCACGCGGAGCAGATGAGCACGTTGCCGGCGGCCGGTTCGTCCACCGGCTCGGGTGAGTACTCGACGTCACCGGAGAGCAGCCCGCTCTCGCAGGTGTGGCACACCCCGGTCCGGCACGACCAGCGGGCAGGAACGTCACACGCCTCCGCGAGGTCCAGCAGGCTGCCGTACGTGTCGCGCCACGGCACCGTCACATCGCTGCGCGCGAACGACACCGGCGCCCCGTCGCCCGGCGGCCCGTCCGGAGGGTGCGGTACCGGGCCGGCCACCGGCGCGATCCCTGGAGTCACCGCCGCCCGCGACCCGAAGACCTCCGTACGGATCCGCGACGGGCCGACGCCGACCGCCACCAGCCCCTCCGTCACGGCCGTGAGGAAGGCCGCCGGTCCGCACAGGTACGCGTCCGCGTCACGGGGCAGATCCAACGCCCGGAACAGGCCGGCGGACAGCCGCCCGGCGCTGTCGTAGTCGCGCCCGGGTTCGTCGCCCGGCCCCGGACGGCTGAACGAGATATGGCTGCGGGCGCGGGGAAGCAGCGCGAGCAGCGCCGCCGACTCGGCCGCGAACGGCCGTTCGGCCGCGTTGTGGGCAGAGTGCAGCCACCACACCTCCCGGTCGGCCCGAGCGGCGGCGAGCGCGTGCAGCATGGCCATGACCGGCGTGGCGCCCACACCGCCGCTGACCAGCAGGACGGGTGCCGTCCCGTCGCGCAGCACGAAGGTGCCCCGCGCCGCGGCCACCTCGATCGTGTCGCCGACCCGCACCTGCGAATCCAGGTACGCGCTGCCCGCGCCGTGCGGCTCCCGCTTGACGCTGATCCGGTACGCGCCGGCGCCCGGCGGCCCGGACAGCGAGTAGCTGCGGAGCAGCGGCCGGGCCGGATCGGGCCGCAGCCGCAGCGTGAGGAACTGGCCGGGCAGCGGCGCCGGCAGCGGCTGCCCGTCCGGGTCGGCGAGACGCACCGACGAGATCGTGCTGCTCTCCGCCTCGATCGCGGTCACCCGCAGCGGCCGGAAGCCGCGCCACGCCGGGGGTGGGACGGTGGCGACGAGCCCGGCGTTCCCACCGCCCGCGTCGGGCTTGTCGAGGATCGCCAGGAACGACGCCTGCCACCCCGGGCTCAGCGCCCGGATTCGGGCGGCCCGCGCGACCTCGGCCCGCGGGTGCCCGGGCAGGTAGAGCAGCCCGTCCACGTCAGCCACCGTCATGCGCTCGGGGCCGGAGCCCACCTGGACGATCTCGTCGCCGGCCCGGACATCCCCCTCTTCGAGGACGCGGAGGTAGAACCCGGGCCGGTGGTGCTGCACGAGCAGGGCAGGCATCGTCGGCTCGTCCATGCGGATGCCGACCCGGTAGCAGGTCACGCGCGGCTGGGTGACCTCGAACAGGGCGCCGCCGATCCGGTACCGGTCGCCGATGCACACCTCGTCGTCCGCCAGTCCGTCGACGGTGAAGTTCTCACCGAACTGCCCGTACGTGAAGTCGTCCCGGCCGAGAAACGTGCGCCAGTACCCGTAGGAGCCCAGCTGGTAGACGAAGACGGCGCGCTGCTCGCCGCCGTGACCCGCGAGGTCGCCCTGGCCGTCGCCGTCGACGTTGAGCCGCCGTACGGCCACCGGCCCGGCGACCGGGGCCTTCCACACCCCGGTGTGGACCGTGCGGCCGCGCCACCGAACGTCGCGGGGCAGGCCGACGTTCACCGCCTTGAGCGTTCCCACCTGTGCATCGTCCAGCAGCCGGCCCCTGAGCGAAAGCAGTGCCACGCGCCCGATCGCGAGCACCGGCGTGGTCGTGGTCGGCTTGACGCTACTTCGGCCGTCTTGAGTGATTCTCTGACCGTATGCGCCACCCTTGACGGCGAGAGGCGCTGATCCACAGCGGCATGCCGGCGTCGAGAAGCGCTCGGCCCGCTACCCGCCGCTCTACAACCCGGCCGGGTTCGCGCCCATGGCCGTGGCGACAGGGTGCTGGTCATGAAAGACGGCAACCGCGCCGAGTCCGGTGAGCGGGCCCCGGTCACCACGCGGCCCGGCCCGGCGCGATGCCGGACCGGGCGGATGCGTTCGGTTCCTCAGGCCGCGGCGCCCACGATCACGCCGCTGAGACTCGTGAGGCGGACTTGCCGAGCCGATCTACTACCAGTTGTAGCCCTTGACGTACGAGACGTCGGCGAGCGCTTTCTGGCCCGCCGTGTTCGGGTGGAAGTAGTCCCAGGTGCTGATCTGGCCCAGCACAAACGGGTACTTGAAGACCTCGTTGTTGTCGTACAGGCAGTTCGCGCCGTAGGCGGTGCAGGCGCCGGCAAGCTGGCCGTTGAAGTCGACGACGCGCTGGCGCACCCGGTCGCGCCGGGCGACGTCCGCTGCGGCGGTGGAGGTCGGCCGGACCAGCATCGACTGGCAGACGTTGAACAGCGACCACGCCGAGCGCGCGGACGAGTTGTCCTTGCCGATGGACCACAGCCGCAGGAGGTCGGGAATGCTCAGGATCAGGATCCTGGCGTTCGGCACGCCGGTCCTGAGCGCGGACAGTGCGGCCTCGATGCGCGACCGGAACGTCGCGACCGAGGTCATCGCCGCCTCCGTTGACGTGCAGGCATCGTTGGCGCCGATCAGGATCGTGACGTAGCCGGCCTTCTGGCCCGCCGCGGTCTGGGCCTGACCGGCGATGGCGTCGGACTTGGCACCAGTCTTGGCGTCGTTGTACGCGTACCCGCTCATCGCCGGGTTCTTGGCACGGATGCGCAAATAGTGGCTGGCGACGGTGGAGTCGTCGCCGGTGCTCCATGACTGGGACGAGCAGTCGGAGTACCAGCCGCAGGCGTTGAAACCGCGGGTGATGGAGTCACCGAGGGCGGCCATCGAGGACGGTGGGGGGCCGGAGTCCGCGGCGGCCGGCGAGCCGCCGAGGACGATGAGGATGAGAAGCGCGGTGGGCAAGGCGAGTCGGCGCAACATGAGGCACCTCCGCAGCGCGGTTAACCCCCGGCCAGCCGGCCGGCGGTTAATGGAAAGCACCTAGTAGTGTGACCGACTTCACGAGATTTGTGAATTGAGCGGCGTTGGCCCCAACTTGTCCCGCCCGCACCGCGGCCCGATCCACAACTGGCGTATTTCAGGTCTGGGCGGATTACGGCAGCCATATCGCGCCGTCACAAGGCCCCGCCACCGCGTTCCACACAGCAATCGCGGCCCTTCACGTCGCGGCGCCCGGTCAGCGACTCGGCGCGCGGTCCCGATCGGCAGGACGGTCTCATGTCGACTCACAACACGCGCGTTTGACAGCCCCAATAGGTGACACCAATGCTCACTGGACTGGCTGTGAGCGGCTGGTTCTCCTTGACCGGCAAGGAAACTCGTTGAAGAATTCGGGCCGCGACTCTCGCGTGGGTACCGCGCACGAGAGCTGTGCCGCCGGGGGAAGTCCGGCCGGCAAACCCAACGCTCCTCACCCGTTTGGGCTGACGGGATTTCGCTCGTTCGCCCACCGATCCGGCCGCGCGCCGCGTCCCGCAGTGCGGCGTGACGGTCCTGCGGTGAGCCGCACCACCCTGCACGCTCCCGGCCATGTTGAACGCGGCGATCGCGCACATGGCAGCGAGCGCGGCGGGCGAGGGACTCCTATCAGGTGAGCGCGGTGAGCGCACACCGGGAGGCTGTCCCATGCCTGATCTCGTCATCACGAATGTCACGGCCGTGACCATGGACGGCCAGCGCCGGATCCTGCGGAATGCGTGGATCTCCGTGACAGGCAACAGGATCGAGGCAATTGGCGAGGGTGAGCCGCAGGCAGGGCCCGCGAGGGTGATCGACGGGCGAGGTGGTGTCGCCCTCCCCGGCTTCATCAGCACCCACCAGCATTTGATCGACTCGCTGGTGCGGGGCGGCCTTCAGCAGGACCGCAACCTCATCGACTGGCTCATCAACGTCTACTACGGCGCGATCTCGGCCTACCGGCCAGAGGACTGTGCAACCGCAGTCACGCTGAATGTCGCCGAAGCGATCCGGTCGGGCGTGACGACCGTCTGCGACGGCTGGGGCGTCAATAACGGTGACGATCCCGGACGCGTTTCCGAATGCACCGAAGCGACCCTGGACGTGTACCGCAGGACCGGGATCCGGGTCATGTTCGCGCGCATGCTGCAGGACGTCTTCCCGGACTACTGGCAGCCACTCGCCGGAGCACTTCTCCGCAAGATCCCCGGGCTCAGGCTGCGGCCGGAGACTCTCGTCGAGGACACCGACGGCGGGCTGTCGCGGATCGAGTCGCTCATGTCGAAGTACCACAAGTCGGAGAACGACCGGATTCACGTATGCCCGTCGCCCGTTCTTCCGCAGACGGCCAGTCCACAAGCTCTCGCCGGGTGCCTGGAACTGGCGGAGCGGTTCGACACGATGCTGACGATCCACCTGTGCGAGTCCCTGACCGACGCGCGAATGTTCACCGAGAGCGGCTGGGGCATGACCTGCACCGACTACCTCAACTGCCTCGGGTTCCTCAGCGGCCGGCTCGTCGCCGCCCACTGCGTACACCTCACGGACCGCGACCTGCGCTACTTCAAGGTGAACGACGTCAAGGTCGCGCATTGCCCGAGCAGCAACCTGAATCTCGCCTCCGGAATCGCGCGCGTTCCGCAGATGGTGCTCGCGGGAATCACGGTCGGGCTCGGAACCGACGACACGAGCACGAACTGCAACGTTTCTATCCTGACCGAGATGCGCGATGCTGCGCTGCTCCAGAGAGGAGTGTCCTTCGACGCCGGAGTCCTGTCCGCCGAGAAGGCACTCGAGATGGCGACGATCGACGGCGCCCGCGCGCTCGGGCTCGCCGACGAGATCGGGTCGCTCGAGGCGGGGAAGAAGGCCGACATCATCCTTTTCGACACCGACAAGCCCCACTGGTACCCGCGTCACCATCTACCGGCGGTGCTCGCCTATCAGGCCCAGGCATCGGACATCCACACTGTCATCATCGACGGCCGCCCCGTCATGGAGGACCGCGAACTCGCCTTCCTCAAGCGCGACGAGGAGCCCGCGTTCTACGAGCGGGCGCAGCGGACGTCCGAGGACGTTGTCGAGCGGGCCGGAATGCAGTCGCTGCTCGCGCGCGGGTGGCAGAGCGAAAGCCGGGTGTAGGACATGCCCGGCTCGACCGCCGGTGAACTGCCCGCCGTTCCAGACGGCCCGTTCTCCGGCGCCCACCCCGTCCAGAACGCGGTGCAGATGCTCTCCCTGGGCATGTGGACGAGCAGAATGCTGCAGACCGCTGCCGAGCTCGGTATCGCCGACGCGATGCCGGCGGACGGTGGCGCCAGTGTCGCTGAACTTGCCGAGCTCACCGGCACCAACCCGGACGCTCTCGGCAGGCTCCTGCGGGGCCTGAGTGCCAGCGGCATCTTCGCCCCCGCAGAGGAGGGCCGGTACGTCCACACCGAGCGGTCGCTCGTGCTGCGCGAGGACCATCCGCAGACGCTGCACTACTGGGCGCGGGTGTACGGCAGCCACTGGATGTGGGCGAGCTGCGCCGGAATGACCGAAGCCGTGCGGACAGGCCGGGCCGCGTTCCCGGCCGAGTTCCACCGTCCCGTCTGGGCCTACCTGGAGAACGAGCCAGCCCAGCAATGGGTCTTCCAGCAGGGCATGGCCGAGTTCACCCGGCTGCACGCGCAATCGCTGGCGGACGCGCTGGAGGTGGGCGACGCGCGGACGGTGGCCGACATCGGTGGCGGCCAGGGCAGTGTGCTGCGCGCCGTCCTGCACCGGCACCCGCACCTCGACGGTGTGCTGTTCGAGAACAAGTCCGTCCTCGACGCGCTCCGCGGTGGCCGGAGCACCGTGGGGTTCCGGCTGGTCGCCGGAGACGCCAGTGAGGCCGTCGACTGCCCCGCCGACATCTACCTTCTCGGCCACTTCGTCCACCTGTTCGAGGACGACGGCGCGGTCCGGGTACTCGCCAATTGCGCAGCCGCGGCACCACCGGGCGCCCGGATCATCGCCATGGAGCGAGTCATCGCCGACGGCCCGAAAGACACCTTCGGCAAGGTCGTGGACCTGCTCATGTTCTGCTACAGCGGCGGACGCGAGCGCACCGAGGACGAGTACCACGCACTCTTCGAACGTGCCGGCCTGACCTGGGCCGGGATCACACCCACCGCCAGCGACATGTCGCTCATCGAAGGCATCGTGCGGGCGGAGCCCCCCACTGTCTCCTAGGACCTCTTAGCCGCATCGACGGCGGCGCAATACAACCTGGTTGGTGCGGTGGGTCTGATAGCTGTCCCCCACCCAACGCTCGCAACGGTGCCGGGCCAGCAGCGGCCACCGCCGGGGACGGTCCGGGTTGGCCTTTCGTCAGCGGCCGCCAGGCGTTTGCACGGCGTCCGTCTGCTCGATGGGAAGCGATACCTGAATCACCGTGCCCTGGCCCACGGGGCTGTGAACGTCGATCGACCCACCGAGGGCCTCGACCCTGTCGCGCAAGCCCATCAGACCCGATCCGCGCAGCGGTTGCGCGCCGCCGGCGCCATCGTCGCCGACGCGCAGCAGCAGTGTGCTGTCATGCTCCTCTACGGTCGCCTCCGCGTGCGACGCGTTAGCGTGCTTGGCCGTGTTGGTCAGAGCTTCGGAGACCACGTAATACGCCGCCACCTCCACCGGCGGCGGATACCGGGAGGTGGTTTCGATGTTCACCTCGACGGGGACGGCCGAACGCCGGGCGAGCGAGCGCAACGCCGGGCCGAGGCCGCCTTCGGCCAGGATCGCGGGGTGGATCCCCCGCGCGATCTCGCGTAGCTCGTCGAGCGCACCCGTCGCCGCGGCTATCGCATGGTCGAGTTCCGCGCCGAGCTCAGGCGGGACCGCCGCCTGCGCCGCGCGCAGTTCCAGTGACAGGGAGACCAGGCGTTGCTGGGCGCCGTCGTGCAGGTCACGCTCGATCCGCCGGCGCGTGTCGTCTGCGGTCGCGACGATACGAGCGCGTGACTGGGTCAGCTTGGTGTGCGCTTCGGCGTTGGCGATCGTGGTCGCGGCGAGTTCGGCGAAGTCGGCGAGGCGTTCCTCTGCGCCGGCCGGCAGCCCGGCCTCGCGCGACGATGCCACCGCGAGCGATCCCCAGAGCCGGCCATCGACGCGGATCGGCGCGCCCACGGCTGACCGGGAGCCCACTGCGCGCGCATTGGCCGTGATGGCGCTGGAGTCGCCCGCGGGGTACCGGTCGATCCGCGCCGGCCGGCCGGTCTCGAACACGAGGGTGGTCACGTTCTGGCCCCCCAGGACCGCCCGGCGGTCGAGGGTGCGGGCGAGATCGTCACTGGTCCTGCTGCTCCACGAGCCGACCATCGCAATCGCGTCGTCGGCCTCGTACCGGGCCACCGCGGTGTTTTCGGCGCCGAACAGCCGGCCGACCTCCTCGGCGACCACGGCGAAGACCAGGTCGGGAGCGACCCCGCGGGCCACGAGTGTCGCCACGCGCCGCAGGCCGGCCTGTTCGTCGGCCATGCGGCGCAGCTCACCGCGGGTCTCGGCGTTCTCGATGGCGGTGGCGACAAGCCGGGTGAAGTTGGCGATCTGCGACTCGGTGTTGGCCGGGAAGGGATCGTCGCGCTTCGTCGAGGCCGCGATCACTCCCCAGAGCTGCCCCGCGACCACGATGGGGCAGCCGACCGACGAGCGGATACCCAACCTCCGCGCTTCCTGCGCGATGCCGCCAGTCGCGCCGTCGAAGCTGTCGAGACGGACCGGACCGCCGGTCTGCCGCACGTCGCGGGCGACGCTGAGCCCGTCAATGTCGAACCGGGTGCCGACGGCGAGTTTGTCCGGCACCCTGCTCCAGGCGCCGACGCCGGTGACAGTTCCGTCCGGCTCGTAGCGCTCCATCCGGGCGAGATCGGCGCCGGAGAGCAGGCCGACCTCCTGAGTGACGGCCTCGAAGACGGCCGAAGGTGGGAGCGACTGCGCGACGAGTATCGCCACGCGGCGCAGCGCGCCTTGCTCGTTCGCCAGCGTCCGCAGATGCGCGCGTGCCTCGGCGTTCGCGATCGCGGTAGCCACCAGGTCTGTAAAGCCGGCGATGCGCGCCTCGACGTCGTCCGGGAAGGGCCGGACGGCGGTGGACGACGCGAGCGCAAAGCCCCAGACGCGCCCGTCCACCGCGATCGGAACGCCGACAAACGTCCGGATCCCGAGCGAGAGCGCCTCCTGCACAAACGGTTCGGTGAGCGGCAGGTCCGCTGGGCTCCACCGCCACGGGAGCCCGCCCTCCCGTCTCGACCGCAGCTCCTGGCGCACGGGATGGCTGGATCCGACCGGTAAGTCGGCGTCTTGCGCGCTCCA
>JAOPVE010000359.1 GCA_025963185.1 Actinomycetes bacterium
CCGCGCCTTTCCGGCGGGCTCCCCGCGCACGTCCCGCGGGCTTTCTGCGGGCTCTCCACGGAAGTGCGGTAACTCCGGCCGGCCCCGACCGGCCGGAGTTGCCGCACTTCGGCGGGGGAGCGGGCCGTACGGCGCTGGCGCTCGAGTCGTCCGCGCTTGCGAATCCACAGGGCCTGTGTTCGCGGTCCCCGGGTCTCTGATGGCCGGACTGTTCGGGTATTTGCTGCCATACCGCCTCGGCATGACCGCCATATCCCCGACAGTTGCGCAGGCTGAGCGCGCAGGCGACGGCGCGGCCGGTCATCTCGCCCGTCTCGTAGGCGGTGTCGCCGCGCTCACTGCTGGCCGCCCCGCTCCTCGTGTGCGCGCCTCGGCCCCCACCTGGCCCTTGTCCTCTCCCGGGAGCTTCCCCCCGCCTTTCCGCGGGCTTCGGGCGGGCTTCCCACGCACTGCGCGCGGGCTTCGCGTCCAATTCCCGCGGGCTCTCCGCGGAAGTGCGGTAGCTGCGGCCGGTCCTGGCCGGCCGGAGTTACCGCACTTCGGCGAAGGGCGGCACGCGGGAACGGAGGGGGCGCCGGGAAACGGTGGGGAAGGGCGGCACGCGGGAACGGTGGGAGGGGAGGAACGGTGGGGACGGTGGGTCAGGGGGCGTCGGAGCCGTCGCCGAGGTAGCCCAGCGGATCCGAGGCGAGTAGCTCGTCGACCAGATGGCCGATCGGCATCGCCCTGCCCTCGGAGAACGCACGGTCCAGGCTGGGCTCGCCGATCTGGTCGCCGATCCGGCCCCGGACGTCGGCCAGCGCGGGCGCCCCGCCACCCCGGGGCACCGGGAGCCGGTGCCGTTCGCGCAGGCCGTCGGTGGCGCCGAGCAGCCGCGCGGCGAGCTGCGGATCCCCGGTGGCGAACGCGGCCAGGTTCTCCAGCGACGTGGCGAGCCCCTCCTGGTCGCCGACGTCCCTGCGCAGGCCGATCGCCATCGTGAGCTGACGGGCGGCCTCGCGCGCGTCGCCCTGGCGCAGTGCGGTCACCCCGAGGTGGTGCAGCGCGGTGGCCTCGCCGAACACGTCGCCGAGCTCTCGGCTGAGCACCAGGCTCTCGTGCAGCAGCTCGCGGGCGCCCTCGACGTCGTCCTGCGCGAGGCGGATCTCGCTCAGGCACTCCAGTCCCAGGACGATCCCCCGGGTGTTGCCGATGGCTCGGTCCAGGGCGAGGCACTCGGACGCGTGCGCGCTGGCGGTCTGGATGTCCCCGACGCACAGGGCGACCTTGGCGAGGTTGCCGAACGCGATCGCCATGCCGAGCTGGTTGTCCAGCTCGCGCCAGAACGTGAGCGACTGCTCGAACAGCGCCTGCGCCTCGTCGTAGGTGCCGGCGCCCATCGCGGCGAAGCCCAGGGCGTTGACGGCCTGGGCGATCGTCACGCGGTCCCCGGCCTCGGTGGCGATCTCGGCGCTGCGGCGGGCCAGCATCCGGGCGTTGCCGTAGTCGTCCTGGGTCGCGGCGAGCAGCGCGGCGGCGTGCAGGAGCTGCGCGTGCACCGACGGGTCGAGCCTGGCCGAGGAGCGCAGGATCCGGTCCAGCCACTCGCGGCCCTCGCCGATGTGCGCGCCGTTGCGCCAGTACCGCCACAGCCCGACGCCGATCCGGGCGGCCGAGGGCATGTCGCCGCTGTCCAGCGCCCAGTGCATGGCGACGCGGATGTTCTGGTAGTCCAGGTCGACACGGCCCATCCAGGTGCGCTGGTCCGGTCCGGTCAGCTCGCCGCCGGCCCGCTCGGCGAGCGTGATGTAGCAGGTGGCGTGCCGCGCGTGCACGGAGTCCGCGCCGGGCTGGATCGTGAGCTGCTCGGCCGCGTAGCTCCGGATCGTCTCCAGCATCCGGTATCGGACCGTCCCGTCCGGATCCCGCTCGGACAGCAGCAGGTTCTTCTCGGCGAGCGAGGAGAGCTGGGCGAGTACGAGCATCGGGGACTGGCCGCCCGGCAGCGAGACGACCTGCTGGGCCACGTCCGCGGTGGATCCGCCGGCGAACACCGAGAGCTGCGTGAACATCGCGATCTCGGCGGCGTCGAGGAGCGTGAAGCTCCAGTCGATCGCCGCGCGCAGGGTCTGCTGGCGGTCCGGGAGGTCGCGGGGGCCCTCGGTGAGCAGGTCCAGGCGGTCGGAGATGCCGGCCAGCATCTCCTCGGGCGAGAGGATGCTGCTGCGGGCCGCGGCCAGCTCGATCGCCAGCGGCAGCCCGTCGAGCTGGTGGCACAGCTCGGCGATCGCGTGCAGGTTCTGGATCGTCACCGCGAAGCCGTACGTCGCGGCCTCCGCGCGGGCGGCGAACAGCGCGACGGCGGGGGAGGTGGCCAGCGCGGCGGTGACGGGATCCTCGCCCGCGGGCAGCGCGGACAGGTCCGGCAGCGGCAGCGAGGGCACCCGGTAGACCTGCTCGCCGTAGACGCGCAGCCGCTCCCGGCTGGTGACGACGACCTTGAGGTCCGGCGCGGCGGCGAGCAGCTGGGACACCACGGGCGCGGCGGTGAGGGCCTGCTCGAAGTTGTCGAGGACGAGCAGGAGCGACCGGTCGGCCAGCAGCTCGCCGATGGCGTCCGCGAGGGGCTGGCCGGTGGTCTCGGAGACCCCGAGCGCCTGCGCGATCGCCGAGACGACGAGCGCCTGGCTGGTGGCCTCCTCCAGCGGGACGAACGCGGCGCCGTCGTGGAACGCGTCCGCCATGGAGGAGGTCACGGCGAGCGCGAGCCGGGTCTTGCCGATCCCGCCGGGGCCGGTGAGCGTGATCAGGCGGCGCTCGGCGAGCAGGGTGCTGACCTCGGCGATCTCCTTCTCGCGGCCGATCAGCTCGGTGACCGGCGCGGGCACCTTGTAACGGGGACGGGCCGGCCCGGCGAGGGCGGAGGCGGCCAGCGCCCAGCCACCGGTGGCGGTCCGCTCGATGCCGGCCTGCTCGATGATGCGGTGCAGCTCACGCTCGGCGCGCGCGGGGAGGCCGGCGCTGCGGCGGCTGATCCAGCTCACGAGGGCCGGGTCGGGCTCGCCCTGGAGGGTGGTGCGCAGCCAGATCCGGATCGTGTCCAGCGACCACGGGGTCAGCTCGACGCTGCCGAGCAGGGGCACGGACAGGCCGGGCGGCTCCCCGGCGGTCCCGCGGACGGGGTAGACCAGACCCAGAACAGGCAGCGCCGGATCGTGGCCGGACAGCTCGGCGAGCAGATGGCGTGCGGCGGCGGCGTCCCCGGCCTCGTCCACGACGAGTACGCCCGTCACGTTCTCGGGCACCCGCGGCGGCTCCCCGGCGGGACGGGTGAGCGCGGTGCTGACCACGTCGATCCCGCGCATCTTGGCGATTCGGACGACCTCGGTGAGGAACCGGCTGTGCCCGGCCCCGCGCTCGCCGGTGACCCGGAGTGCGCCCCGGCCCTGGTCGAGCAGCCGGTCGAAGAAGTCCTGGACGGCGATCAGGCCGCTGTCGCGCTGCAGCAGCCGGGAGGACTCGCCCCGCGCGCTGACCTCGACGTCGTCGGCGACGGCCCGCCCGCGGCCCCGGCGCTTGGCGATGTAGTTGCGCCGGTCGGCGGACTTGAGCAGCTCGGTGCCGTCCTCGCCGTCGGCGGGCCAGGTCGCCACGCCGATGGACACGGAGACCTGAAGCGGCACTTCGCCGGGGAACGGGGTGGCCTGGACGCCCTCGGCGATGCGGCTGGCGGCGTCCAGGGCGGCTTCGGCGCTGGTCCCGGGCAGGACGAGCACGAACTCGTCGCCGCCGTACCGGTACAGCTCGTCGCCGGCCCGCAGCAGGCCGGTGACCCGCTCGACGACCTGCCGCAGGATCTGGTCGCCGCGCCGGTGGCCGTAGGAGTCGTTGACGGTCTTGAAGTAGTCGACGTCGAAGAGGCAGAGCGAGAACTGGTCCCCTGACCTGGAAGAACGTGCGAAAAGCTCCGGGAGGCGGGACTCCAGGAGGGCGCGCGAGTACGCCCCCGTGACCGTGTCTGTGACCGGTGGGGGAACGTCGCTGTGCAGCGCGCTCGCTCGGTCGTGCACCGTTACCTCTCCGAAGCCGGACAGTCCGTACGCTCCATATCGGCTCCCGGTGCGGTTTCCTGACCTCTAATCGGTCAAGAGGGAGGACGGCACTGAAACCGGCCGGCATACCCGGACAAACAGGTCAGCGTGATCTCGCTGAGTATAGGAAGCGGCGCCCCCGGTGAGCACCCGCCGGACGCGCGGCTAATGGATCTTTCGGAAACGCCACGGGCACACTTAGCTTTGACGCAGCAGCGGCGCCGGCGCGGTGCGCCGGTTCGAGCGGTGGGAGTGGTGCTTCATGCGGGTGAGCGACGTCCTTCGCAACAAGGGCAATACCGTCCAGACAGTGCAGCCGGGCGCCACGGTGCGCGAGCTGCTCGGGTCCCTGGCCGAGCACAACATCGGTGCCGCCGTGGTCTCCGCGGACGGCCAGACCATCGTCGGGATCGTCTCCGAGCGGGACGTGGTGCGCCAGTTGCACCAGCGTGGCGCTGACCTGCTGGAAGTCACGGTTGCCGACATCATGACCGCGGACGTGCGCACCTCCACGCCCGAGGAGGCGCTCGACGACCTGCGGGCCACGATGACCAAGCACCGGATCCGGCACGTCCCGGTCGTGCAGGACGGCCACATCGCCGGGCTCGTGAGCATCGGTGACGTGGTCAAGAGCACGATCTCCGAGCTGGAGACCGAACGCGAGCACCTGGTTGGTTACATCCAGAGCTGATTGCGCGCGTCCGGCGGCCGGGTTCCTTCGGGGGCCCGGCCGCCGCGCTGTCCGCTGGTGGTGGTGGATCGGCGCGGCACGGCGCGGCGGGATCCGGGCGTGGCGGTTTGGCGTGGCGGGTTTCCTGGCGTGGCGGGCCTGGCGTGGCGGGTTTCCGGGCGTGGCGCTGGGCCGGTGTGGCGTGTCGGGCCGGCGCGGCGGGTACGGGTGCGGGCGTCATGTTTGCCGGCCCACGCTCGGCGGGTACCCGAGGCAAGGTCACATCCCCACTTTTCGCGGAGGCTCGGCATGATCGTTCTCGGCGTGCTCCTCCTGGTTGTCGCAGGTGCCGTCGCAGTCAACGGCATCGTGGCGAACACCGGGAGCCAACACGTACTGGCCCACCAGTTCAGCGTCTTCGGCTACGGGATCCAGGGCTCCGCCGGCCGAGTGTTCTTCTACGGGATCGTCGTCGGAGTCGTCGGGATCCTCGGTCTCGCGCTGCTGCTCAAGGGCATGAGCCGCGGGGTCCGGAACCGCGCGGCCACCCGGCGCGAGCTCAAGCGCACCCGCCAGGAGCGCGAGGCGCTGCGCACGCAGAAGGAGCAGCTCGCCACCGAGCTCGACAGCGAGCGTGCGAGGACCGGGGGCGCCCCTGCCTCGCCCGCTCCGGCGTCCGTGGATCCGGCACCCGCCGAGCCGGTCACCCGGACGGTCCCCGTGCGCGATCGCAACGACGTCACGAACTAGCCGACACCCGTTCCGAGCGGCCGTTTCCGGGCCGCGTTCCCGCGCGGCCCGCCACGCACCAGAGCCCGCCGTCCCCGTGAGGGGAGGCGGGCTCCGTGCGTTGCGTACTGCTGTGTTCTTGCGTACTGCTCAGATCAGTCCTGCCGGCACTTGCCCCACCCTGGTCAGGGCGGAGGGGGAAGTGAGCAAGCGGCCCGCCGCGCCCCGAACGGGGCGGAACGCCGAAACCAAGGCCGGGACCCGATCTCGATGCCGTGACCGTCAGGGAGCGAGCGACCGCCTGGTGCGCGTGTCCTTGTCGGCCAGGTGCCGCAGGTCGCGGTAGTACGCGACCAGCGGATCCCCGCTGTCCAGGCCCTGGACGTCACTCCCGTGGTGGGACCGCGTCTTCACCAGGCCAGACAGCCAGCCACGATGTCGGGATCCATCCGCCATGTTCGAACCTCCTCGAGAACGCGGGCTCGTCGCCCGCGATGTTTGTGCACGGCCCAGCGATGGGCTGCTCCGTGCACCGAGTACGGCAAAAACCGTACGCGGAGTTCACGGGGTTTCAAGTAATGAGGTTCACAACAGGCCCGATTTAAAGTAACTCGGGTCATTAATTCCGCAAGATATGCCCGAATTACTCTCTCGCCCGGCGCTGGCGGGCGCTCAGTTCGCGTCGGCTCGGGCAGGCAACAGCTCCGGCGTGAACGTCACGAAGCGGCCCTTTCCGGAGACCTTGGCGGCATACATCGCGCAGTCCGCCTGCCTCAGCAACTCGCCAGCCGGCACCCCGCCGGGCTGCCGCACGGCCACCCCGACGCTCGCGCCGACCGTCGCCAGCGCACCGGGAAGCTCGACCGGATCCGTGAGTACCGACACGATCCGGCCAGCCAGCCCGGACGCCGACTCGTCGTCGCGCAGGTGCTCGACGAGCACCGCGAACTCGTCGCCGCCGAGCCGGGCGACCGTGTCGCTGGGCCGCGCGCACCACAGCAGCCGCTGCGCGACCATCGTGAGCAGCGCGTCACCCGCCGCGTGGCCGCGCGAGTCGTTGACTCCCTTGAAGCCGTCGAGATCGACGTAGAGGATCGCGATCGAGGCCGCCTCACGGCTCTGCCGGGCGATCGCGTGCTGCACCCGGTCGTGGAACAGCGCGCGGTTCGCCAGTCCAGTCAGTGGATCGTGGAACGCCAGGTGCCGCAGTTGTTCCTCCCTGGACTGCAGGTCCTCGACGCTGGAGGCGAGCCGCCGCGACAGGACGGCGTTCTCCCGCAGCGTCACGACCTGCCGCGCGACCACGAGGATCACCAGCACGGTGCTGTCGACGTAGAGGAAGATCCCGACGGTTCCCCGGGTGGCCTGCACCGCGACCGAGGCGGCGAGCGCGAGCGCCAGCGGCACGTAGGGCAGGGTGACGAGCCGCCACGGATCCCGCCGTGGCACCGCGCGGGGGGCGCCCCCACCCGCCTTCGCCCCGGCGAGCCCGATCAGCACGAACGCGGCGAACCAGGCGCAGTCCAGCGGATCGCCCGCGTCGTACCCACTCGTCTGGGCGAGATAGGCGTATGCGCTGTCGGCGACCGTGAGCACCAGCAGGCCCGATCCCATCAGGGACAGCGAGGTGCGCAACTGCGGCCCGACGTGCGCCAGCATGATGAAGACCATGCTCGCGGTCGCCACGTCCCCGATCGGGTAGGCCAGGTTCACCGTCCGCTCGAGCGCGGTCTCCGTGCCGGAGTGCAACGCGGATCCGAGCACGGTCGCCCAGCTCACGTACAGGAACGACGCCGAGATGGTCAGGCCGTCGAGGATCGTCCGGATCATGTCCGCCGGCCGGCGGGTCGCCAGCATCGCCGCGATCCCGGCCAGGGTGAGCGGCACCTGGGCCAGGTACGCGGCGTCCGCGATCGACACGGGCGGCACGTCGCCGTCCCGGGCGAAGTCGAAGTATGCCCAGATCGCGTCCCCCGTCGCCGTGCACACCATCCCGGCCGCGAGCAGCGCCCAGCCGATCCGCATCGGGCGCGTGCCGCGACGGGCCGCCAGGGCGCACGCCACCGCCGCGAGATACCCGGCGACGGGGCTGGACAGGTCGCTCATGACAGCGGCAGGCCCCGGACCGCCGGGTTGCACGAACGTCCACAGCGTGAACACGGCGATCAGCACGGCGGCAAGCACGCTCAGCCAGCGGCGGCGAGCGGGAACAGTCACAAGGCACAACCCGGGATAGATGAGCACGGCGGTCACCCCCCACATTCCCGTCCCGCCGGTCCCACCCGAGGTACCCCCCGGTTGCCATCCGGTTGCCCGGTGCCCGCCTCGCGCCGAACTGTGTGCCGGTGAGCCGCCTCCGACCGGCAAACCCGCACACACTTCGCCGCTCACGGCGACCAGCGCGGAGCCAGGTGCCCGCTCGGCGGCGACCGGCGCGGGCCTGTGCGCCCGGTGCCCGCCTCGCGCCGAAGTGTGTGTCGCTGGGCCGGTCGGGACCGGCAGAGCGGCACACACTTCGGCGGGGTGGTCGGGCGGCGGCGTTTTAGGTGGGCGTCAGGTGCGTCGGTGGGGAGGGGAGGGTGGGGACGCGGGCTATGCCGCGGGCGACCGCGCGGTGGCGGCCGCGGCGGCCGGAGCACCGGGCGGTCGGGGCTGGGCGGGCGGAGCGGGGGGCGCGGGCCAGGGCACGGCCGAGTTCGCCGTCCGCCTGTGCGGCGATGAGTTCGAGGACGCGCTGGGCGGTGGTGAAGTGCGCGCAGGGCCAGGTAGCGGACCGGGGGCAGTGCGCGCAGTGGCCCCGGGTCGTCCGGGCGTGCAGGTCGCGCGACCGGAGGGCCAGGTTGACGGTCTGCCTGGTGAAGATCGGATCTTGAGAGGTGTGCACGGTGGCGGGGTCGCTTTCGAGCGGGTGGACGGGTGGGTGGCCGCCTGGCGGGGCGCGGTCAGTACCGGTGCGCGCGGAGTCCCGGTCCGCACGTGGTCCGGTGGTCCGGCCGCGCCCTGCGCCATGGGCGGTCAGCGATGGCGCAGTCGCCAGGACAGCGAGGCGATGCCACCCGGCCGGCCGGATCCGCCGCAGGCTCGGCGCGGAGCCGTGGCGGTGGGTGGAGCGGCGGGCACGGGATCGGTGAACGCGGTGCAGCGCAGCTCGCCGGCGTCGGCGTAGCTGCGGCGGCACTGCGGGCACCACAGGTCCATCACACGGAACGTCTTCGCCTCGGGTAGCTGGTACCGATCGCCAGGCAGGGGGACGACGCCGTCCGAGTCCATGTGCACGGCGATCGACATCACCCAGAAGTGCCCGAGGTCGCGCAGCGGACCGGAGTTGTCCGCCGCGATCCCTACGGTCGTATTTGTCATGTGGCTCTCCTTCAGCCGGAATGTGAGGGGAGTCCTCTGCGCAGCTCATCGCCGTAAGTGATCAAAGTGATACAGCGTGCAACCTTTTACTGGCGGGGCCATGCGGGGGCCTGGGAGAGACGGTCCGTGTGGTGGATAAGTGGATCGGCTGAATGGGTGAATAGCGGCGATCCGGATGGTCTATGTGCTTGCTACGAATTGCGTGTTAATGGGCAATTCACGCCGAAATGCCTCGACTGCGGCGGGGGCCGTTGCGGCGGCGGCGACGAAGCCGTCCGGGCGCACGAGGTAGAACAGCCCCTCCCGCAGCAGGGTGCCCGCCGTTCCGCCGAACGTGTGCACCGGGAGGGCGAGTTCCCGCTCGATCCGCTGGGCGGTGGGCTTGTCGTATTTTCCGTAGGCGTGGACCTGCCAGGTCAGGTCGCGGAGCGGCGCGAAGTTCTCGCCGATCCACGGCAGCCGCCGCCCGACGACCCGCCCGCGGCGCCCGCCGGACCCCGGCCGCAGCCAGTAGTGCACCCGGATCTGCGAGAGGTACTCGAAGAACCGCGACGCTCCGGAAATCCGGGGGATTGTCCTGACGATGACCGGGCCAACCACCGGCACCGCGCGCTGGCGGACCAGCCGGGCCACCGCGCTCTCGGAGGTGACCGCCTCGAAGACCCGGTCGGTGGAGCGGACGAGCCGCAGCGCGACCGGCCGCCGCTCGGCCTCGTACCGGTCGAGCCAGT
>JAOPVE010000398.1 GCA_025963185.1 Actinomycetes bacterium
GGCCGCGTTCGGATCGCCGGCCGGGGCCGCCGCGACCGCCGGGATCCTCGGTGCGCTGTATGTGGTCCCGGCCGCCGCCGCGCTGTGCGGATCCCCCGCCGGGCTCGCCGGGTACGCCGCCGGGGTAGCCGGGCGGGTGATCGCCGCCCGCGCCACCGGGGGCCGGACCTGGCCGGATGCGCTCGCCCACCCCGTGTCGGTCGCCGCGCTCGGCTGGCTGACCCTGCGCTCGTTCCGGTTGCGGTCGCGCGGCGAACTGCGCTGGAAAGGCCGGCCGGTCAGATGAGCCGGATCGCCGTTGTCGGGGCCGGGGTGGGCGGGCTCGCCGTCGCCGCCCGGCTCACCGCGCTCGGCCACCGGGTGACGGTGTTCGAGCAGGCCGGCGAGGTCGGCGGCAAGCTCGGGCTGTACTCGCACACCACCGCGGCGGGCACCTTCCGGTTCGACACCGGGCCCAGCCTGCTGACGATGCCGTGGGTCTTCGAGGACCTGTTCGCGGCGACCGGCGATCCGCTGGCCGAGGTGCTGTCGCTGCGGGCGCTGGATCCGATCGCGGACTACCGGTACGCCGACGGGGCCCGGTTCGGAACCTGCTCCGATCCGGCCGAGTTCGGTGCCCGGCTCGACGCGGCACTCGGCGGTGGGGCGGGTGCGCAGTGGGCCCGGTTCTGGGACCGCGCCGAGCGGATCTGGGCCGCCACCCGCGGGCCGTTCCTCGAATCCCCGGTGCACGGGTTTGGCACGCTCGCCCGGCAGGCCGTCCGGATGCGGGATCTCGCGGCCATCGCCCCGTGGCGCTCGCTCAGCGGGCTCGCGGCCAGCTACCTGAGCGATCCGCGGCTGCGCAGGTTCGCCGAGCGGTACGCGACCTACACCGGCTCGGATCCGCGCCGGGCGCCCGCCGCGCTCGCCGCCGTGCCGTACGCCGAACTGGCCTACGGCGGCTGGTACGCCGAGGGCGGCCTGCGGACCCTCGCCGGGGCACTCGCCGCCCGCTGCCCCGACGTGCGGACCGGCTGCGCGGTGACCAGAATCCTGGTGCGGAACGGGCGGGCCGCCGGGGTCGAACTCGCCGGCGGATCCGCGATCGAGGCCGACCTCGTGGTCGCCAACGCCGACGCCGAGCACCTCTACGGATCCCTCCTGCCGGTGCCCTCCCAGCGGCGGCGGATCGCGCGCGCCACCCCCTCGCTGTCCGGCTTCGTGCTGCTGCTGGGCCTGCGCGGCCGGACCCCGGGCCTGGCCCACCACACCGTGCTGTTCCCCGCCGGGCCGTACTCGGCGGAGTTCGACGCGGTGTTCGGGGATCCGGCGCGCCCGGCCCCCGATCCGGTGCTGTACGTGAGCGCCCCGGATGATCCGGCGGTCCGGCCGGACGGGCACGAGGCGTGGTTCGTGCTGGTCAACGCGCCCCGCCACGGCACCGGCCCTGGCGCGATCGACTGGCGCGCGCCCGGCCTGGCCGAGGGGTATGCCCAGCGGCTGCTGGCGTTGCTCGCCGAGCGGGGGCTCGACGTGCGCGACCGGATCGCGTTCGCCGTCCACCGCTCCCCCGCGGATCTGGAAGCCTCGGCCGCCGCACCCGGCGGGGCGATCTACGGCACTTCCAGCAACGGGCCACGGGCGGCGTTCCTGCGCCCGGCGAACCGGTCCCCCGTTCCCGGGCTGTTCCTGGCCGGCGGCAGCGCCCACCCCGGCGGCGGCCTCCCGCTGGTCGCCCTCTCGGCCCAGATCACCGCGGGCCTGATCGGCCCAGCCTGACCGCCCCCCGCCTCCCGTCCGCCGCCGGCTTCTGGCGAAGTGCGGTAACTGGGACCGGCCAGGACCGGCCGCGGTTACCGCACTTCGGGGGTGGGGCGGATCTCGCAGTTCAGCCGGGTGCCGACCTCGGTCAGGAGCGCACGCAGGCCCGCCACCGCGGTGGCCCGGTGGCCCCGGGCGACCGTGAACGGCACGAGCCGTCCGCTCAGGCCGGTGGCCAGGTTGATCACGCGGTGGGTGACCAGGGTGCCGCCGAGCCGCTCGGTGACCTCGTAGCGGCCGGAGTACCACCACTGGCCGCGTACCTCGATCCAGCCCGCCCGCGCGTCCGCGAGCACCGTCAGTCCGTCCCCGGAGTTGCGCTGGCGCACGAGCGCGAAAAGCGTGTCGCGGACCTCCGGTAGCGGCGCCTCGGCGATCCCTGCGCACTCGGTGAGGATCCGGCTCATCGCGCCATTGTGGACCGGCGGGTCAACGCAGCGCCCGGCGGGCCACGGCGAGGAACTGGGCCAGCCCGGCCAGGCCGAGGATCGCCCACGCCGCCGCACCGGCCGTCGCCACCGCGCCCACCAGGCTCGGGACCAGCCAGTGCGCCAGCGCGGCGACGACGAGAGCGGCCGCGGTCACGGCGATCCGGGTGGGGCGCTCGAAGACCGTGACGACGCCGATCCCGGTGAGGCCTTCGGATCCGGCCCTGGCCCGCGCGTACTCCAGCAGTCCCGCCCCGACGCCGCCCACGAGGCACAGCCAGGCGGGCGCGCCGGTCACCCACAGCGCGAGCAGGTACCCGGTCTCGCCGGCCCGGTCCGCCACCCCGTCGAGGACCGCGCCGAAGCGAGTCACCCGTCCGGAGAGCGTGGCGACCGCACCGTCGAGGCCGTCGAGCAGCCCCGAGGCGATCGCCACGAGGCCGGCCAGCAGGGGCCACCCGGACCCGCCAGCGGCGATCCCCGGAACCATTGCGCAGACACCAACCCCGGCGGCGGTCAGCGCGCCGGGGTGGACCCGCAGCCGGGCGAGCGGCGCCGCGAGGACGTACACCCCCCGCAGCCACCCCCGGACCAGCACGGACCCAGCCGGGTCGTACCCGCCGTGCCCCCCGGACCACAGCCGCAGGTACTCCCCGAACCCGGGGACGTTCACCCGGCGAAGTCCCACTGGACGGTCACGCCCACCGTCACGTCGAGACTGCCGGGCTCGATCTCCATCGCGGACTTCGCGGCGTACGCCCGCGCCATGCCCGGGGCGGTGCCAGCCACACCACCCTCGGTGACCGTGCGGACGAGCCCGAGCCGGCGCCCGGCGAGCCGCGCGTACAGCTCGGCGGTGCCCTGCGCGTCGGCGAACGCGAGCTCGCGGGCCTGCGCGCGGGCGGGCTCCGGATCGTCGACGCCGAGCGCGAGTGAGTACAGGCGGGCCGCGTCTCCCCCGGCGGCGAGGGCCGCGGAGACGCCGGCGCCCGCGGCGGCCACGTCGTGGATCCTGGCCGTGAGCTGCTGCGACGCCGTCCAGCCGTGCGGCACCCCGTGCGGATCGTGCGCCGCGTAGACGCTGGCCCCGGCGGATCCGAGGTCGGCCCCGGCGACGCCGTGCTCGCGCAGGGCGGCGCTGACGGCGGACAGCGCCTCGGTGCAGCCGCCGAGCGCGGCCTGGACGGACCCGGCCGTGACCTCGGCCCCGAGCTGGGCGATCACCAGGTCGGGCCGGACCGCGACCCGGCCGGACCCCGTGACGGTCACGCCCTGCTCAGGCAACGGCCCCGACCCCTCTGGTGAGGTTGGTCCAGACCTCGCGAGTGGCCGTCGAGCGGTTCATGGTGATGAAGTGGATGCCCGGCGCGCCCTCGGCGATCAGCCGCTGGCTCAGCACGGTCGCGACCTCGACGCCGATCTCGCGGACCGCCACCGGGTCGTCCGCGATCGCGAGCAGCCGCTCGGCGAGCGCCGGAGGGAACTCGGCGTTCGACAGCCTGGCCATCGTCTGGATCTGCTTGACGTTCGTCACCGGCATCACGCCGGGCACGATCGGCACGTCGCACCCGGCGGCGGCCACGGCGTCGCGCAGCCGGCAGTAGTAAACCGAGTCGAAGAAGAACTGGGTGATCGCGAACTCGGCGCCGGCCCGGCACTTGCGCACGAAGTAGCGGACGTCGGTGTCGAGGTCGGGCGAGCGGGGGTGCTTCTCGGGGAACGCGGCGACGCCCACGCTGAAGTCGCCGGTCTCGCGGAGCAGCCGGACCAGGTCCTCGGCATAGTGGAACCCGTCGGGATGGGCGGTCCATTCGGCCTGCGGATCGCCGGGCGGGTCACCGCGCAGCGCGAGGATGTTCCGCACGCCCACGTTGGCGTAGTTGCCGATGATGTTGCGGAGTTCGGCAACGGAGTGGTTCACCGCCGTGAGATGGGCCAGCGGCACCAGGGTCGTCTCGGCCGCGACCCGCTCGGTGACGGCGATCGTGCGCTCACGGTTCGATCCGCCGGCGCCGTAGGTGACGGACACGAACGAGGGGTGCAGCGGCTCCAGTTCGCGGATCGCCTGCCAGAGCTGCCGCTCGCCCTCGTCGGTCTTGGGCGGGAAGAACTCGAACGAATAGGTCGGATCCGGCGCCCTGACGAGGTCGGCGACGAGTGGCCTCTCGCCGGGCATGATCGAGGCGGTTCCGCGCGACATTCTCAGAACTGTAGTGCCCGGCTCGTCCCCGGCCGGTGAGGATCGCGCGGTTGTCCACCCAGTGGGCACCCGTCTGTGCAGGCATTCGGCGAGCCGGACGTGACTGCTCGCGCTAGCGTGCGTGCAGCGCGCCCGCCCCTCCTGCCGCGGGGCACAGCGCGGCGACCGCGGTCATCCGGTGTGACCGCTCCCACTTTTTCCGCACGGTTCAGGAGGATCCGGTGCCCATGCCGCTCGACCATGCGGACCTTCGCCGGAGGGTCTCGGGAGCGCTCGAGTCGATGCTCGTACGGCAGAAGACCCTGCTCACGGGGATCAGCCCCGACCTGGCGCCGCTCGCCGACGCGCTCACGGCCTTCCTCGACGGGGGCAAGCGGCTGCGGCCGGCCTTCGCGTACTGGGGCTGGCGCGGCGCCGGCGGTGAGGACGGGCCGGAGATCGTCCGGGCCGTGGCCGCGCTGGAGTGGGTGCAGGCGTGCGCGCTGATCCACGACGACGTCATGGACGGATCCGACACCCGGCGCGGCCAGCCCGCCATGCACCGCCGCTTCGAGGCCCACCACCGGGCCGCGGGCTGGCGGGGGGATCCGGCGAACTTCGGCACGGCGGTCGCGATCCTGCTCGGCGACACGTCGCTGATCTGGGCCGACGACATGCTCAACACCTCGGGGCTGCCGCCGGAGGCGCTGCTGCGCGCCCAGCCGGTCTACGACGAGATGCGCACCGAGATCATGGCTGGGCAGTACCTGGACCTGCTGACCCAGGTCACCGCGGACTCCACGGTCGAGCGGGCCATGACCGTGGTGCGCTACAAGTCGGCGAAGTACACGATCGAGCGCCCGCTCCACTTCGGAGCCGCGCTGGCCGGGGCTCCCGCCGAGCTGACCGCGGCGTACTCGGCGTACGGGCTGCCGCTCGGCGAGGCGTTCCAGTTGCGCGACGACGTGCTGGGGGTGTTCGGCGATCCGGCCGAGACCGGCAAGCCCGCGGGCGACGACATCCGCGAGGGCAAGCGCACCGTGCTGATCGCCAAGGCGCTGGCCCGCGCCACCGAGGCGGAGGCGGCGCTGGTGGAAACCCATCTCGGGGATCCGCAGCTGGGGCCGGGCGGCGTCGACGCGGTCCGGGAGGTCATCAGCACCTCGGGCGCGCTCGCCGAGACCGAGAAGCTGATCGCCGAGCTGACGGATCGCGCCCTGACCGCGCTCCACTCCGACCTGATCGCCCCCGGCGCCGCGGACGTCCTGCGCGAGCTCGCCGTAGCCGCCACCGCCCGCCGGGTCTGACCCCATCCCGAAGTGCGGTAACCACAGCCGGTCCGGACCGGCCGGAGTTACCCCACTTCGCGAGGGCTAGTTGGCCTTCTTCAGGTCGATCTTTGCGAGGCTGGCGTAGGGCTGGTCGGTGCCGTCGAGGATCCGGTCGTAGGTCGCCGCTCCGAGCAGGTGCTTCTGGAAGAACGCCGATTCCAGGCCGGTGTTGATCCGCCGCTGGGTGGGCTCGGTGAGCTGCGGATCCGTGACCCCGTCCCGGCCCTTGCACTGCCCCGGCGCCGGGTGGATGGTCTCGTCGGCCGCGTCGAACCCGCCGCTCGCCGGGGACCAGACCGTGTTGTGGAAGTTGTGGTTGGCCCCGTGCACCACGAACTGGCGCAGGGCGGCCGTCGTCTTGCCCGTGGTCAGCGGCACGTACTCGTCGCCGAGGGTGGCCCCGTCGCAGGTCCCGGCGATCTCCAGCAGCGGGATCGTGCTCGTGATGTAGTCGGCCACGACCTCGGGGTTCTCCGGATCGAACGGTCCGACCGCGGCGAGCGGCACGACGGCTTTGACCTGCACGCCGGCCGGCCACTCGGCCTTGTGCCGGTCCGCGGCCTCCCACATGACGGCCCGGCCGCCGCGCGAGTGGCCCATCGTGCCCACCCTGGTCAGGTCGAGCTTGCCCCGGAACTGGACGGCCACGGGCCGGTGACTCGCCGGATCCGTGAACTTGCCCGCCAGCGGCCCGCCGCCGGTACTCGCGAGCTGCTGCCACAGCGCGAGGTGCTTGTTGATGACGGCCGTGCGGTCCTCGTCGGAGGACATGGATCCGGCGTTGACCCCGTTCGCGCTCACCGAGACGGCCACGATCCCGTAGCTGGCCAGGTTCGCCGCGAGGTAGTCGTAGCCGCGGTAGCTCGGCACCGGCGGGGTGCCCGTGCGGCACGGCCACGCCATGATCGGCTCGCCGAGCTTGCTTCCCAGCTCCTGAAGACGGGTCTTCTCCGCCGGATCGGTGGCCGCGTCCGCCTGGTCGAACGCGGCGTTCATGCCATCGAGGGCCACCTTGTCCGCGCAGGTCACCCACATGCCGTGCAGCAGGACGACGAGCGGGTGCGGGCGGCCGGACAGGTCCCGCGGGTAATGCACCGAGGCGGTCACCTCGACCGGGATCCTGCCGGTCTCCGGATCCTGGATCTGGAGCGCCGAGTCGCCGAGGGTGTACTCGGCGGCGGCGACGGCGAACGGGCCGGGGCGGGATGGATCCGGCGCGCCGCCGTACCCGCCCGCGGCCGCGTCCCGGACCGAGACCGCCGCCGCGCCCACGAGCGCGGTGGCGAGGAGAGCCACCCAGAATCGGCGGGATCGGCGGGCTCGGCGCGTCGCTACCAGCAAGATCGTCATGGAGCATGGATAGCGAAGTGGTGTCAGAACGCTGTGAAGATCCCTTCAGAACTTCACACAGATCCGCGGGCCAGCCGCCAACGGGCGGGGCCGGGGTATCGCGCCTAGGGTTCGGGCGTGCGAATGGTGAGCGGCCCCACGGATCATGTCGTCGTCGTCGGAGCGGGCCTGGGTGGGCTGTCCTGCGCGCTGCGCCTGCTCGGTGCCGGGCGGCGGGTGACGATCCTCGAACGCGAGCCGCTGCCCGGCGGCCGGGCCGGGCGGATCAGCCTCGGCGGCTACCAGTTCGACACCGGCCCCACCGTGCTCACCATGCCCGAACTGATCGCGGACGCGCTCGCCGCCGTCGGCGAGGACCTGGGCGACTGGCTCACCCTGGACCCGGTCTCGCCGCTCTACCGCGCGTACTACCCCGACGGATCGACGCTCGACGTCCACGCCGGGACCGACGAGATGGCGGCCGAGATCACCCGGGTCTGCGGCGCGCGCGAGGCGGACGGGTACCGCCGGTTCGTCCGGTTCGTCACGCGGCTCTACGCACTCGAACGGGACAGCTTCATCGACCGCAACATCGACTCGCCGCTCGACCTGCTCACGCCGGACCTCGCCCGGCTCGCCGCGATCGGCGGGTTCCGGCGGCTCCAGCCCAAGCTGCGGCAGTTCTTCGCCGATCCGCGGACGCTTCGGATCTTCTCCTTCCAGTCGATGTACGCCGGGCTCTCGCCGTACCAGGCCCTGGCGATCTACGCGGTGATCGCCTACATGGACTCGGTCGCCGGCGTCTACTCCCCCGTCGGCGGCATGCACGCCGTACCCCGCGCCCTTGCCGGCGCCGCCGAGAAGCACGGGGTCACCTTCCGTTACGGGACGTCGGTGACCAGGGTCGAGCTCGCGGGCGACCGCGCGGTGGCCGTACACACGTCTGACGGCGACCGGATCCCTTGCGACACAGTGGTTCTCACTCCCGACCTGCCGGTGGCCTACCGTACGCTGCTGCCACCGGAGGTGACGCCGCCGGGGCTGCGTCGATTGGTCTATTCGCCGTCGTGCTTTCTGTTGCTGGCCGGATCTTCGGCGTCGTACTCGAAGATTGCGCACCACAACATCCATTTCGGGCGCGGGTGGCGGTCGGTGTTCTCGGACATCATCGAGCGCGGCTCGCTGATGACTGATCCGTCCTTTCTCGTGACGTCGCCAACGATGTCCGACCCGTCGCTGGCGCCGGCCGGAAAGCACTGCTACTACGTGCTTTTTCCGACTCCGAACCTCGATGCCGACATCGACTGGGACGTGATCGGGCCGCGCTATCGGGACGAGTGCGTGGCCGTCCTCGAGCGGTCCGGCTACATCGGTTTCGGCGACGCGATCGAGGTGGAGGCGACGACGACCCCGGCGGACTGGGGCCGGCGCGGGATGGAACGCGGCGCGCCGTTCGCCGCCTCGCACACGTTCCGGCAGACCGGTCCGTTTCGGCCGGCCAACCTCGCGCCCGGGCTGCAGAACGTGGTGTTCGCAGGGTCCGGCACCACGCCGGGCGTCGGCGTACCCATGGTCCTGATCTCCGGCCGCCTCGCCGCCGAACGGATTACCGGGCCCTGACCTCTG
>JAOPVE010000411.1 GCA_025963185.1 Actinomycetes bacterium
CAGCGCCGGATCGTCGGCCAGGATCGCCCGTTCCATCGCGGCCAGCTCGGGACCGGGTTCGAGCCCGAGCTCCTCGACGAGCAGCGCCCGCCCGGCCCGGTGCACGGCCAGGGCCTCGGCGCGCTGCCCGCAGCGGTACAGGGCGTGCATGAGCTGGGCCCGCATCCGCTCCCGCAGTGGGTGCTCGGCGACCCAGCGGCCGAGCTCCGCGGGGAGCGAGGCGTGGTCGCCCAGGCGCAGGGCGGCCGCGCAACGGTCCTCGACGGCGGTGAGCCTCGCCTCGTCGAGTGACTGGCAGAGCCGCTCGCGGCACTCGGCGGGGACGTCCCCAGCCAGTACGGATCCCTGCCACAGGTCGAGGGCGGCGTCGAGCAGCGCGATCCGCTCGGCGTCGGCGGGGGCCTGCGCGGCGGCCCGAACCAGCCGACGGAACTCGTGCGCGTCCACCACGGACGGATCGACGTCGAGCAGGTACCCCGATCCCTCGGTGCGGACGATCGCCCCGTACTGCGGACCGGCCACGGCGAGCGCCGAGCGCAGCCGGGACACCGAGACCCGCACGGACTGCGCGGCCGACGAGGGCGGGCTGGTCGGCCAGAGCAGCTCGACGAGCCGGTGGACTCCGACCTGCCGTCCGGCTTCGAGGGCGAGCACCCCGGCGATGAGCCGCTGCTTGCGGGGGCCGAGGCTGACGGGCTGCCCGCCGACCGTGAACTGGACGGCGCCGAGCAGTCTGATCTGCACTCGTGCCTCCCGGTGGGGGTCGGCCGGCGATGCCGGCGGAGGGTCCGGCCGGTGGGGGCCGGCGAGCACGGCTGTCGGCGCCAGCTTAGAGGCTCCGCACACCCCCGCGGCCAGGTGCGGGGGAGCCCGGCACGGCTGCAAGGGCGGTCCGCGGGGCTTTGCCGGGGTTGCGTGGATCGGCCCCGGACGGGCGCATCACACCGGTTCCGGGCCAGCGGGTTCGCCCGCGGCCGAGCGGCGCCAGCGGGGCCGCCGCAGAAGCAGACCGTGCGCCTGGTGGCGTCCGAGCGCGGCCTCGGTGCTGCGCCCGGCGATGCTGCACACCATGACGACGAGCGTGATCGCGAGCCCCGGGGCGAGCAGGTACCACCACGCCCCGGCCGTGATCGCCCCGATCCCGGACGCGTCCTGGAGCATTCCTCCCCAGGTGACCGATGTGGTGTCGCCCAGCCCGAAGAAGCTCAGCGTGGCCTCGGACAGCAGCGCGTTGCCCAGCGTGAGCGTGGTGCAGGTGATCACGACGGGCAGCACGGCCGGCCAGGTGTGCACCCGGATCTGCCGCCAGTGCCCGGCCCCCAGCGCCCGCGCCCGCTCGAGGTGCGGCAGCGACTCGGTCGCGACGACCGCGGCCCGGACGACCCGCGCGGTCGCGGGCCAGTACGCCAGGGCGATCGCCAGCGACAGCTGCGCGAGCCCGGGACCGAGCACGGCCGCGATCGTGATCGCGAGCGGCAGTTGCGGGAGTACGAGGACCCACTGCGTGAACCGGCTCAGGACGCGGTCCGGCCAGCCCTGGAAGTGCCCGGCCAGCACGCCGGTCGCCGTGCCGACGCCGAGCGCCAGGGCAGTGGACAGGGCGGCGATGATCAGCGTGCGGTGGGCGCCGAAGACGACGAGGTCCAGCACGGACAGGCCGGTGTCGGTGGTGCCGAACGGGTAGCGGGCGCTCGGCGGCGCGAGGTGCGGCCCGCTGGCGTTGCCGGGCAGGGTCCGTGCGGCCGGGACGGTGAGCGAGAGCAGGCCGAGCGCCGTGAGCGTGGTCCCCGCCGCGGCGGCCGGGAGCAGGGGACGCCAGCCCGTCATGTCGTCCCGCCCCGGCGGTCGAAGCGGCGCAGCACGACATCGGCGATGGCGTCGGCGGTCACGACGGATCCGCACAGGAGCAGGAACGTGCCGTGCAGCACCGGCGGGTCGGGGCCGCGGAGCGCCTCGAAGGTCAGGTCGCCGAGGCCGGGCCAGGAGAACACGGCCTCGACGGTGACCGCGCCGGAGACGACGAAGCCCAGGTTGGTCAGCACCAGGCTCAGCGTCGGGGCCATGGCGTTGGGCACCGCGTGCCGCCACCGGACCAGCGCGTCGGGCAGCCCCTTGGCCCTGGCCAGGGTGACGTAGACGGCGTGCCGCTCGGCCGCGACCGCGGACCGGATCAGCAGGTGGTACTGCGCGTACTGGACGGCGGCGAGGGTGATGCAGGGCAGTACGAGGTGATGGGCGACGTCGAGCACCCCGCCGCCACCGGACTCGGTCGAGCGCATCCCGGCGATGGGGAACAGCCCGGCCGCCACCCCGAGGATCGCCATGAGCAGCATGCCCAGCCAGAACGTCGGCGCGGACCACAGGACGATCGCCGCCCCCGTGCCGACCCGGTCGCCGATGCCGCGAGGCCGCCAGCCCGCCGCGACCCCGGTGGCGATCCCTACCGTGACCGAGAGCACTGTGGCGCTGACGGTGAGCAGCAGGGTCGGGCCGATCCGCTCGGCGAGCATGTCGGCCACCGGGCGGTGCGCGGCCAGCGAGGTGCCCAGGTCGCCGTGGGCGAGCGCGGTGACGTAGGACGTGAACTGCTTCCACAGCGGGAGATCCAGGCCGAATCCGGCCCGGATCGTCGCGAGGTCCTCGGTGGTCACCGGACGGCCCCGGGTCAGGGCACTGACCGGATCCCCGGGTAAGAGGTGGAACAGGGCGAACCCGAGGAAGAGCACCCCCGTCAGCCGGGCAAGGAGTGTGCCGGCGACGCGGGCGGCCCTCACTCGCGCAGGTGGCGGGTCGAGCGCCTGCGGTAGAACAGCCCGCCCGCGACGGCCAGCGCGACCAGCGCGGCGGCGCCGCTGGCATAGAGCGGGGTGTGGCTGGACTCGGCCTGGGTGACGGCCGCGACCGGCCGCACGTGCGGGTAGCTCCAGTACCCCAGGACGCTGCCGCCCGGCCCGGGACGGCTGACGAACCCGGTGAACTTGTCCTTGCGGTACACCTCCAGCGTGGCGGGATTGGTGAGGACGAGCGGGATGGCGTCGCCGTAGAGGCGGGAGATCGCCTGGTGGACCAGATCGGCCCGCTTGGCCGGATCCAGCTCGGTGGCCTGCTGGTTGTAGAGCGCGTCGTAGCGCGGATCGCAGTGGAAGGCGTCGCTGCTGGTCGGTCCGCCCTTGGTCAGCGGGAGCGCCGAGCAGATCTGGATCGAGAGCAGGTAGTCCGGATCCGGGTCGACGCCCCAGCCGCTGAGCAGCAGGTCGTACTCGCCGCGGTACTGGAGCGCGCCGAGCTGCGATCCCGACGCCGGGACGAGTTGCACGGGCAGGCCGATGTCGCCCAGCCATTGCTTGATGTACGTGGCGTAGCGCGGGAACACGGGGTGGTCGGCGGTGTAGGCGAGCCGCAGGGTCATCGGCTTCCGGCTGCCCGGCATGATCCGCACGTTGCCGGGGCCGGTCCTGTAGCCGAGGGAGTCGAGGATCTGCCTGGCCTTGGCCGGGTCGTATCCCCGCAGGTCCGCGGGGGCGGGCTGCCAGCTCCACGGCGTGAGCTTCGCGGGCAGGTACCCGGCGCCGGGCTCGCCGTAGCCGCCGAGGACGCCGTCGATGAGCTTCTGCCGGTCGATGGCGTAGTCGATGGCCACCCGGACCCGCTTGTCGCGCAGCGCGGGGTTGCCGTTGCCCTCCGGCGCGGCGTTCGCCAGCCGCGCGCCCGGGTTGAGGAGCAGTTCGTGGAACCGCAGACCGGAGGCGCGGACCCGGGCGATCGACGGATCGTCCTTGAGTGCGTCGAACTGCACGGAGTTGAGGTTGCCGATCGCGTCCACCTCGCCGCGCTTCATGGCGGCCACGGCCGTGTCGACGCTCTTGAAACGCCGCAGCAGGATCTCGGTGACCTTCGGCGCCGGTCCCCAGTAGTGCGGGTTGGCGCGCAGCCGGTAGAACTCGCCTTCCTTGCGCTCGGTGAGGACGTACGGCCCGCTCGACACCGACGGCACGGCCGGCTGGGCCGTGTACATGTCCGTGCGCCCGGCCCACACGTGCTCGGGCAGGATCGGCGCGTCGATCGCGAGCATCGTGGCGGTCGGCTTTGAGGTACGGATCACCAGCGTGCCGTCCGCTGGCGCGTCGACGGACACGAACGTCTTGACCAGGGTCCGGTTGGTGACGTCGGCGGGGGCGGACTTGAGCGCGCGGTAGGTGAAGGCGATGTCCTTGGCGGTCAGGGGCTTGCCGTCCGACCAGGTGACGCCGTGGCGCAGCGTGAAGGTCCAGGTGAGCTTGTCGGGGCTCGACGTCCAGTTCGTCGCGAGGGTGCGCAGCGTGCTGTTGTCCGCGGGCTCGTAGTCGGTCAGGTAGTCGTAGGTAAGCCGGAGGATCTGGCTCGCGACCACGGTGTTCGCCTTGAACGGATTGAGGTCCTCCGCGTCCGCCGAGATCCCGACCGTGAGGGTGCTGCCGCCGGTCTCGGCGTGTGCTGTGAGCGGGGCCAGCAGGGGGGTGGCGGCCGATAATCCGAGCACGAGCAGTGAGCAGATCGCCCGCCGTACCTGACGCATGGGTGTCCTTCCGCTGGGCCTGAGCGTCCGGGAGTGTAGTCCCGAGGGCTGCGGCGCCGTGACGGGCGCGCACCGATAGTGACGTGCGCCGTCAACCGCGGGTTCGTCAGCTGTGGACCGGGGCTGACTGCCTGTGAGCGGCCAGCAGGGTCCGGGTCTGCTCGTGAGCCGGGCGGGTGAGGACGCACTCGGTCGGGCCGTCCTCGGCGATCCGGCCGCCGTGCAGGACCGCCGTGCGGTCCGCGATCTGCCAGGCGGCGCCGAGGTCGTGGGTGGCGATCAGGGTGGCCATTCCCAGCTCCTCGCGCAGCCGCAAGAGCAGGGCGAGGATCTCGCCGCGGGCGACGACGTCGAGCGAGGAGACCGGCTCGTCGGCGAGCAGCACGCGCGGCCGCAGCACGAGCGCCCCGGCGATCAGGACCCGCTGGCACTGGCCGCCGGACAGCTCGTAGGGTCGGCTCGCGGCGAGCCGCCGCGGGAGCCCGGCCAGGTCGAGCGCCTCGGTGACGCGCGCGTACTCGCCGTCGCGCAGCCGGTGGGCGCGCAGTCCCTCGGCGACGGCGTCGTAGACGGTCCGCCGCGGATCGAGAGCGGCCCGCGGATCCTGCGGAATGAACTGGACGTGGCGGCGGTACCGGCGCAGCGCGCGGCCCCGCCCGATCGGCCTGCCCTCGTAGCGGATCTCGCCGGACACCGTGCGCTGGAGCCCGAGCATGGCCCGGATCAGCGTGGTCTTCCCGCAGCCCGACTGACCGGCCAGCGCGACGATCTCGCCAGGGTGCACGACGAGGTCGAGCCCGTCGGCCGGTCGCCGCCCGCCGGGGAACTCGACGCTCACCCCACAGGCCGCCAGCAGCGGATCACTCACGCACGGCCCTCGCTTCGCTCTAGCCGGCCTGACCCGGTCGCACTGTGCTTGCCGGTTCGCTCGCTCCGCTCGCTCACGCGCGGCCCTCGCTTCGCTCTAGCCGGCCTGATCCGGTCGCACTGCGCTTGCGGGTTCGCTCGCTCCGCTCGCTCACGACGCCACCCGCACGCACTCGACCAGGCGGCCCGGCCCGGCGGGGCGCAGCGGGATCTCGCCGCCGCAGTCCGGCCCGGCGTGGGGGCAGCGCGGCGCGAAGGCACAGCCGGGCGCGGTGCTCAGCGGATCCGGCGGGGCGCCGCCGAGGCTCCGCGGCGCGTACCGGGTCGCCGGATCGCCGATCACGGTCGCCGCGCCGGTGAGCGCCTCGGTGTACGGGTGCGCCGGATCCCCGAGCACCGCCTCCGCGCTGCCCTGCTCGACGATCCGGCCCGCGTACATGACGGCGATCCGGTCGCAGACGGCGGCGAGCGCCCCGAGGTCGTGGCTGACCAGGAGCACGCCGATCCCGCGCTCGGCGGCGAGTTCGCGGAGCAGGCCGAGGATCGCGGCCTGGCTCACAGAGTCGAGGGCGGACGTCGGCTCGTCGGCGATGAGCAGCCGTGGCGAGCACGAGAGCGCGGTGGCGAGCAGGGCGCGCTGGCGCTGGCCGCCGGAGAGCTGGTGCGGGTGGTCCCTGGCGAGTTCCGGGGCGAGCCCGACCCGCTGGAGCAGGTCCGCCGCGTGGGCGGCCGCCGCGGACCGGGTGACCAGCCCGTGGCGCAGGGCGGGTTCGGCGATCTGGGTGCCGATCCGGTGCATGGGGTTGAGCGCGTGCTGGGCGCCCTGGAACACGACCGCGGCCTGTGCCCAGCGGACCGCCCGCAGCTCGCCCCAGGTGGCGCCCGTGAGGTCGGTGCCGCCGAACCGGATCCGCCCGGTGACTTTCGCCGTGCGCGGGAGCAGCCGCAGGACGGACATGGCCACGCTGGTCTTGCCGCAGCCCGACTCCCCGGCGAGCCCGACGACCTCACCGGCCGCGACGCTCAGCGAGACACCGCGGACCGCCCGGGCCCACCGCTGTCCGGCCGGGTAGGCGACGGACAGGCCGTCCAGCTCGAGGAGCGTCACGGGTGGGGGCTCCGCTCGGGAATCGGTGCCTCGGGAATCGGTGCGGTGGACCTCGCCGAGGGTACGCGGGCCGGGCAACGCCGCTGCCCGGGCGCCTGTTGCGTCCGCGGGCACGGCCGGCCGATCCTGTGGCCGGGCGTCTATCGTCCGACTGGGTCGACCAGCAGGGGATCTATCTGCGAAAACGAGCAACGGGAAGGAATTTATGACGAACGACGGGGCGCCAGGCCCGCTGAGCCGGGCCGAGATCATCGCCAGGGCGCGCACCTGGGTCGACGGCAACGTGCATTACCTGGACGAGAGCGGGACGTGGCCGGTGTCGGCGCCGGATCCGCAGGGCAGGCAGTACCGCACGGACTGCTCCGGCTTCGTGGCGATGGCGTGGGCCGCGGATCACCAGCCGGCGACGTGCGATTTCGATTCGCTCGGCTACGAGATCGAGGCGGCGGACTTACGGTCCGGCGACGCGGTTCTGTGGAAGGGGGAGGGCGGCTACGGCGACGGCGGGGGACACGTCGTGCTGTTCGACCAGTGGGCTGATCCGGGGCGCACCGAGTATGTGTGCTTCGAGCTCAGCGGCGGCAGGTACGCGCACCGGGTCATCCACCGGTATCCGTATCCGCGCCGGGGAGAGCTGTACGTCGCGTGGCGGCCACACTCGGTCAAGGAGGACTGACCGGATCCGGGGTGAGCGCCGGGTGGGCCGGGCACGCGGGCCGGCCCACCCGGGTCACAGTTCACCCCTCAATTCAGCACTCATTTTCCCGGAGTGCGGTACCTCGGACCGGCACCAGGGGCCGGACTTCGGGCGCCGCACCACCCGGATCGGCCTCACCCACCGTGATCGCGGGGCGCCCGCCGCCGGAATTGCCTGGTGCGTTAACACCGGCGGCGACGACGTGACGCGCTGTTAACGACCGGCCCCTCGATCCCGGCGGACCTCGGCGCACACGACGCTCACGAGCAGCCGGTGCGCGCGGGCATCACGGCCCGAAGCCCAGCCACGGCGACCGTCCACAGCGGACCGGCCACCTTTCCCGCCTTTCCCCGGCGCCCCCCGCGGACCCTGGCGAGCGCCCGGCCAGTCCCGCCGGGATGACCACCGAGCGTGACGCCGGCGGGGGTATACGGGCACGTCGGAGGCGGTTTACCCCGATCACGCGGATCTCTTGACACCTCTGAACGGACCTGGCTACGGTCCGGAACCACCATCGGGAAAGCGCTTACCGCTCACGCTGGCCGCGCTGTTCCCGGCGGCGCGGCCGCACATTTCGCGAGACGTTCTGCCGCACTCCGGCGCCCCGGAGGCGGGGAGTTCGACAGGAGGACTTATGCAGGAGTTCCAGCCGCGCAGGGCCCGGTCCGCAGCGCGGATCATCGCCCCCTTACTCGCGGCCGTTCTCGCGGCCGGCACCGTCAGCGCCTGCGGCCAGGACTCTGGCTCCGGCGCCAGCAGTGGCCCGGTGACCCTGCGGTTCTCGTGGTGGGGCAGCGACGTGCGCGCGGGCCTGACCACCAAGGCCATCAAGGAGTTCGAGGCCAAGCACAAGAACATCACCGTCCAGACGGACTACGCCGCCTACCCGGCCTACTGGCAGAAGATGGCGACCGAGACCGCCGGTGGCAACGCCCCCGACGTGATCCAGATGGACTACCGCTACGTCACCGAGTACGGCAAGCGGCACGTCCTGGCGGATCTGGGCAAGCAGTCCAAGGTGCTTCCGCTGGGTGACCTCGAGCCCGCGATCGCCAAGTCCGGCACCGTCGACGGCAAGGTGCTCTCCGTCCCGTTCGGGCAGAACACCTCCTCGATCGCCGTGGACACCACCGCGCTGGGCAAGCTCAGCATCAAGCCCTACACCGGCGGCGGCAGCTGGGCCGACTTCGCCGCGTGGGCCAAGAGCGTGCACGACAAGTCCGGCGGCAAGGTCTACGGCGTCTCGGACATGGGCTACGCCGAGGACATCTTCGAGCTGTGGCTGCGCCAGAGCGGCAAGTCGCTCTACGACGACAGCGGCAAGATCGCCTTCACCAAGGACGACATCGTCACGTTCTGGACCCTCTGGCAGGGCATGGTGAAGTCCGGCGCGGCCACCCCCGCCGCGATCTCCAACCAGTACGACGGCACCGCGGCGAAGTCCGCGCTGGTGCAGGGCAAGTCCGCCGCCGAGTTCATCTTCGACAACACCCTCGGCGCCACCCAGAAGGCGACCAAGAACACGCTCGCCCTCGCGGCGTTCCCGACCGACGGCAGCAACTCGGGCCAGTACTACAAGCCCACCCTGCTGCTCTCGGCCACCGCGGGCAGCAAGCACCCGGCCGAGGCCGCCGAGCTGATCAGCTTCCTGATCAACGACGAGGGCGCCGGCAAGATCCTCGGCGTGGACCGCGGCCTGCCGCCGAACAAGAACGTGGCCGGGGCGGTCACCGCTTCGCTGACCGGCCCCGACCAGGTCGTCGTCAACTACGAGAAGGCCGTGGCCAGCAGCCTGGCCAAGCCCCCGGCCGCCCCGCCGAAGGGCGACGGCCAGGTCAAGACCGCGTTCCAGACCGTCTACCAGGGGGTGACCTCGGGCAAGACCTCGATCGCGGACGGGGCCGCCACCCTCTTCACCCAGATCCAGCAGGCGATCGGTGCGTAAAGAGCTCGTCGCCGGCCCTCCGCCGGACGCGCAACC
>JAOPVE010000113.1 GCA_025963185.1 Actinomycetes bacterium
TGGCCCTCGGTGGGCCTGACCGATGATTTTTGCGCGCCGTGCTGGTCTGTACGCCGAATACCGACTCACGGGAGGCTGACGCCATGCGGAAACTGACCTTCGGCATGAACCTGAGCCTGGACGGCTATATCGCCGCGCCCGGCGACGACCTCGGCTGGAGCGTGCCGAGCGACGAGCTGTTCCAGTGGTGGTCTGACCGGGTGGGGGCGACCGGCCTAGCGCTGTATGGGCGCAAACTGTGGGAGACGATGAGTTCCCACTGGCCGACCGCCGACCAGCAGCCCGGCGCCACACCGGCCGAGATCGAGTTCGCCGGCCGCTGGCAGGATATGCCGAAGGTGGTGTTCTCCTCCACGATCAGCACGGTCGACTGGAACACCCGCCTGGTCACCGGCGACGCGGTCACTGAGATCACCCGGCTCAAGGCCGAGGATGGCGGCCCCATTGACATCGGCGGCGCCACACTCGCCGCCGCGGCGATGCGGGCCGGGCTGATCGACGAGTACGTGCTGGCCACCGCACCGGTCTTGGTGGGCAGCGGCACGCCGTTCTTTACGGCCCTGGACAACTGGGTGAATCTGACCCTGGTGGAGACCCGGACGTTTCCCGACGGCGTGGTCCTGACCAGGTACGAGACCAGGCACTGAGTGCCCGACGTCGGATCAGCGCGGGCTTCGGACCGCCCCAGGATCTCGTGGCGCTGTGTTCCGAGGCGATTGTGATCCTGCGGGATGACGCGAGCAACGGAGGCGGACGCGTGGGCCACGACTCTTTGCTGCGGTATTGCCTGGCCGCGGCAGTTCTGCCATCCGCTGCAGGCTTTTGCTCATGATGCTCAGCGTCCACTGTGGTCCGCCGTGCAGTGCCACAATTCCGGCCTCCGGGTGCTCCACACAAGGACGGGCGCCCCTCGCGGGGAGGCTACTTCGAGAGCAGGAGGTAGAGGCATCCCGAGCGCTGGTCGAGCAGGTAGCTGCCTGTGTATCCGTCCCGGGTGCCGAGTTCGTTGAGCTCGCTTTCGATCCACCTGGGGTTGGTGATTCCCGCGGTGAGGAGGGTCGGCTCGACCAGGTCGACGTGGTCCAGGGCCGCCGAGTACCAGTGATGGTTCCGCGCCAGGGATGCGGCATCCCGCGCGTCGAAGCAGACCGTCCCGAGCAGCCGGTTGGACGCGGGCGCGGGGCCCGGATCTCTGTCGTAGCTCTTGATCCGCACGATCCAGGTCGCGCTGCGGATGGTCCCGAGGAACGGCAGCCGGGATTGGAGCGGCGCCACGTCATGGCGGATGCCCGAGCTGGCGCTGTTGTGGTGATCTGACCGGCCGGCGGCACCGCACGCGGCGGTTGCGACCAGCAGTCCGGCGGCGAACAGGGCTGCGGCGGGAGGCGATCCCCTGACAGCTGTCACGGCCACAACCTAATCCGGCGCGGAGGCGTCTCGGCCGTTCGGGGCGAGGTAGACGCGGACCGGCAGGCGGGTGCCGTCGGGGGCAGTCCAGTTGGCGGGGCGGCGGTCGATCAGGCGCCAGCCGAGGCGCTCGTAGAGGGCGACGGCGGGTCCGCCGTAGTCGACCACGTCGAGCATCAACTGGAGCGACTGGTCCGCGGCGTACGCGGTGGCCGTGGCCAGGAGGGATTCGCCCAGGTTCCGTCCCCTGGCCGTGGGCGCGACGAACAGCCGCGAGACCGTCGCGAGGTCGCGAGCGCCAGCCACAGCCGGATCCGAGACTCCGCCCACCACGCACACGTGCCCCGCGACGGCCCCGCCGGACTCGGCCACCCACGCGGTCAGGCACCCAGCCGGACTGAGCCACCGAACCGGATCCGCCGGCCACGACAGCGGGTAGCGATCCGCCACGTGGACGGCCTCAAGGGCACGCACACATGCGGAGAGGTCACCGGGAGCACGCTCGCGAACGATCACCCCCCGAGCATGCCCGCCCGGACAACGGGCCTTACTCCCCCACCGGACCGCCGGCCAGTTCGGCCACGATGTCGACGTGCCCCAGGTGACGGGCGTACTCCTGAAGCAGGTGGAACAGCACCCGCTCCAGCGGCGGCGGATCGGCACCGTCCCATCGCGGCCCTGGGGCGCCGAGGGCCGCGAGATCGCTGGCCTCCACCACGGCCCGCGTGTGTGCGCCCTGCGTGCGGAGCGCAGCCGTGAGGTCGTCGCGGGTCTCGGCGGGATCGACGTGCCACCGATCGTCACGCTGGTCGGCCCACGGATCGCCGACGTCGCGCCCCTGGAATCCCCACTCGATCCAGCGCAGCTCGACGTACCGCAGGTGCTTGAGCAGTTCGAGCGGGGTCCATCCGGACGGCAGCCGGCTGCTCCGCAGGTCCGCCTCGGCCAGCGCCGACACCTTGGCCAGCGTGCTCTCGCGGAAGTAGTCGAGGTAGCGGAGGAACACTTCGGCGCGCCCGGCGGCGGGGTCCATGGGCGAGGGGAACGGGATCGTCATCGCACCATTCTCCGGTCGCGGCACACCTCCTACTACGACGACCTGCCCGTCGACGTAACGGAAGAGCACGGCTGACCGACGGCAGCCAGTCGTCTCGTCACCGGTCGGCAGCAGGCGCATCGGGCGCGCGATCACGGAGCCGTTCGGTCGTCGAGAACGGATCGTCGACAGCACTCTCGACTCGCCGTTCTATGCCATCACCCCGGACTCCGTAGCGCGGAATGCGAGTCGCAAATGGAGTTGTGGCGGCTGGTGTGGCGATCCGTACGGATTGTTGGTCGTGAATTTTCACGCGCGAAAGAGAACGGAAATTCATGGCTCGCCATAACGAGCGGCGAGCACCCGGCCGGATCACCGAATCGGGTGCAACTCAAGCGCCGTGGCATGATTGCACTTCCACCGCCCCCCATGAAGACCACGAGGTGTGACCACACGTGTGCGGCCTGCTTGGACTGATTTGTGCCAGCGAGACCGACGCGGCCGCCGCGCGGGACGCCGTCGCGGCCGCACTGCGCTGCCAGCGCCATCGCGGTCCCGACGAGACCGACACCTGGGCCGACGCCGAGGTCGTCTACGGCTTCAACCGGCTCGGTTTCATCGACCTGGAGCACTCGCACCAGCCGCTGATCTGGGGGCCGCCCGAGGCGCCGTCGCGGTACACGATCAACTTCAACGGCGAGGTCTACAACTACCTGGAGATCCGCGCCGAGCTGAGCGACGAGTTCGGCACGAAGTTCAACACTGAAGGTGACGCCGAGGCGGTCGTCGCCGCCTACCACCACCTCGGCCCCGACTCGGTGAAGAAGCTGCGCGGCATGTTCGCGTTCATGATCTGGGACGCGCAGGAGAAGGTCGTCTTCGGCGCCCGCGACATGTTCGGCATCAAGCCGCTGTTCTACTCGGCCGGTCCGGGCGGGGTCGCGTTCTCCAGCGAGAAGAAGAGCCTGCTCGAACTGTCGAGCACCCTGGGCGTGCCCGAGCAGCTCGACACCCGCGCGGTGCAGCACTACATGGTGCTCCAGTACGTGCCCGAGCCCGACTCGCTGCACACCGGCATCAAGCGCGTGGAGTCCGGCACGTCGTTCCGGATCGTCCCCGGCGGCCAGGTGGAGTTCACCCGCTACTTCCACCCGGTGTTCGCGGCGAAGCCGGTCAACACCGAGGCCGAGGCCGAAGAGCTGTACGAGCGGATCGCCGACGTGATGCGCGACTCGGTCGCCAAGCACATGATCGCGGACCCGGACGTCACCGTCGGCGCGTTCCTGTCCGGCGGGATCGACTCGACCGCCACGGCCACGCTGGCCAAGCAGATCAACCCCAACCTCGTCGCGTTCACGGCCGGCTTCGACCGGGAGGGCTACTCCGAGGTCGACGTGGCCGCCGAGTCCGCCGCGGCGATCGGGGTCAAGCACGTGGTCCGCACCGTGTCGGCCGACGAGATGATGGAGTCGCTCCCGCTGATCATCTGGTACCTCGACGACCCGGTAGCGGATCCGTCGCTGGTGCCGCTGTGGTTCATCGCGCGCGAGGCCCGCAAGCAGGTCAAGGCCGTGCTGTCGGGCGAGGGCGCCGACGAGCTGTTCGGCGGGTACACCGTCTACCACGAGCCGCTCTCGCTCGCGCCGTTCGAGAAGATCCCCGGCGGGGTCCGCAAGGTGATCGGGAAGGTGTCCACGAAGATCCCCGAGGGCACCCGCGGCAAGGACCTGCTCCGGCGCGGCGCCCTCTCGCTGGAGGACCGCTACTACGGCAACGCGCGCAACTTCCGCGACGAGCACCTGCGCGCGGTCCTCAAGACTTACACCGAGGGCGTCGGCTTCAAGGACGTCACCGCCCCCTGGTACGAGATCTCGCGCGGCTGGGACCCGGTCGCCCGCATGCAGCACATCGACCTCTACACCTGGCTGCGCGGCGACATTCTGGTCAAGGCCGACAAGGTGACGATGGCGAACTCGCTGGAACTGCGGGTGCCGTTCCTCGACACCGAGGTCTTCAAGGTCGCCGCGAGCATCCCGGTCGACCAGAAGCTCGCCCACGGCACCACCAAGTACGCGCTGCGGCGGGCGCTGGCCAAGATCATCCCGCCGCACGTGCTGAACCGCCGCAAGCTGGGGTTCCCGGTGCCGATCCGGCTGTGGCTGCGCGACGAGATGTACGACTGGGCGCGCGGGATCATCAACGACTCCCAGACCGACCACCTGCTCGACAAGAACGCGGTCCGCGCGCTCCTCGAAGAGCACAAGCTGGGCCAGCTCGACCGCAGCCGCCAGATCTGGACCCTGCTGGTGTTCATGATCTGGCACGGCATCTTCGTCGAGCACCGCATCAAGCCCGAGATCCCCGAGCCGGTCTATCCGGTCCGGCTCTGAGAAGCGGCGGGCCGCTGACCTGAGCGGGCCCGGGCCGGTGTCGCGCCGGCCCGGGCCTCGCTGGCGGACGGTCAGGGTGAGGTCCACACCGCCACGTAGTCGATCAGCATCGGCACCCCGGACTTGGTTGCGCCGGTCGGGCCGCCGCCGAACGCGCCCGGGAACGATCCGCCCATCGCCACGTTCGCGATCAGGTAGAAGCCGTGGTGGACGGCCGCGTTCCACGTCGCCGCGGGCATCTGGTTCGCGTAGACGTTGTGGATGTTCACCCCGTCGAGGTACCAGGCCAGCCGCTCCGGCGACACGGACCGGTCATACAGCATCGTGTAGCGGTGGTAGCCGGTCTGGCATCCGCCGCAGCCCTTCTCGCCGCTGCCGAGGCCGTTGAACTCGTTGCACGGTCCGCCGGGAGCGACACCGCAGTGCAGCGTCGCGAACTCGGAACTGCGGCCGTTGATGTCCTCCATCAGGTCGATCTCGCCGACGCCCGGCCAGTTCGTGGCCGCGGCGGGCCTGGCGGCCGCGCCGAGCATCCAGAACGCGGGCCAGTAGCCGGCCGCCGCGGCCCCGCTCACGTTGGGCTGCTGGATCCGCGCGTCGACCTTCAGCTTGCCGCCCGCCGGAGCGGCGAAGTCGGTGCGGCGGGTCTCGAGCCGGGCCGAGGTCCAGTTGCCGGCCGCGTCCTTGATGGCCTTGATGCCGAGCGACCCGCTCCCGTCGAGGTGGGCGTTGGCGTTGTTGCTGGTCATGTTCTCGACCTCGCCCGTGCCCCAGTTGCCCGCCCCGCCCGGATAACCGTGACCGGTCGCGAACTGCCACTTGGACGTGTCGACGTTGGCCCACGCGGCGCCGGTGAAGTCGTCGCTGAAGACGAGGTGGTAACCGGCGGGAGTGGGCGGGACGGACGCGGATGCCGATCCGGGCATCGTGGCGACCACGCCGATAGCCAGGAGGCCGACGGACGTCACCGCGAGGGTGCGCACAATGCGCCCGCGCCGGAGAATTGTGGGGACGGAAATGGCCATGGGCGGCCTCCAAAACAGGAGTCGCGAACAAGCGGCTCGTTCACGGTGTGGGGGTGTGGCGTTGCGGCCACGGGGTGAGAGCGCTCTCAGGAAATTAACGCGGCGAGTCATCGGTGTCAATGACGAACGGGCAGCTCAGAGGCTCGCTCACACGCTTTCCCGGCGGAATTGGTGACCCAGATACGCACGTCTGTTTACACGCCGTAAACATTGGAATCGCGAATTCGATTAGCTTATAAAGCGGCCGAGGATCCCTGCGAAGTGCGGTAACTCCGGCCGGTCCCGACCGGTTGCAGTTACCGCGCTTCGGGGACGGTGGCGAGTGGGGGCGAGAGGGTGGTGAGCGGTCGCCAGGAGCGCTTCACGAGCCACGCCAGCCCGCCGACAAGGACCACCGGCACGCCCACGCAGACGCCGAGCACGAGCGGTAGGGAGTCGCTGCCGAGGAACCCGGCCGCTACCACGAGTACGCCAAGCGCAGGGAGCAGCGGCGAGGGAGCGCTCGCGGGCCACGGCGTGAATTCGAGGCGGGCGTAGCGTTCGGCGGCTGCCGCCACGGCCGGATCCGGGTACCGTTCGCCGCGCTGGGCGAGCCGCAGCACCTCGATCCGGGTCGCCCGGGGGATCGCCCGGACCGCCCGCCGCGCCTCGGCCCGGTCCGCCCTCGCGGGGCCGGACCAGTCCCTCCTCAGCCGCCGCCAGCCAGCCCGGACGCCCCGCGCCGCACCCCACGCCAGCAGCAGATTCACGGCGGCGATGAGCACGGCGCCCATCACGTTGACCCAGTTCCACAGCTCGGGCGCCGCGCTGTCGACCGCGTCGAGCGCCGCCAGGTACGGCCCGGCGGCGACCAGCGAGAACGGCATCGTCACCAGGACAGCGGCGGAGTCCAGCCGGTCGGACTCCAGAGTCTCGGCCACGGCGACGAGCACCCCGGGGATCCCCACGTAGAGGAGCCCCACCACCAGCTTCAATCGTCGACCGGTCACCGTGCCCAGATCGGCACAGACCGGCCCCACCTGAGCCAGGTCAGGCCACGGTCAGCGGTTCTGCCAGTGCTGGTTTGACTTGCCGTGGCACGGCCAGAGGACCAGTGGGGTCGACGGAGCCGTCGCGCCGTGGAGGAGGTCGGTGCAGCGCCCGGATCCGGCGTCGGCGATCGTGCCGTCCCCTCGCAGCTCCCACTGCTGGTCCGGACCGTCGGTGCACGGCTCCAGGCGCAGCGCCTCGCCCGCCGACCCGCTCGGCG
>JAOPVE010000472.1 GCA_025963185.1 Actinomycetes bacterium
GCTGGCGGACAAGCGCCTCGGCAACGTCGCCCTCTCGGTGATCGACCTGGAGTCCGGCAAGGCGCTGTTCGGCCGCCGTGACACCGAGACCGTCACCCCGGCCTCGACCACCAAGATCGTGACCGCCGCCGCCGCGCTCGCCGCGCTCGGTCCGTACCACCGGTTCACCACCGCCGTCGTGGCTGGTCCGGGCGCTGGCGAGGTCGTGCTCGTGGGCGGGGGAGACCCGACACTGGCTGTCGGGCCGAACGCCACCTACGCGGGCGCCGCGCGCCTGGACACCCTCGCCAAGCAGGTCACCGCCAAGGGCAAGGTCACCAAGCTGATCTACGACACCTCGCTGTTCACCGGCCCCGCGCTCGCGCCCGGCTGGGACAGCGACACGGTCAGCGGCGGTTCCGGATCCCCCGTGAGCGCCCTCGCCGTCGACGGCGGCCGCAAGAAGCCGGCGGCGGATCCGGAGTCCGAGACGCCGGGCATCCGGTCCGCCGATCCGGCGAAGGACGCGGCGGTCAAGTTCGGCAAGCTCCTCGGCCTCGGGCCGGGCCAGGTCGTTGCGGGTACGGCCACGGCGGGCGCCCAGCCGATCGCCTCGCTGCCCTCCCCACCGGTGCAGTGGCTGGTCGACCAGATGCTCGGGTTCTCCGACAACGTGATCGCCGAGGCGCTGCTTCGCCAGGTCGCGATCGCCAAGAAGCAGCCCGCCACCTTCACCGGGGGCGCGGCCGCGCGGCACCAGGTGCTCCAGGAACTCGGCGTGGACGTGGCCGGCGACCAGCTTCAGGACGGCAGCGGGCTGTCCCGGCTGGACAAGCTCACCCCGCAGTTCCTCACCGGGGTCCTCAAGGCCGCGGTCAGCCCCGACCACGCGGGCCTGCGCGGGATCGTGTCCGGCCTCCCCGTCGCCGGCTACAGCGGCACACTGGCGACCCGGTTCGGATCCGACGCGGCGGCGGCCGGTATCGGCGAGGTCCGGGCCAAGACCGGCACCCTCTCTGGCGTGGACGCGCTCGCCGGTGTGGTGATGACCAAGGACGGCACCCAACTGGCGTTCGCGCTGGTCGCCAACGGCACGGCCGGCAGCGCCCGGCCCGTCATGGACAAGCTCGCAGCCAAGCTCGCGGCCTGCGGTTGTGCGTAACCCTGCCGGTCCGCCAGGTGCCACGTACGGTGGATGAATGACGACGACGCAGATGGTGGACTGGGATCTGGCGGTCGCGACGGCGGGAGCCCTGGCGAAGACGGGTCCGCGGGTCACGTTCGCCGAGGCGTCCGACGTCGTCGGGCAGCTGCGCACGCTGACCGCCGAGGCCGAGCGGCACGTGCGGGAGTACACCGGGCTGCACGCGCTCGTCGAGCATCCGCCGGTCCGGGTAGTCGACCGCAAGGACTGGGTCGCCGCCAACGTCGAGGGCCTGCAGAAGGTGATCGATCCGCTGATCGGGCAGCTCACGGCGGGGCAGACCCCGGGCAACGTGGCCAGGGTGGTCGGATCGAAGGCGACCGGCGTCCAGGCCGGATCCGTCTTCGCGTACCTCTCGGGCAAGGTGCTGGGCCAGTACGAGGTCTTCGCGGGTGAGCCGGGGCAGTTGCTCCTGGTCGCGCCCAACATCGTGGAGGCCGAGCGCCGCCTGGAGGTCGATCCGCGGGACTTCCGGCTGTGGATCTGCCTGCACGAGGTGACCCACCGCACACAGTTCACGGCGGTCCCGTGGCTGCGCCAGCACTTCATCGACGAGGTCCGCGCGTTCGTCGACGCGGCCGAACTCGACAAGGACGCCCTCGCCGCCCGGCTGCGCCGCGGCCTGGACTCGATCGCGGAGGCCCTCAAGAACCCCAAGGCCATGGAGTCGGTGATCGACCTGGTCCAGACCCCGGCCCAGCGCGCGGTACTGGCCCGCCTGACCGCGCTGATGACGCTGGTGGAGGGGCACGCCGAGTTCGTCATGGACGGCGTCGGCCCCGACGTCGTGCCGAGCGTGGCCAGCATCAGGGAGAAGTTCAACGCCCGCAGGGTGGCCCGTAACCCGCTGGAGCGGATCCTGCGCAAGCTGCTCGGCGTCGAGGTCAAGATGAAGCAGTACGCCGAGGGCAACCGGTTCGTCGCGGCCGTCGTCGGCCAGGTCGGCATGGAGAAGTTCAACAAGATCTGGGAGTCGGCCGAGACGCTGCCCAAGCCGGAGGAGCTGAAGAACCCCTCGGCCTGGGTCGCGCGCGTGCACGGCCCCGCCGCCTGATCCCGTGCGGCCCGAACCCGTGGCAGGCTGATCCCCGTGGCCGGTCCGGCGCCCGAGGTGGCCGCGGTGAGGGCAGCGGTCCGCCGCGCGCTCGCGGATCTGCCCGCGGGCGCGCTCGTGCTCGTTGCCTGCTCGGGGGGCGCCGACTCGCTCGCGCTGGCCGCCGCCACGTCGTTCGTCGCGCCCCGGTACGGACTGGTCCCCGGGCTGCTGACCGTCGACCACGACCTTCAGGACGGATCCGCCGAGCGTGCTGCTGACGTGGCCGACTGGGCCGGTGAGCTGTTCGGCCAGGTCGAGATCCTGCGCGTGCACGTCGGCACCGCGGGTGGACCCGAGGCCGCCGCCCGCTCGGCCCGGTACGAGGCGCTCGGCGCGGCCGCGGACCGGCTCGGCGCCGCCGCGGTCCTGCTCGGCCACACCGAGGACGACCAGGCCGAGACCGTGCTGCTCGCGCTGGCGAGGGGGTCCGGGGCACGGTCGCTGGCGGGGATGGCCGCGGTCCGGGGGGTGTACCGGCGGCCGTTGCTGGAACTGCCGAGGGCCGTGGTCCGGGCGGCGGCCGAGGGGCTGCCGGTGTGGGAGGACCCGCACAACACGGATCCGCGGTTCGCCCGCTCGCGGGTCCGCGCGCTGCTCCCGGCGCTGACCGAGGCCGCCGGCCCTGGCGCGATCGCGGGCCTGGCGCGCAGCGCGAGACAGCTCAGGGCGGACGCCGACCTGCTGACCGCACTGGCCGCGGAGGTGCTGGTCAAGGCCACCGTGGACGGCGAGCTGGAGGTGGCCGTGCTCGCCGCGGAGCCCGCCGCCCTGCGCACCAGGGCGCTGCACGCCTGGGCCTTGGAACTGGGCTCGCCGGGCGGTGCGCTCTCGTCCCGGCACGTGACCGCGCTCGACGCGCTCGTGACCGGCTGGCGGGGTCAGGGCCCGGCGTACCTTCCGTCCGGAATCGTCGTGGAACGCTCCGGCGGACGCCTGCGACGGGCATGAGTGCGCACTCTTAAGGAAGCTTGAAAGTTCATCGGCCGGGAGGGCGGGCGTCTGCGGCCCATGGCAGGCTATGCCAGGTGACGACCCGGGATCTTGTGGCCAGCCTGTACGACAACGACATCGAGAAGGTGGTCGTCAGCGAGGATGAGATCCGGTCGCGGATCGCCGAACTGGCGAAGGAGATCGACGCCGACTACGCCGATCGCGACGTGCTCCTGGTGGGGGTCCTCAAGGGTGCCGTGATGTTCATGGCCGACTTCGCCCGCGCGATGCAGCGGCCGGTCGAGCTGGAGTTCATGGCGATCTCGTCCTACGGGGCGTCGACGAGCTCGTCGGGCGTCGTGCGGATCCTCAAGGACCTCGACAGGGACATCACCGGCAAGCACGTGCTGGTCATCGAGGACATCATCGACTCGGGCCTGACGCTCTCGTGGCTGCTGCGGAACCTGGCGAGCCGCAACCCGGCCTCGGTCGAGGTAGTGGCGCTCTTCCGCAAGCCGGACGCGATCAGGGTGGCCGTGGACGTGAAGTACGTGGGCTTCGACATCGATAACGAATTCGTCGTCGGCTACGGCCTGGACTACGCGGAGCGTTACCGGGACATGCCCTACGTGGGGCTTCTCAAGCCCGAGGTCTACCGCAACTCGTGACATAAGGTGACGTAACTTCGCCTCCCCAGATCTGGTGAACGGCTCCGGAACACCAGGCGACTCTGGCACGTTTCCTGTGCGTGGCCGCCTGACCGGGCGCGCCTGCGTTGTCTGGGCTCGCGGGGTAGGCTCGCTGGAACCGGGAACACCCGGTCCGCGCAGGTCCAATCGGCGCAAATCCGCAGCAGATCGGGAGGGGCCGGGGCTCTCGTTTAGAGGCACCCCGCACGAAGTATGGAACGTACTCGCTTCGTCCGTAGACCGGTGTTCTGGATCGTGCTCGCGATCCTGGCCGCGCTCCTGCTCGCCTCCTTCTTTACCGGGGACGGCGACTACAAGAAGGTGGACACCTCTGTCGCGCTGACCCAGATCGAAAGCGGCAACTACGACAGGGTGGTGATGCAGGACAAGGAACAGATCCTGCAGATCGACCTGAAGCGTGAGGTCCAGGGCAGCAAGAAGATCCAGGCCTCGTTCCCGTACCTCTCCGGCGGAGACGTGTTCAACGTCCTGCGGGCTCAGCAGAACGACGGCAAGAACGTCAAATTCGACACAAAGGTGACGAAGGAAAGCGTTCTGGTCACATTGCTGATCAGCTTCCTGCCGATCGCGATCGTGGTGGTCCTGCTCTTCCTCTTCATGAGCCAGATGCAGGGCGGCGGCAACCGGGTCATGAATTTCGGGAAGTCCAAGGCCAAACTGGTCAGCAAGGACACCCCGAAAACGACGTTCTCCGACGTGGCCGGCGCCGACGAGGCCATCGAGGAACTTCAGGAGATCAAGGAGTTCCTCCAAAATCCGGCGAAGTTCCAGGCCATCGGCGCGAAGATCCCCAAGGGCGTGCTGCTGTACGGTCCTCCCGGGACTGGCAAGACGCTGCTCGCACGGCCCGTCGCATGTGATGCCGGGGTCCCGTTATACACGATCTCCGGGTCCGACTTCGTGGTGAGGTTCGTCGGTGTCTGCGCGAGCCGGGTCCGCGACCTGTTCGAGCAGGCCAAGGCCACCGCTCCCGCGATCATCTTCGTGGACGAGATCGACGCCGTCGGCCGGCACCGAGGCGCTGGCCTCGGCGGCGGGCACGACGAGCGCGAGCAGACGCTGAACCAGATGCTCGTCGAGATGGACGGCTTCGACGTCAAGGGCGGCGTGATCATGATCGCCGCGACGAACCGTCCCGACATCCTCGACCCCGCGCTGCTGCGCCCGGGCCGGTTCGACCGGCAGATCGCCGTCGACCGCCCCGACCTCGAGGGCCGCAAGGCGATCCTGCGGGTACACGCCAAGGGCAAGCCGTTCAGCCCCGACGTCGACCTCGACACGGTCGCGCGGCGTACCCCCGGCTTCACGGGTGCCGACCTGGCGAACGTCGTCAACGAGTCGGCGCTGCTGACGGCGCGCAACGACAAGAAGGCGATCACCAACTACTTCCTCGAAGAGGCGATCGACCGCGTCATCGCTGGCCCGGAGCGTAAGACCAGGGCGATGAGCGACAAGGAGAAGAAGGTCACCGCCTATCACGAGGGCGGGCACGCGCTCGTGGCGTACGCGCTGCCGCACTCGGCGCCCGTGCACAAGGTGACGATCCTGCCGCGCGGGCGGTCGCTCGGGCACACGCTCGTGCTGCCGACGGAAGACAAGTACACCCAGACGCGATCCGAGATGATCGACACGCTGGCCTACGCCCTCGGTGGCCGGGCCGCGGAGGAACTGGTCTTCCACGAGCCCACGACGGGCGCCGGCAACGACATCGAGAAGGCGACCGCACTGGCCCGCTCGATGGTCACCGAGTTCGGCATGAGCGCCAAGCTCGGCGCCGTGAAGTACGGCACGAGTGACTCCGAGCCGTTCCTCGGCCGCGACATGGGCCACCAGCGCGACTATTCCGACTCGATCGCCGCCGAGATCGACGCCGAGGTCCGCGGGCTGATCGAGGCCGCGCACGACGAGGCCTGGGAGATCCTGGTCGAATACCGGGACGTGCTGGACGACATGGTCCTGGAGCTGATGGAGCGGGAAACCCTCAGCAAGGACGACATGATCCGGATCGCCTCGCGCGTGGTGAAGCGCCCGCCGCTGGCCCCGTACAACGGGTTCGGCAAGCGCACGCCGAGCGACAAGCCGCCGATCATGACTCCCGCCGAGATCGCCAAACTCCAGGGCGCGTCGGTCGGCGCTCCGCCGGCCGCCAACGGCTACCACCCTGGCGACGAGCCGGACGCCGGCGCGTTCAGCCGGTCGGACGGCGAGGGCTGACCCTGAGCGCCGAACCGCGGGCCGGCCAGGCTGAGAGCCCGGCCGGCCAGCGCGGGAGCCAGGGCAGCAGCAACGGCCAGAACCGGGTCACCGGCCCTGCCGACGGCCTGGTGGAGGCACGCGTCGACTATCCCCGGATCGAGCGGGCGGTCCGGGAGATCCTGCTCGCGGTCGGGGAAGATCCCGACCGGGCCGGCCTCCGGGACACCCCGGCGCGGGTCGCCCGTGCGTACGCCGAGACGTTCAGCGGGCTGCACGTGGATCCGAAGTCGGTGCTCACCACGGTCTTCGAGGAGGACCACGAGGAGATGGTCCTGGTCAAGGACATCGAGCTGTACTCCACGTGTGAGCATCACCTCGTGCCGTTCCACGGCGTCGCGCACGTCGGGTACATCCCGGGCACGCACGGCCGGATCACCGGGCTGAGCAAACTGGCCCGGCTCGTCGACGCGTATGCCCGCCGTCCGCAGGTGCAGGAACGGCTGACGTCCCAAGTGGCCGATGCTCTGATGGACGTTCTGGATCCGCACGGGGTCATCGTGGTCGTAGAGTGCGAGCACTTGTGTATGTCGATGCGCGGAGTCCGCAAGCCGGGCGCGCGCACCGTGACGTCGGCCGTCCGGGGTCTGTTCAACCGGTCCGTGGCGGCCAGAGCCGAGGCGATGAGCCTCATCATCGGGAAGTGAGGCGGGCGGGCATGCCGGCAGATCACGAACACGTCCTGCCGCACCCGCAGCGGTGCATCGTCATGGGTGTGGTGAACGTGACGCCCGACTCCTTCTCCGACGGCGGCCTCTACGCCGACGAGCGTGCCGCGGTCGAGCACGGGCTGCGGATGGCCGCCGAGGGCGCCGACTACATCGACGTGGGTGGCGAGTCCACCCGGCCGGGTGCCGAGCGGATCGATCCGGAGATCGAGATCGGCAGGGTCGTGCCGGTGGTCCGGGCGCTCGCCGCCGAGGGCGCCAAGGTCAGCATCGACACCATGCGCGCCGACGTGGCCGCGGCGGCCCTCGATGCCGGTGCGTACCTGGTCAACGACGTGTCGGGCGGGCTGGGCGATCCGAAGATGGCCGGGCTGGTCGCCGAGCGCGGCTGCCCGTGGGTCCTGATGCACTGGCGCGGCCACAGCAAGGACATGCAGGCGCTGGCCCGGTACGACGACGTCGTGGCCGACGTGTGCATCGAGCTGGCCGACCGGGTCAACGCCGCCGTGGACGCCGGGGTCGACACGGCCCAGCTCGTGCTGGATCCGGGGCTGGGTTTCGCCAAGACCGCCGACCACAACTGGTCGCTGTTGTCGCAGCTCGACGCCGTCCTCACCCTCGGGCTCCCCGTGCTGATCGGCGCGAGCCGCAAGTCGTTCCTCGGCAGTCTGCTCGCGGATCCGGACGGCACGCCCCGGCCGGTCGGCGGGCGCGAGGCGGCCACGGTCGCGACCAGCGTGCTCGCCGCGGAGGCGGGCGTGTGGGGGGTCCGGGTACACGACGTGCTCGCCACGGCCGACGCCCTGCGCGTCCAGGAGGAGATCCTGGCGCACCGCCGCAGGCTCGGCCGCGACCGCCGGGCGGGCGACCGTCGCACGGGTGCCGACCGCCGGACCGGTGACCGGCGCGGAGCGGGGGCGCGGTGACGGAGCCGATGACCCACGCGGACCTGGAGAAGGCCAACCTCGCGCTGTACGCGGCGTTCGAGGAGGCCGACATCGACGCGCTCGAAGAGCTGTGGGACGACGCGGAGGACATCGCCTGCGTCCACCCGGGATCGCCGCTGCTCACCGGCCGCAGGGACGTCCTGCGGTCCTGGACCGCGCTGCTCGCGAACTCCGGCTACCTCCAGTTCGTGCTGTCCGGGGTCGAGGTCCGGGTCGAGGGCGAGGTCGCGGTCGTGACCTGCGAGGAGAACATCCTCGCCGACCTCTCGGCCGCGCACGGGCTCGTCGGCGGTACCGCGGTCGCCACCAACGTGTTCCGGCGCCGCGACGGCCGCTGGCGGCTGTGGATCCACCACTCGTCCCCGGTCGCCACCGCGGAGGCCGACGACGGTGAATGACCGGATCACGCTGACGGGCCTGCGGGTCCCCGGCAGGCACGGCGTGTACGACTTCGAGCGCGAGCAGGGCCAGGACTTCGTCGTGGACGTCGCGCTGGAGCTCGACACCACCCCCGCGGCTACCACCGACGACGTCAGCGACACCGTCGACTACGGCGACCTGGCGAACGCGCTGGCCAAGGTCGTCGGGGGCGAGCCGGTCAGCCTGCTCGAAACCCTGGCGGCGAGGCTCGCCGAGGTCTGTCTCGCGGATCCGCGGGTGCTCGCCGCGGACGTGACGGTGCACAAGCCCCAGGCGCCGATCCCGCTGGCGTTCACGGACGTGTCGGTGTCGATCCGGCGGTCGCGGTGAGCAGGGCGGTGCTGTCGATCGGATCCAACCTGGGCGACCGGCTGGCCTACCTGTCCTCGGCGGCCGAGGCCCTCGCAGACGTGCTCGTCGTGGCCTCGCCGGTCTACGAGACGCCGCCCTGGGGTCCGGTCGAGCAGGGCGACTACCTCAACGCGGTGCTCATCGTCGACGATCCCGGCACGGACGCGCGCGGCTGGCTGGAGCGGGCCCACGAGCTGGAGCGCGCGGCCGGGCGGGAGCGGACGATCCGGTGGGGCCCGCGGACGCTCGACGTGGACGTGGTGCACGTCGAGGGCGTGACCTCGGACGATCCGGAGCTCACCCTCCCGCATCCCCGCGCGCACGAGCGGGCGTTCGTGCTCCTCCCGTGGGCGGACGCCGATCCGGGCGCCGAGCTGCCGGGCTACGGCCCCGTGGCGGCGATCCTGACGGGCCTGCCGGACGAGCTGACCCGGCGGGACGACCTGGCGGTGCGCGCGTGAATCCCGAGCCGCATCCGCACCTGTCCCCGACGAAGCCGAGCACGCTCGTGCTCACCGCCCTCCTCGCGGGCGTGGCGGGCTGGTGGCTGGTCGACCACTTCTACGGCGCGTTCGGGCAGCTGCCGTGGCTCGCCCTCGTGACGATGGTCCTGCTGGCGCTCGTCGAGGGGATCACGGCCAGGTCAACCAAGGCCCGGATCGCCCGCAAGCGCGGCACCGAGCCCATGGATCCGCTGCTCGTGGCCCGCCTCGCCGCCCTGGCCAAGGCGTCCTCGCTCGGCGGATCGCTGGTCGGCGGACTGTACGCCGGGGTGTTCACCTGGGTCTTCCTGCAGCGGGACCAGCTCGCGGCCGCCGCGTCCGACGTGCCGGTCGCCGGTGGCGCGGTCGCCTCGGCGGTGCTGCTCGTGGCGGCGGCCCTGTGGCTGGAGTACTCGTGCCGCATACCCCACGATCCGAATGATGACGACCTACCCGATTAAGGGTGCGCGCCGATTGGCGGGCGGAGCGAGGCGAGTGCCAGGGCCACGTGGTTCTGGTGCCGGCCGTAGCCCGCATGGCCCTATCGGGCGCGCACTCTAAACTCCGCTCATGACCGCTTTCGCCGAGCTCGACCGCCTCAGTACCGAGGAACTGCGTCAGGAGGCGTTCCAGCGCGCCCGGGACCGTCGTGACCCCGGGTTCTTCTGGGATCTGTTCCGCCACCTGCCGCACGCCGACGAGGCCGAGCGGGTCGACGGCAGCACCGGATCGTTCGGCGCCTCGATCGAGGACGCCATCGGCCTGTGGCGGGAGTTCACCGGCCACGACTACGGCGACCAGGAGAGCGTGATCCGCGCGAAGTTCATCGACTACCTGCTCACCAACCCCTCCCAGTAGCGGCCGTGCTCGTCCGGTGAGCTCGCGCGCACGGCGCCGGCGTCTAGACCGGAACCCTGACGCGGGGCGAGGGCCAAACGACTCGACCCATTGGCGGGCACTCTGACCAGCGCTACTCTCGGCCGTACCCCGCACGCCGGAGGAGTCACGATGGCACGGACAGCCCGGTACGGACCCAGTGCCACGTACGCGCCGCCCTCGATGCCCGATCCGGGCGATCTGGGCTGGCCTCCGCGCGACCGGGTGGTCGGGAACGTCCTCTGGGAGCTGTTACTCGCCGGCGCGGTGGCTGTCGTGTACGTCCTGGCCAGTCGCGGCCACCCGGGGCAGTTCGGCACGGCCGATCTCGCGCCGCTCGCCATGCAGGGTGCCGTCGTCGGGTTCGTCGCGGTCGGGTTGTCGCTGTCGATCCGGGCCGCCGTGCCCAACCTCGCCGTCGGGGCGATCGCCAGTGGCGCTGGCGTACTGCTGACCCGGCTGTCGATCCAGGAGAACTGGGGTTATGGCCCCGCGATCGCGGTCTCCGTCGGTGCGGCGATGGCGGCCGGACTGGCGTTGTGGCTGGTCATCGCCATCCTCAACGTCCCGGCGTGGGCCGCGAGCCTCGGGGCGTCCGTGCTGATCGCGGGGGCGCTGTACGGGATCGCGGACGGATCCGCGCGGCTCGTCGGCAGGTACATCCCCGAGCCGTGGCCGTGGTTCGCCGCGTTCGCCGTGGCGTCGATCCTCGGTGGGGTGGTCTGGCTCTGGCCCAACGTGCGGCGCGCACTCAGCGGGTTCCGCAGCGACGAGGATCCGGCGATCCGGCCGCGCGGATCCTTCGGGGCCCTGATCGCGCTGGTCCTCTCGTCCGGGCTGGCCGGGCTCGGCGGGGTGCTCGCCGCGCTCCAGCTCGGCACCGCGTCCCCGGTCGCGTTCGACAGCCAGTGGCTGCTGGCCCTCGGCGCGGTCCTGCTCGGCGGGGTGAGCGCGTTCGGCCGGCGGGCGGGCGTGTTCGGCACGGTCCTCGGCATCGTCCTGCTCCTGCTCGTCCAGCGCTGGCTGCTGCTGGACCAGCACGGGGCGGGCGCGTTCACGATGGTCGTCGGTGCGGCGATCCTGGTCGGGATGGTCGCCACCCGGTTCACCGAGTCGGCGGGCAACCGCTCCGGCTACTGAGACACCGGCTTACTGAGACGCGGGCTACTGAGTTACCGCCTACTGGGACACCGCCTGCGGGGTTGCCCGTAGTAGCGCCGCGTGCAGGGATCCGGGAGTCAGCACGCCGAGTAGCTGGTCGCCCTCCCGGACGGCCACCCAGCCGCTCTCGTTCGCCAGCAGCGCCGCGAACGCGTCCTTGAGGCTCGCCCCGACCGGGACCGTGGGGATGCCCTCGGGCGCGTCCTTCGCGGACCTGGGCTGCGGCATGCCGACCGCGGAGAACGGGAGCACGTCCTTGACGTCCAGGGGGGTCACGGCGAGCCGCCGCAGCGACCGGTCGCCGCCCACGAAGTCCGTGACGAAGTCGTTGGCGGGGGCCGCCAGCAGTTCCGCCGGACGCGCGTACTGCTGGAGTTCGCCGCCCTGGCGCAGCACCGCGATCCGGTCGGCCAGCCGCACGGCCTCGTCGATGTCGTGGGTGACCATGACCACCGTCTTGCGGACCTCCCGCTGGAGCCGCAGGAACTCCTCCTGGAGATGGGCGCGCGCGATCGGGTCGATGGCGCTGAACGGCTCGTCCATGAGCAGCACCGCCGGATCCGCCGCCAGCGCTCGCGCCACCCCGACCCGCTGCCGCTGGCCGCCCGAGAGCTCGTGCGGGTACCGGGTGCCGTAGATGCCCGGCTCCAGCCCGACGAGTTCGAGCAGCTCACCGACCCGGCTGCGGACTCGCGCGCGATCCCAGCCGAGGAGCTTGGGGACCGTGGCCACGTTCACGTTGACCGTCTGGTGCGGGAACAGCCCCACGTGCTGGATCACGTACCCGATCCGCCGCCGCAACCGCACCGGATCCACGCGGGTGATGTCCTCGTCGCCGAGGAAGATCCGCCCCGACGAGGGCTCGATCAGCCGGTTGATCATGCGCAGCGTGGTCGATTTGCCGCAGCCGGACGGCCCGACGAGCGCCACGACCTCACCGGCCGGCACCTCCAGGCTCAGCCCGTCGACGGCGACCGTGCCTCCCGGATAGACCTTGCGGACATCCTCCAGCCTGATCGCGGAAGCCGGGGTACCGTCCACGCGTGTCCCTTCTCGCTGCCGTCAGTTCCGTGCTCGCGGCCCCACCGGACGCCGCGCCGAACCCGTGGTTCGACTGGTCCTACGTGCGGGACAACGCCGACACCATCCTGACCGCTGGCGAGGAACACGTCATCCTGACCGTCCAGACAATTCTCATCGGGACGGTCATAGCGCTCCCGCTGGCGGTACTCGCGAGCCGGGTCCGGTGGCTTGCCGGGCCGATCCTCGGGATCACCGGGGTGTTGTACACGATCCCGTCGCTCGCGCTGTTCGCCGGCCTGTACCCGTTCGTCGGGTTCTCCCGCAACCTCGTGCTGATCGGCCTGGTGCTGTACGCGCTGCTGATCCTCGTGCGCAACACCCTGACCGGGCTCCGGGGCGTACCCGACGAGGTCAGGGATGCGGCGCTCGGCATGGGCTATGGGCGCGGCCGCATGTTCTGGCGGGTCGAGTTGCCGATCGCGGTCCCGGCCATCATGACCGGCGTGCGGACGGCCACCGTGTCCACGATCGGGCTGGTCACCGTGGGGGTCATCGTCGGGTTCGGTGGCTTCGGACAGCTCATCGTGGTCGAGGGCTTCAACTCCAACTTCCACCGCGCCCCGATCGTCGCGGGCACGCTGCTGTGCGTGGCGCTGGCGCTGGTGATCGACCTCGCGCTGATCCTGCTCACCCGGATCCTGGTCCCGTGGGCGCGCGGCCGGGAGGTGGCCGCGTCGTGAGCGTCGTCGAGCAGGCGATCCGGTGGCTGAACGATCCGGTGAACTGGCAGGGCGAGAACGGGGTGCTGTACCTGACCGGCCAGCACCTGGCGATCTCGTTCGCCGCGGTGTTCCTCGGGTGCCTGGTCGCGTGGCCGCTCGCGTTCTGGATGGGCCACACGGGCCGTGGCGGCGGGGTCGTCGTCGTGCTGTCCAATCTGTCCAGGGCCGTGCCCACCCTCGCGCTGCTCACGCTGTTCGCTGTCAGCCCGATCAGCTACGGGCCGAGGGCGACCGTGCTCGCGCTGGCCGTGTTCGCGATCCCGCCGCTGCTGGCGAACGCGTACGCGGGGGTCCGTAGCGTGGATCCAGAGGTGCGCGACGCGGCCCGCGGGATGGGGCTGTCCGGCGGCCAGATGCTGTGGCGGGTCGAGCTTCCGCTGGCGGTCCCGCTGATCGCCGCCGGGCTGCGGACCGCCGCGGTCCAGGTCGTCGCCACCGCCACGCTGGCCGCGCTGGTGAACGGCGGCGGGCTCGGGCTGATCATCGCGGCCGGGTTCGGCCTGCAGGACTACGGGCAGACGTTCGCGGGCGGCTTCCTCGTGGCCGCGCTCGCGCTGCTGGTCGAGGGAGTGCTGGCGGTCACGGAGCGCTGGGTCACGCCGAAGTCGGTGCGCCGGAGCTGGCGCCGCGCCCGCCCGACCGCCGCGGATCCGGTCCCGGTACCCGCCACCTGAGAGTCACGGACGAGGGGGCAGCGGCAGCGGCAGAGCGGGCAGCCCGTCGAGGCTCGTGGCGATGTGGTCCTTCCTCTCGCAGTACGCCGAGAACTCCTCGTCGGTCTTGCGTCCGAAGAAGTCCGCGTGCAGGGACCGGTCCTCGCGGTACTCCATGACCGGGACGGCGTAGCCGCAGGAGTCGCTGATCCGGTGTGCGGTGACGACGACGATCGCCCGCACGGACGGCCCGTCCGCCCCGGCGAAGGATCCGATGAGCGCGCCGAACCGCGGATCGTCACGGAACACCGGCTCGCCCGTCCCGTGTACCCGCACGATCGACGGCGGACCGGTGAACGCGCACCACATCATCGTGATCCGCCCGTTCTCGCGCAGGTGGGCGATCGTCTCCGCGCCACTCCCGCCGAAGTCCAGGTACGCGACGCGATGCTCGTCGAGCACGGCCAGCGATCCGGACCGGCCCTTCGGCGAGAGGTTCACGTGGCCGTCCCCGGCGAGGGGTGCGGTGGCGACGAAGAACAGCGGCTGGGCCTCGATGAAGGCGCGGAGCCGCCCGTCGATCCGCTGGAAGGTTTTTCCCATGCCCGCCATCGTGCGCGCCCCGAACCACCAGGGGCCCGTCATTTCCCGCTCTCTGGACGGCGCGAAGCAAATCACGCGCTGGTCACGACACGTCGTCTCGCGTTGCACCGCCTGCCGCCCGGGTGTTCGCTGAGTGGCGCGGGTGCATCCACCCGTCGGACACGCGCCGGGCCCGACCTCCCGGCGGGACACAGAAGGCGGGTCGATCAGATGCGTGCGCGCGTACTCACCCTGGCGATGGTCGCGGTAGCCCTGTCGGGCTCCCTCGCGGCCTGCGGCAAGGCCGGATCCTCGTCGTCGGACTCCGCGTCGAGCGGCGGCGGCAAGGGCTGCGCTCCGGCTGCGGGCGACCAGCTGGTGGCGCTCGACGACGACAAGAAGCTCCAGACCGTGGACAACGTGATCCCCGCGGTGAACGCCAAGCTCGCGCAGGAGCCGCTGCTGGCCGCGCTGGACAAGGTGTCCGGCGTGCTCGACACCGCCAAGCTCGTCGGGCTCAACAAGGCCACCGACCTGGACCGCAAGTCCTCGAAGGTCGCCGCCGAGGAGTTCGTGGCCGCCGAGAAGCTCACCGACGGGCTGGCGAAGGGCAGCGGACCTGTCGTGGTGGGTGCCGCGAACTTCCCGGAGAGCGTCACCCTCGCCAACGTGTACGCGCTCACATTGCAGGGCGCGGGGTACGACGCCTCGGTCAAGCCCGCGGGAAACAGGGAGCTGTACCTCAAGGTGCTGGAGAAGGGCGAGCTCGGCGTGGTGCCGGAGTACCTCGGCACGCTGACCGAGTTCATCAACAAGGCCGTGAACGGTAAGGACGCGGCCACGCTGGCCAGCTCCGACGTGGACAAGACCGCCGCCGAGCTGACGAAGCTGGGGGACAAGGTGGGGCTGAAGTTCGGCAAGCCCGCCGCCGCGGCCGACCAGAACACGTTCGCGGTCACCAAGAAGCTCGCCGACGACAAGGGCATCAAGACGCTGTCGGACTTCGCGGCGAAGTGCTCGGGTTCGGCGACGATCCTCGGCGGTCCGGCGGAGTGCAAGCAGCGCCCGTTCTGCCAGCCGGGCCTGGAGAAGACGTACGGCATCACCTTCGGCAAGACGGCGGTGTTCGACGCGGCCGGTCCGCTGACGAAGAACGCGATCAAGACCGGCAAGGCGACGATCGGCCTGGTCCTGTCCTCGGACGCGGAACTCGCCTCGCCGTAACCCCCCCTCGGCGAAGTGCGGTAACTGTGACCGGTTCTGACCGGCCGTGGTTACCGCACTTCCGGGGGGTTGAGGTGGCGGGTGATGCGGGTGGCCGCCTGGCGGGCCGCCGTCGCGAGGGCCCGGCGGTCCGCGCGGCCAGCGGACGCCGACCGGAATGTCACGCCCACGGCGGCTAGCGGGCGTCCGGTGTGGTCGAGCACGGCGGCGGCCACGGACGCGATCCCGTCGGTGACCAGGCCGTCCTCTTCGGCCCAGCCCCGTTCCCGGTCCTGCGCGAGCGCCGCCCGCAGGGCCGACAGCGACGACGGACCCTGGCCCGTGCGGGACACGAACGCCTCCGCCGACGGGAACAGCGCCCGGACCTGCGCGTCCGGCAGCCCGGCGAGCATGGCCCGCCCCGAGGCCGTGAGCTGCGCGGGCAGCCGCACCCCCACGGCCGTGACGAGCGCGACCGGCCGGGCGGGCTCCCGCTTGAGCAGGTACAACGTCTCGCGCCCGTGCAGGATCCCCAGGTGAGCGGTCTGGCGCACGTGGCTCGTCAGCCGGGTGAGCACCGGATCCGCGACGCGCTCCAGCGGATCGTGGCGCAGGTACGCGGACCCGATCTCGAACGCCGTGACCCCGAGTCCCCACCGGCGCTGTGCGGGCAGGTGGACCACGAACCCGTCATCCGCGAGGGCGGCGAGCAGGTGGTAGATCGTCGAGCGGGGCAGATCCAGTTCGCGGGCGATCGTCCCGGCGGGCAGCGGTTCGGCCCGGCTGGCGAGCAGCCGGAGGATCGCCGCGGCACGGCGGACGGCGGGAACTTGAACGTCTCGGATACCAGACATAATCGCCGAGTCGGAACCGGATCGGCAGGCCTTGCGGGCGTGGAATAGAGCCCATGGACACCGTGTACGTGGGGCCGCATCCGCTGAGTGCCGCCGAGGTCACCGCCGTGGCCCGCGGCGGCGCGCGCGTCGAGCTCACCGAGGACGCCCTCGCCGCCATGAAGCTCTCCCGGGACCACATCGAGGCGCTCGCCGCCGGATCCGAACCGGCCTACGGCATCTCGACCGGCTTCGGCGCGCTCGCCACCCGGCACATCCCCGCCGAGGCGCGGACCCAGTTGCAGCGCTCGCTGGTCCGGTCGCACGCGGCGAGCGCCGGGCCGGAGGTCGAGCGGGAGGTGGTCCGGGGGCTGATGATCCTGCGGCTGCGGACCCTGGCCTCGGGCCGCACCGGGGTCCGGCCGGAGACCGCGCAGACCCTCGCGGCGCTGCTGAACTCGCAGCTCACGCCGGTGGTCCGCGAGTTCGGATCGCTGGGCTGCTCCGGCGACCTCGCGCCGCTCGCCCACGTGGCGCTGGCGCTGATGGGCGAGGGCGAGGTGCACCTGCCGGACGGCACGGTCGCGCCGACGGGACCGGCGCTGGCCGCCGCGGGGATCGCTCCGGTCGAGCTGGCCGCGAAGGAGGGCCTCGCGCTGATCAACGGCACCGACGGCATGCTCGGGATGCTGGTGCTCGCGTGTACCGACCTGGAGCTGCTGGTCCGGGCCGCGGACATCGGCGCGGCGATGACGGTCGAGGCGCTGCTCGCCACGGACCGCGTGTTCGCGCCGGACCTGCAGGCCCTGCGCCCCCAGCTCGGCCAGGCCGCGTCGGCGGCGAACCTGGTGCGGCTGCTCGCCGGATCCCCGGTGATGGAGAGCCACCGGGGCCCGGAGTGCCACCGGGTTCAGGACGCGTACTCGCTGCGCTGCGCCCCGCAGGTCGCCGGGGCGGTCCGGGACACCCTCGCGCACGCCGAGCTGATCGCCGAGCGGGAGCTGGCCTCGGTGATCGACAACCCGGTGGTGCTCCCGGACGGCCGGGTCGAGTCCAACGGCAACTTCCACGGCGCCCCCGTCGGGTACGTGCTGGACTTCCTCGCGATCGCGGCGGCCGATCTCGCCTCGATCAGCGAGCGCCGCACCGACCGGATGCTCGACGTGCACCGGTCCAACGGGCTGCCGCCGTTCCTCGCGGACGATCCGGGCGTCGACTCCGGTCACATGATCGGCCACTACACGCAGGCCGGGATCGTCTCCGAGCTCAAGCGCCTGGCCGTGCCCGCGAGCGTCGACAGCATCCCGACCTCGGCGATGCAGGAGGACCACGTCTCGATGGGCTGGTCGGCCGGGCGCAAGCTGCGCCGCTCGCTCGACGGGCTGACCCAGGTGCTCGCGATCGAGATCCTCACCGCGGCCAGGGCGCTGGACCTGCGGCGGCCGCTGCTGCCCGGTCCGGGGACGGCCGCCGTGGTGGAGCTGCTGCGATCCGAGGTGCCGGGGCCCGGTCCGGACCGCTGGCTCGCGCCCGAACTCGCCACCGCGTTCGGGGCGGTCCGGTCGGGGGCCGTCGTGGCAGCGGCGGAATCAGTCATCGGTCCACTGCAGTAGGGAGAGTGTCGTGGAGATCAGGGCTCGCCGGGGCACCGAACTGGCCACGCGCGGCTGGCAGCAGGAGGCCGCGCTGCGGATGCTGCAGAACAACCTGGATCCGGACGTGGCCGAGCGCCCCGAGGATCTCGTCGTCTACGGCGGCACCGGCAAGGCGGCCCGCGACTGGCCGAGCTTCCACGCGCTGGTCCGCACCCTGACCACGCTCGCCGACGACGAGACGATGCTGGTCCAGAGTGGCCGCCCGGTCGGCGTCATGCGCACCCACGAGTGGGCGCCGCGGGTGCTGATCGCGAACTCCAACCTGGTGCCGGACTGGGCGAACTGGCCCGAGTTCCGCCGCCTCGAACACCTGGGCCTGACCATGTACGGCCAGATGACCGCCGGATCCTGGATCTACATCGGCACCCAGGGCATCCTGCAGGGCACCTACGAGACCTTCGCGGCCGTGGCGGCAAAACGCTTCGGCGGATCGCTGGCCGGCACCCTCACCCTCACCGCGGGCTGTGGGGGAATGGGCGGGGCCCAGCCGCTCGCCGTGACGATGAACGACGGCGCGGTGATCTGCGTGGACGTCGATCCGTCCCGGCTGGCCCGGCGGGTACAGAACCGGTACCTGGACGTGGTCGCCTCCTCGCTGGACGACGCCGTCGAGCGGGCACTCAAGGCCAAGGCCGACCGGCGGGCGCTGTCGATCGGGCTGGTCGGGAACGCGGCCACCGTGGTGCCCGAACTGCTCCGGCGGGGCGTGCCGATCGACATCGTGACCGACCAGACCTCCGCGCACGATCCGCTGTCGTACGTGCCCGAGGGGATCGACCTGGCCGACGCGGCCGAGTACGCGCGGCAGAAGCCCGCCGAGTACACGGACCGGGCCAGGGCCTCGATGGCCCAGCACGTCGAGGCCATGGTCGGCTTCATGGACGCCGGCGCCGAGGTGTTCGACTACGGGAACTCGATCCGGGGTGAGGCCAAGCTCGGCGGGTACGAGCGCGCGTTCGACTTCCCCGGGTTCGTGCCCGCGTACATCCGCCCGCTGTTCTGCGAGGGCCGCGGGCCGTTCCGCTGGGTCGCGCTCTCCGGGGATCCGGCGGACATCGCGGCCACTGACCGGGCGATCCTCGACGAGTTCGGCGAGAACGAACAGCTCGAACGCTGGATCCGGATGGCGGGCGAACGGGTCGCCTTCCAGGGCCTGCCCGCCCGGATCTGCTGGCTCGGCTACGGCGAACGGCAGCGGGCCGGGCTGCGCTTCAACGAGCTGGTGGCGCGCGGCGAGGTGGCGGCCCCCATCGTCATCGGCCGCGACCACCTCGACTGCGGCAGCGTGGCGAGCCCGTACCGGGAGACCGAGTCGATGGCCGACGGATCCGACGCGATCGCCGACTGGCCGTTGCTGAACGCGCTGGTCAACACCGCGTCCGGGGCCTCGTGGGTGTCCATCCACCATGGTGGTGGCGTCGGTATGGGACGGTCGATCCATGCGGGACAGGTTTCCGTCGCGGACGGCACCCCGCTGGCCGCGCAGAAGCTCGAACGCGTCCTGACCAACGATCCGGGGATGGGGGTGATCCGGCACGTGGACGCTGGATACGACCGGGCTGCCGAGGTGGCCACCGAGCGCGGGGTGCGGATCCCCATGACCGAATGACGTCCCTGCTGATCGACCGGATCGGCCTGCTCGTGACCAACGATCCGTGGACCGGCGCCGGCCCCCTGGGGATCCTGCGGAACGCCGCGGTCCTCGCCGAGAACGGCCGGATCGCCTGGGTCGGGCCGTCCGGCGAGGCGCCCGAGGCCGACGAGCGCGTCGACGCGGACGGCGCCTGCGTGCTGCCCGGCTTCGTCGACAGCCACTCCCACCTGGTCTTCGCGGGCGACCGGGCGGCCGAGTTCGCGGCCCGGATGCGCGGCGAGGAGTACTCGGCGGGCGGCATCGCCTCGACCGTGGCGGCCACGCGCTCGGCCTCGGACGTGGTCCTGACCGCGAACGCCGAGCGCCTGGTGGCCGAGGCCCGCGCGTCCGGCACGACGACGATCGAGGTCAAGAGCGGCTACGGGCTGACGGTCGAGGACGAGGAACGCAGCCTTCGGATCGCCGCCTCGGTGACCCGAGAGACCACGTTCCTCGGCGCGCACGTGGTACCGGCGGAGTACCGGGACGATCCGGACGAATACGCCAAGCTCGTCGCCGGTCCGATGCTGGACGCCTGTGCCCCGCACGCGCGCTGGGCGGACGTGTTCGTCGAGCGCGGGGCGTTCGACGCCGACGCCGCCGAGGCGATCCTGCGGGCCGCCGCCGCGAGGGGACTGGGGCTGCGCGTCCACGCCAACCAGCTCGGCCCGGGACCGGGCGTGCAGCTCGCGGTCGAGTTGGGTGCCGCGAGCGCCGATCACTGTACGTATGTATCAGCGCGCGATCTGACAGCCCTGTCTTCGTCGGAGACTGTGGCCACCTTGCTCCCGGCCGCGGAATTCTCGACGCGCGCTCCTTACCCGGACGCGCGGCGGATGCTCGATGCCGGTGTCACCGTGGCGCTGGCCAGCGACTGCAATCCGGGCTCCAGCTATACGACGAATATGCCCTTCTGCATCGCACTGGCGGTCCGTGAGATGGGGATGACGTGCGAGGAAGCAGTGTGGGCCGCGACGGCCGGTGGGGCGAGGGCCCTGCGGCGCAGCGACGTGGGCTGGCTGACGAAAGGGTCCAAAGCGGACTTGACGATCCTCGCCGCTCCCTCGTATCTGCACTTGGCTTACCGTCCGGGAACACCTCTGATTCGCGAGGTGATCAGTGGGGGAGAGAGAGACGGCAGACGTGGCGCGGAATAATCGCTAGCCTTTCCCCTATGCCCGCCTCGTATGAAACTGATCGGGACCGCGGAGGCAGGCGGCGTTTGGCATGGCTCTTCTGGGCCGGGGTGGGGGTGGCCCCGCTGGCGGCATTGCTGCTGGTGCTGGGCCAGGGCGTTGGGCCGTTGCGTGCAGCCGCCGTGCTTGCCGTGCTTTCTGTAGTCCTCATAGGCCTGAGCGTTACTCTCCGCGAAGACGCGGGTTCCGTGCGTGACGACTTCTCCGACGCGCTGCAGCGCGAGGTCGAGCAGGTCCGCGCGGATGTGGACACGTTGCGCCGCGGTGTCGAGCTCACCATGCACCGCGAGCTGGAGCGTGTCCGCGGCGAATTGGAAGCCGCGCGGCACGACGCCCCGCTGCGCGCCGAGGCGACCCGCATCGGTCAGTTGCCGAGGGTCACCGGCGACGTGCCCGCCCACGACGAGTTCCACACGATCGAGCCGCTCTACGAGGAGTTCCACTCCCGTGCGTCCGGATCCGGATCGGGATCGGGCCGGGCCACCGTGCCGCCGCCCCCGCCGGAATACGCGCCCGCCCAGGAGCAGTACCCGCCGGCGCCGGCCGAGTACGCCCCGCCCGCCGCGCAGACCGAGTACATCCCGGCGGCCAGCTACACGCCCGCCTCGGGCAGCTACAACGGGTCCAACGGATCGTCTCAGTACCCGCAGTCCTCGCCGTACACCTCGTCCTCGCGCGCCGACTACGCGCCCGCGCCGGAGTACCCGCCCGCGCGGGACTACGCGCCCGCACCGGTTCGTCGGGAGGAGGACAAGGTCGGCATGCGCGGCTCGGCGCTGGAGGACGATCCGATCTTCAGCGACACCTTCGCCACCGACAACGCCTCCGACCTGATCCCGCTGGCGGGGGACGCGATCATCGCGCCCGGCCCGAGGACGTACGGCGGCAACTCTTACGGCGGCAACGGATCCGCCGGCAACGGGTCGGGTGGGAACGGATCCGGCGGGTATGGGGCCGGCACCTACGGGTCCGGCCGGGCGAGTGAGCCCGTTCGCGACGACCCGCCCCAGTTCACCGTCTACGGATCGCCGTCCTCGGCGCCGCCCGCACCGTCGGCTCCCGGCACCGATCTGGCGCCCCTGCCGGTGTCTGGGCGCTGGTCGCCCCCGGCGTGGGAGTCCGGCGCGAACGAGCCGGCCCCGACGCCCGAGTGGCAGCCGCCGTCCTGGGAGAACGGATCCGTTCCCGCGGCCGCACCGGTCAGTTCCGAGCCGTTCGCCCCCACCGGCGGGTTCGGCGCGAACAGCGGCTACGGATCGGCGTACCAGGCCGCCTCGCCGAGCTACCCGGCCAGCAACGGCTACGACAGCTACAGCAACGCCTTCGGCGGCGGATCGAGTTCACCCGAGGTGATCTCGGGTGACGTACTCGCCCCGGACCCCGCTGGCGGCTACGGCACCCCCGGCTACTCGGTCGGCGGATCGGCCCTCAGCGGCGGATCGTTCGGCACACCCCCGGCGAGCGGCTTCGGATCGTCCCCGAGCGGCTTCGGATCCTCGCCCGCCTCGGCGAGCCCGGCCTACGGCTCGGCGGCGAGCAACGGCTACCCGGCCGCGAGCGCGTACCCGGCGAGCAACGGCTACCCGGCCAGTAACGGCTACCCCGCGAGTAACAGCTACCCGGCCAGTAACGGCTACTCGGGCGCCAGCGGCTACCCGTCGACCCCGAGCTACGAGCCGGCGCCGACCTACGGCTCGTCACCCTCGCCGAGCTACGGTGCTCCGGCCAGCTACGGCTCGACCCCGCCCGCGGCACCCGGTTACGGCGCGACACCGAGCTACCCGTCCGACCCGTACTCCGCCTCCTCGGGCACGAACGGCGGGTACTCGGGAACCAACGGCTACCCCGCGAGCAACGGCTACCCGGCCGACGCGAACGGGTACGGCTCGTCGGCTGGGTACGGCGGGTACTCCGACTCCGGGCTGTCCAACCCGCCCGCGGTCTGGTCCCCGGATCCGGAGCCCCGGTACAGCAGCACCCCGCCCGCGAGCTGGGAGTCCTCGGCCGCGAACTCGTGGGAGACGCCCGCCAGCTCGGGCTCGCCTGCCTCGTCGTGGTCGTCGTCGCCGTCGCCGTCGTCGTCCGGGTACACCCCGTCCGGCGACCAGGCCTGGGTCGACGCGAACTACCGGCAGACCGCGTTCATCCAGGACTACACCCCGCCGGCGGCGAACGGGTACAACAGCTACCCGCCGGAGCCGCCGGCGCCCCAGTACCCGTCCGACTTCGAACTGCCCAGCCTCGATCACCTGCCGAAGCCGCAGAACGGCAACGGAAGCGGACGCCATTCGGGCGGCCGTGACGGCTGGTAGCCGCCCGGGCTACTTGTCGACGTCTCCGACCACGAAGAACATCGATCCGAGGATCGCCACGAGGTCCGGCAGGATCGTCCCGGGCAGCAGCGTGACGAGCGCCTGCACGTTCGCGTAGGACGCGGTCCGCAGCTTCATCCGCCACGGCGTCTTCTCGCCGCGCGAGACGAGGTAGTAGCCGTTGACGCCGAGCGGGTTCTCGGTCCAGGCGTAGGTGTGGCCCTCGGGCGCCTTGACGACCTTCGGCAGCCGGACGTTGACCGGCCCCGTCACCGAGGCCAGCCGGTTCAGGCACGCGTCGGCGAGGTCGAGCGAGGCGTACACCTGGTCGAGCAGGACCTCGAAGCGCGCGTGGCAGTCCCCGGCGGTGCGCGTGACGATCCGCAGTGTCTCGCCCAGTTCCCCGTAGGCCAGGTACGGCTCGTCCCGGCGCAGGTCGATGTTCAGCCCGGACGCGCGCGCCACCGGCCCGCTCACCCCGTAGGCGGCCGCCGTGGCCGGATCGAGCACCCCGACACCGACCGTGCGCGCGAGGAAGATCTCGTTGTCGCGGATCAGGCCGTCCAGGTCGGGCATCCGCCGCCGGACGTCCGCGACCGCCTGCCGGACCCGGCCGGTCCAGCCCGCGGGGACGTCCTCCTTGATCCCGCCGACCCGGTTGAACATGTAGTGCATGCGGCCGCCCGAGGCCTCCTCCAGCACGGCCTGCAGGGTTTCCCGCTCGCGGAAGGCGTAGAACACCGGCGTGATCGCGCCGATCTCCAGCGGGTACGAGCCGAGGAACATGAGGTGGTTGAGGATCCGGTTCAGCTCGGCGAGCAGCGTGCGGATCCACACCGCCCGCTCGGGCACCTCAAGGCCCATCATCCGCTCGACGGCGAGCACCACGCCGAGTTCGTTGCTGAACGCCGACAGCCAGTCGTGCCGGTTCGCCAGCACGATGATCTGCCGGTAGTCCCGCACCTCGAACAGCTTCTCGGCGCCCCGGTGCATGTAGCCGATGATCGGCTCAGCCGAGATCACCCGCTCGCCGTCGAGCACCAGCCGCAGCCGCAGCACCCCGTGCGTCGACGGGTGCTGCGGTCCGATGTTGAGCACCATGTCGGCGGTCGCAAGCTGGTCGGCGCCAGCCCCGACCCCCACGGTCACCTGCCGGGTATCCACGCGCCCATGGTGTCACGCCCCCTTTCCACCCCCGAAGGCACGCGCCCCTCCGCCCCGCCCGCACCTCGCCGAAGTGCGGTAACTGTGGCCGGTCATAGCCGGTTCCAGTTACCGCACTTCCCGAAGTTCGCCCCACCCCGCCGACACCCCGCCGAAGCTCGCCGTCCGCGTGAGGGTGGGTTAGGGGCGGCGGCCGGGGCGGAGGCGGCGGGGGTTGGCTACCGGGTGGGCGACCGTCGGGTCCGGGGACGTGGTGGCCGCGGGAACGGGCCGGGCGGGGGAGGGATCCGGGACGTCGGGGGCCTGGCCGATCGAGGGCCGCGGATCGATGACGACGGGATCCGCGACCGTCCGCCGTGGACCGGTGAACCAGTGCCGAGCCGACACGAACCACCAGATCGTGATCCCGATGAGCACCGCGCCAGTCAGGATCGGCGCGTAGTTCACCGCGGACCAGGTGAAGTCGCTGTGCCAGGGCACCGCCGAGGGCAGGAACGGCAGGCAGAAGTAGATCGAGATGACGATGATCTCGGCGACCGCGACGATGTTCATCCACTTGTAGTGGCGGCCGAGGGTCCACGGGCCGGGGGTGAACGACGATCCGGCGCGTAGCCGCAGGTAGATCGGGATGAGGAAGGCCAGGTAGAGGCCGATCACGGCGATCGAGACGACGGCGTAGAAGGCGACGGGCACGCCACCCGGTCCGCCGTAGAGGGCCGGCAGGGTGATCAGCAGCGCCGCGACCGTGGAGATGAGGACCGCGTTGACGGGCACCCGGGTCCGCGGGCTGATCGTCGCCCAGAGCCGGCTGCCGGGCACCGCGCCGTCCCGCGAGAACGCGTAGAGCATCCGGGAGGTGCTGGTCATGCACGCGATCGAGCAGAAGATCTGGCCGACCGTGGCGACCAGCATGACGGTCTCGAAGGCGGCCCTGGGCAGCGCGGACGCGAAGATCGCGTAGACCTGGCCCTGCCCGTAGCCGTTGCCGGGGTCGTTGATGAACTTGGTGTCGGTGGCGACGAAGAGGAACGCGAGCAGCAGGATCCAGCCGCCGATGGCCGAGTAGAAGATGGACTGCCACAGTCCGCGCGCCGCCGACTGGGACGCGCCGCGGGTCTCCTCCGACAGGTGCGCCGAGGCGTCGAACCCGGTGATCGTGTACTGGGTGAGCAGGAAGCCCAGCGGCAGCACGTAGAACCAGTACCAGCTGTTGGAGAAGCCGGAGTTGTTGATCCGCTCGGTGAACACGAACGACGGGGTCTGGTAGTTCTTCGCGGTCAGCAGGATCAGCAGCACGATCGCGGCCGCGCCGAACACGTGCCAGTACGCGGAGATGTTGTTGACCAGGGCGAGCAGGTGCGAGCTGAAAATATTGACCAGCGCGACGATCACCATCAGCACGACGAACAGCACGAACGAGCGGGTGAGGAAGCTACCGCCGAACGCGTGGGTCCAGCTTCCGGAGAACAGCCCGATCGTGACGTTCATGAAGGTGGCGCACGCGTAGTTGACGGACGCGGTGACCGCGACGAGCCCGACCAGGTTGAGCCAGCCGGTGTAGAAACCGGCCATCGGCCCGCCGAGCCGGGCGGCCCACCAGTAAATGCCCCCGGCGGTGGGGAACGCGGACAGCAACTCGGACATGCACAAGCCGATGACCAGGATGAACGCCGAGATCAGGGGCCAGCCCCAGGTGATCGCGATCGGCCCGCCGTTGTTCCACGCCTGCGCGAACGTGGTGAAGCACCCGGCCAGGATCGAGATGATCGAGAACGAGATCGCGAAGTTCGAGAACCCGGACCAGCTGCGGTTGAGGTCCTGCGCGTAGCCCAGTTCGGCCAGGCGCTGGGAGTCGGAGTCGGCGTCGGTGTGCGTACGCGCCACGGGAACCTCCTCGAAGGGGTGGTCCGCACGAAGGCACAGCGCGGAGCCGGATCCGCTGGTTTCCCCGTGCGCTCGTTATAACGGACGGGTACTCCGCCGGGAAGCGTTCTCGGAAATCCCCTGGTGGCAGGGGGTGCCGAAGTGTCACTTGATAGGTGGAGTGCCGCGTTGAGGCGTTAACGACGGATCTTTTGGGGAGACTGTCCGGCATGACCGAGCTTGCGGCGCTGGCCGCTGCCGAGGGCGTCGCCACCGAGTACGTCGACTGGGAGGGCAATCCGGTCGTCGTGGCCGAGTCCACGCTGCGGGCGGTGCTGGACGCGCTGGGGCCCGGATCCGGGCGGGAGGGTACGGTCCCGCCGTTCGTCATGGCGAGGGCGGGCCGGGCGACGGAGGTGCCGGTCCGGGCCGATCCGTCCCGGGTTGGTTCTGTGCGGATCGAGTTGGAGGGCGGCGGGTTCCGGCAGGCCGAGGTCCGCGACGGGGTGGCCACGATCCCCGGTGATCTGCCCCCGGGCTGGCACACCCTGCGCGCCGGGGATGCGGTGGCTCCGCTCGCCGTCGCCCCCGCCAGGCTCGGCCTCCCGCCTGGCCGGGAGTGGGGGTTCATGGCGCAGCTGTACTCGATCCGCTCGGACCGGTCTTGGGGTTTCGGCGACCTCGGTGACCTGCGCGAGCTCGCCACCTGGAGCGGCCGGGACCTGGGCGCCGGGTTCGTGCTGGTCAACCCCCTGCACTCGGGGCCGGTCGTGCCGCCGCTGGAGAACTCGCCGTACCTGCCGAGCAGCCGCCGCTACGCCGAGCCGCTGTACCTGCGGGTCGAGGACGTCGAGGAGTACGCGGCGCTCCCGCCCGAGGCGCTGCGGGCCGCCGAGAAGCACGCGGGGCCGCTGCGGGAGACGAACGGATCCGGCGAGCTGATCGACCGGGAGGCCGTCTGGGCGGTGAAGCGGCCGGTGCTCGAAGCGGTGTTCCGGATGCCGCGCGGCCCGGAGCGGGAGGCCGCGTTCCGGGCCTACGTCGGATCCGAGGGCGAGCCGCTGCGGAACTACGCCACCTGGGTCGCGCTCGCCGCCGAGCACGGCCACGACTGGCACGCCTGGCCCGAGGACCTGCGCCATCCCGGCTCGACCGCGGTCGCGGAGGCGCAGACCAGGCTCGCCGCTGAGATCGAATTCGTGCAATGGCTCCAATGGCTGCTGGACGAGCAGTTGCGGCGCGCGCACGAGGCGGCGAAGGCGGCCGGGATGCCGATCGGGATCGTCCACGACCTCGCCGTGGGGGTCTCGCCGCACGGCGCGGACTCCTGGGCGCTGCAGGACGTGCTCGCGCTCGGCGTCACCGTGGGCGCGCCTCCCGACGCGTTCAACCAGCAGGGCCAGAACTGGGCCCAGCCGCCGTGGTCGCCCCGGGCGCTCGCCGAGGCCGGGTACGCGCCGTACCGGGACCTGATCCGGACGCTGTTGCGGCACGCGGGCGGGATCCGGGTGGATCACGTGCTCGGCCTGTTCCGGCTGTGGTGGGTGCCCGAGGGGCAGGATCCGCTGGCCGGGACCTACGTGCGGTACGACGCCGAGGCGCTGGTGGGGATCCTCGCGCTGGAGGCCTACCGGGCGGGCGCGGTCGTGATCGGCGAGGACCTGGGCACCGTGGCACCGGGGGTGCGGGAGACCCTGGCCGACTTCGGGATCCTCGGGAGCTCGGTGCTGTGGTTCGAAGTGGACGACGAGGGGGATCCGCTGCCGCCGGACGAGTGGCGCGAGCTGTCGCTGGCCTCGCTCACCACGCATGACCTGCCGACCACGGCCGCCGCGCTGACCGGCGAGCACGTGAACCTGCGGGCCGAACTGGGCCTGCTGACCCGCCCGGTGGCCGAGGAGCGGGAGGTCGACGCGGCCAACCGGCGTCGGATCGCGGACCAGCTCGCCGAGTATGGACTGCGCCCGGGCAGCGAGCAGGAGGCGATCGAGGCCATGCACCGCTACCTCACGCTCACCCCGGCCCGGCTGATCGGCGTGAGCCTGCCCGACGCCGTCGGCGACCGGCGCCCGCAGAACCTGCCCGGCACCAGCACCGAGTACCCGAACTGGTGCGTGCCGCTGACCGACGGCGACGGCGAGCCCGTGCTGCTCGGTGACCTGTCGGCCCATCCGCAGGTGAAGGCGCTGGTCAAGACCCTCACGGACGGGCTGCGGCGGCCGCGCTAGGGCGGTCCGCCTGCCGTGCTGCTGGGACGCCGGTGGTTCAGTTGCCGGGGCTCGTTCAGCTGCCCGAAGGCAGGGCGGCGATCGCGGCGAGGACCCGGCGGACCACCTCGTAGTCGGTGTCGGGGATCGATCCGAACAGCCGGCCGGCCACCTCGTCGGCCGCGGCCCGGGCGGATCGCAGCAGCTCGCGCCCCGTGCCGGTCAGCTCGACGAGGCGTGCGCGCCGGTCCCCCGGGTCGGGCTGGCGGACTGCGGCCCCGATCCGTTCGAGGTCGTCGATGGTGCGGACCATGCCGGACTTGTCGGCCCCCAGGGCGTCCACGAGCTGGGTCTGGCTGAGCTTGCCGCGAGCGTCGAGCACCAGCAGGACGCCCAGGTGGCGGGCCTCGATGCCGAGCGGCGAGAGGGCCTCGCTGGCCTCCTTCGCGGCACGCCGGTGCGCGACCCGCAGCAGCAGGCCGAGCTCGGACCGGGACTCGAAGGGCACCCGCATATCGTAGCGACAGTGAGATAGTCTCACGTGAAACTGTTTCGAATGGGAGATTCTTGTGACCCGACGATGGCCGCTCTGGCTGCTCCGTGTCGTCCTCACGGCGGCCGTGATCCAGTTCGCCGACCAGGCCGTCCTCGCCGGGCAGTTCCTCGGTGGCACCTACTCCTCGCTCCAGGGGCACCGGGACAACGCGACCGGGGCGGGGCTCACGATCCTCGCGGCCGTCGTGCCCGCGGTCCTGGTCCGGTGGCCGGGGCGCGGTCCGTGGTGGCCGATCGCCGCGTGCCTGGGGCTGTTCGCGCTCACGGGGGCGCAGATCGCGGTGGGCTTCGCGCGGATCCTGCCGCTGCACCTGCCGCTCGGGGTGGCGATCATCGGGCTCACCGCGTGGCTGACCATCTGGTCGTGGCGGTACCGGCCCGCCGCCGTACTCGCGCCGGTTCCCGCGGAGGCCGCCGCGTGAACAGACGGCACGTCCTCGGGCTGATCGGCGGGGCCGCCGTCGCCACCGGGATCGGCGTGCCGTTCGCCACCGGGATCGCCGGATCTACCTCGACGGGCCGCCAGTTCCGCAGCGCGCTCCGGCTGCCGAAGCCGTTCACCAGGCCACTCACCGTGCCGCGCGTGCTCGACGCGGCGGCGGGCCCCGTGTCGATCGTGCAGCGGCCGGGGATGGCCGAGATCCTGCCCGGGATCCAGACGCCGATCTGGGGGTACGGCGGCGAGTTCCCGGGTCCGACGATCCGTGCGCGCAGCGGCCGTCCGGCGATCGTCGAGCACCACAACGACCTGCCCGTTCCCGTCGTCGTCCACCTGCACGGCGGCCACACCCCGCCGGGCGACGACGGCTACCCGACGGACGTGCTGCCGCTCGGCGGGATCCGCCGGTACACCTACCCGGGGCAGCAGCGCGCGGCCACGCTCTGGTACCACGACCACCGGATGGACGCGACCGGCCAGTCCGTCTGGCGCGGGCTCGCCGGGTTCCACCTGATCGGCGACGACGAGGACGACGCGCTCCCGCTCCCGCGCGCCGAGCGGGACCTCCCGCTGCTCATCGCCGATCGCGCGTTCGCCGCCGACGGATCCCTCGCGTACCCGCAGGCTGCCGAGGGGGTACTCGGGGACGTGATCACGGTCAACGGGCGCGCCTGGCCCTACGCCGAGGTGGCCGGGGCCAGGTACCGCGTCCGGCTGCTCAACGCGTCGAATGCGCGGCGGTACCGGCTCGCGCTGGATCCGCCCGGCGCGATCGTGCAGATCGGGAGCGACGGCGGACTGCTCGGGCGCCCGGTGACCCACGACGCCGTCGAACTGGCGCCCGGCGAGCGGGTCGACGCCGTGGTGGACTTCGGGCGCTACCGGCCCGGATCCGCGGTGCGGCTCGTCAACACCTTCGGTTCCGGATCCACCCGGGACGTCATGCGGTTCCAGGTCGGATCGAGGGCCGCCGACGACTCCACCGTCCCCGCCCGGCTCTCGACCGTGGATCCGCTGCCGACCCCCACCCGCACCCGGACCTTCCGCTTCCACGCCGGCGGGGTACACGGCATGAAGGGCTGGCTGGTGAACGGCGAGCCCTTCCGGCCGGGCGTCCCGGTGGCGCGCCCGCGGCTCGGCGACACCGAGGTCTGGGAGCTCACCTCGGATCTGCATCACCCCGTCCACGTGCACCTCGGCCAGTTCCAGGTGCTCGGCAGGGGGATCCGCGGGCCCGGCGCGCACGACGCCGGCTGGAAGGACACCATCGACCTGCGGCCCGCCGAGCAGGCCCGGATCGCGGTCCGCTTCACCGACTACACCGGCCGCTACCTGCTGCACTGCCACAACCTCGAACACGAGGACATGGCGATGATGGCCGAGTTCGAAACGACCCGCTAACCCCCACCCAGCCCCGCCAAAGCCCCGCCCCGCCCCGCGCCTGCCGGGCCCCACGTCGCCGAAGTGCGGTAACTCCGGCCGGTCAGGACCGGTCGCGGTTACCGCACTTCGGGTAGGTGCGGCGGGTGCGGCGGGTCGGCTAGGGGAGTTTCCAGTCGATCGGGTCGGCGCCGAGGTCTTCGAGTTCGGCGTTGATGCGGCTGAAGGGGCGGGATCCGAAGAAGCCGCGATCGGCCGACATCGGGCTCGGGTGGGCGGACTCGACGATCGGCACGTCCTGGAGCCACGGCCGCAGGTTCTGCGCGTCGCGTCCCCACAGGATCGCCCCGAGCGGCTCGTCACGGGAGGCCAGCGCCCGGATCGCCTGCTCGGTCACGGCCTCCCAGCCCTTGCCGCGGTGCGAGCCGGACAGCCCGGGAGCGACGGTGAGGACCCTGTTGAGCAGCAGGACTCCGCGCTCGGTCCACGGGGTGAGGTCGCCGTTCGAGGGCATCGGGTGGCCGAGATCCTCGGTGTACTCGCGGAAGATGTTGACCAGGCTGCGCGGCAGCGGACGGGTTTCCGGCGCGACCGAGAACGACAGCCCGACCGGGTGGCCGGGAGTGGGGTACGGATCCTGGCCGACGATCAGCACCCGGACCTCGTCGAACGGCTGCTGGAACGCGCGCAGGACGTTCGCCCCGGCCGGGAGGTAGCTGCGCCCGGCGGCGATCTCCTCGCGCAGGAACGAGCCGAGGGTGGCGATCTGCTCCTCTACGGGCGCCAGCGCGCGGGCCCAGCCCGCCTCCACGACGTCGGCCAGCGGACGGGCGGCCATCAGCGGCACTCAACCATCGACATGCCACCCGAGCCTAGTGCCACCCACCCGTCCCGCGCGGACCGGGCGGGTGGCACCAGAACGAGCTACAGCACGATCTACAGCGCCACCAGGCGGGACAGCGTGCGCGGGTCGACGACGCCGTCCGAGGGCAGTGCGGAGGCGGTCTGGAACTGCTTGACCGCGGACTCGGTGCCGGGGCCGAACCCGCCGTCCACAGTGAGCGGGAAGCCCTTGGCGACGAGCCGGGTCTGCACGGCCTTCACGGCCTCGCCGGACGCGCCCTTGGACAGCTCGTTGGCGAGCTGTCCCCAGGTCTGGCCGCCCGCGACGCCGTCGACGATCGCGGTCTTCTCCTTCTGGAAGGCCCGGACCGCCGTGTCAGTGCCGCCGCCGAAGTCGCCGTCGGCCACGATCACCGATCCCCAGGCGCGGAGCAGGAGCTGGAGGATGACGACCTGGTCGCCCTTCGAGCCCTTCTTCAGGGAGGTCCACACCGGCTGGGTGGGATCGCCGCCGATGCGCGCTGCGATGTCGGCGCGCAGCTGGGGAAGCAGCGCGTAGAGCTGGTCGCCGGGGCAGTCGGTGTCGTTGAAGTTGCGGTGCCCGTAGACCTGGTACGGGCGGATCCGGTACTGCCAGCAGATGTAGGTCGAGAGGTCGACCAGCGCGGCGTAGTGCTCGGCGCTGGGGGCGACCTGCATGTAGTTGCCCTCGTTCTCCATGCCGATCGCCTTGTCGTTCTGGCCGACGCAGTGCGCGGACAGGACGTCCTCGTGGCCGTTCTGGAGCGCCTCAAGGCTGCGGTGTCGGCCCTCCATGATGTGGCCGCCGCGGCTGAGCGTGAAGTGCTGGCCGGTGTCGATCCAGGTGGGGCGGGTCATGTGGTCGGCCTGGATGTCACGGGCGAGCTGGAAGGCGTGCTGGAGCGAGTAGTCGGTGGAGTTCGCGGACGCGGTGTGGTGGATGAACAGCTTCGTCGGTGGCTTGTTGACGACGGTGACGGGCACTGAGGACGGAACGGCGCCCCACTCGCTGGTCGGGTGGATCAGGGGCACGGCCGGCGTGCCGTCCGCATACGCGGCCTGCGAGACCGTGAGTGTCGTGATGCCGGGCAGCAGCAGTCCCGCGCCGGTGGCGGCGGTCAGCCCGAAGAACTTGCGGCGGCTTAAGCCAGCCTGGACCCCGTTGTTGTCGTTCACGTCCCATACCTTCCGCTCGGCGCCCCCGGCTGTTGGTACTACGGGCGTCAAGAGGCCCGGGCACCGGTGAGCGCCGCCATCGTGGCAGGGCCGGGAACGGGCGGGCAACGGTCTGGGACACCTGGGACGTAAGCACCGCGCTGACCTGCGGCTATGGGTCAACGAGGGGACGCTGGTGGGACGTCAGGACGGCGGGTTCTCCGCGAGCTGCATGATGCTGAACGAGGCGCCCGACGGATCCGACAGGACGGCGATCCGGCCGTAGGGAGAGTCGAAGGGGCCCTGGTCGACGGATCCGCCGAGTTCGGCCACCTTCTCGGCTGCCTTGTCGCAGTCGTCCACCGCGAAGTAGTTCATCCACTGCGCGGGAGCGTCGGAGTCCTCGCCCGTGCGCAGGTGGCCCGCGACCTGGCGGCCGTCCACGAGGAACACGGTGTAGTCGAAATTGACGCCGTCGCCGATCTGCTCGGTCTTGACGCCGAACACCGCGGGGTAGAAGTCGTCGTTGACCGGGCTGCTGACCTCGTTCCAGCAGAGCGTGCCCGGCTCGTTGACCTTCTCCGCGCCGACGAGTTGCCCGGCCTCCCAGACGCCGAAGACCGCTCCGGACGGATCCTCGGCGACGCACATCCGGCCCGCGCCGAGCACGTCCATCGGGTCGGTCCGGATCTGGCCGCCGTGGTCGCGGATCCGCTGGGCGGTCTCGTCGACGTCCTCGCTGGCCAGGTAGCAGATCCAGCCGGTGGGCTGGCCGGGGCCGGTCGCCGCGGTCAGGCCCGCCACCTTCGCCCCCTGCACGGACGCGGTCGGGTAGCCGTACTCGTCGTCGTCGCCGGTGCTGAATTGCCAGCCGAACAACTCGCCGTAGAACCGCTGCGCGTTCTCGGGGTCGGGCGTGGTCAGGTCCACCCAGCAGGGCGTGCCCTGGGCGTAGACGGTCCGGTCGGCCATGTCCGCTCCCTCTTGTTCCCTATGGCGGCTCTTTGCGGCGGCTCTGCACCGATTCCCGCCACCGTCCACTTCAACACCTCCGGGCTCGCCTCGCGTTGAGGCAGAGGTGGCGTGTCTTGCCTTCGGGAGGCTCGGATATCGTCCGGCAGGCGCGGGTCGCCTGGGCGGGTTCCGGGTGCGGAGGAGGACGGTGTGCCGTATTGGAACCCTAAGACAGAAACTCTTTCCCGGGATCGACTCCGGGCACTGCAGCTATCCAAGCTCCGCAGCGTCGCCACCTGGGCGCAGGCGCGCAGCCCGTTCTACCGGCGCTCGTTCGCCGCTGCCGGGTTCGCCCCGGAGCAGCTCCGCGGGTGGGACGACCTGCGCCGGATCCCGCTGCTGACCAGGGACGAGTGGATGGCCTCCCAGGCCCAGCACCCGCCGTACGGGGACCTGCTCGCCGTGGATCCGGCCCGGGCGAGCCGCCTGCACACCACGTCGGGCACCACCGGGGCGGATCCGCTGCGCGCCCTCGACACCCGGTCCGACTGGGCGTGGGCCGCCGAGCTGTGGTGCTACGCGATCTGGGGCTGCGGAATCCGGCCGGGCGATATCGCGTACCTGGCGTTCGGCTACGGATCCTTCATCGGCTTCTGGGGGCTGCACTACGGGTTCGAGAAGGCGGGGGTACTCACGATCCCGGGCGGTGCGCAGAACACCGAGCAACGGATCCGCCAGCTCGTGGCCTTCGGGGCGACCGTGGTGGCCTCGACGCCGACCTACGCGCTCCGGCTCGCCCAGGAGGCCGCCCGGATCGGGGCCGACCTGCGCGGATCGGCGGTCCGCACGCTGATCCTCTCCGGCGAGCCGTGCCCGCCGCAGACCCGGGCGCTCATCGAGGACGCCTGGGGCGCGCGCACCTTCGACACGGCGGGCATGACCGAGATCGGCACGATCTTCCTGTTCGAGTGCGCGGACCGTCCCGGCGGCGGCCACGTCATCGAGGACCACCTGATCGAGGAGGTCGCGGATCCGGAGACCGGCGATCCGGTGGGCTACGGCGAGCTGGGGGAGCGGATCGTGACCTCGTTCGGCCGATCCGCCGTGCCGTTGCTGCGCTACCGGACTGCGGACCTGGTGCGGAAGGTCCCCGCAGGCACGTGCTCGTGCGGGCGGACCTTCGATCTCTACGAGGGCGGGGTGCTGGGGCGCACCGATGACATGAAGCTGGTCCGGGGCACGAACGTGTACCCGCGGGCCGTGGAGGGGATCGTCCGGGAGTTCGCGTCGGTCGGCGAGTTCCAGATCCGGCTGTTCACCACCCCGGACCTGCGGGACGAGATCACCGTCCGGATCGAGGCGCCCGAGGACCCGGACCTGTTGGGCGACTTGCGGCGGCGGCTCGCGGCGGCGCACGAGGGCCTGCGCTTCCAGATCGAGCGGGTACCTGGCGGCTCGCTGCCGCGCTTCGAGCTGAAAGCTCGGCGGGTGGTGGACGCCCGTGCGTGACCTCATGGGGAACGAGCTGACCCCGCACGAGATCCGGCTGCTCGCCGTGCACCGGGAGCTCGTGGCGCTGGCTGGCGAGCCGCTGGCGCCGGTGGCCGCGGCCGGGGTCCGGGCGGCGCTCGCGCAGATCGCGCAGGTCACGGGCTCGCTGGGGCTGGTGCACGAGCCGCGGGATCTCTGATGCGGGTCGCTGTCGTCGGTGGTGGTCCGGGTGGGCTCGCGGCGGCGGTCCTGCTGGCGCGGGGCGGGCACGAGGTGGCGCTGTGGGATCGCGGATCCGCCCCCGGCCTCGGCCTGGTGCTCTCCGGGGACGCGCTGGACACCGTCCGGGGGGTGGACGCCGAGATCCATGCCCGGGTGCTCGGCCAGGCGGCCCGCTGGGACACGATCGAGACCGCGCTCGGCGGCGAGCTGTACCGCGCCGGCGGGCACGTCTTCGCCGGGATCGGCAGGGACGCGCTCGCGGCGATCCTGCGGGACCGGGCTTCAGCCCTGAGGGTCCGGCTCGGCGCCGAACCACCGCCGCTGGACGAACTCGCCGCCGGGTACGACGTGGTGGTGGCGGCCGACGGGGTGCACAGCGCGATCCGCGACTCGGGGCCGTACGGCGTGACCAGGCAGGACGGCCGGAATGCCTACGTCTGGCTCGGCACCGACGCGCCGCTCCCGGCGTTCCGGTTTGTGCTCGGTCCGGACGGGGTCATCGTCCATGCGTACCCACACGGCCCGGGGGTGGGAACGGTGGTGCTAGAGGCGCCCGAGCCGCTCGCGGATCCGCTGGGGGTGGCGGGCGCGCTGCTCGGCGGGGCGCGGGTGTGGGGCGATCCGGTGTGGCGGTCGTTCAGCACGATCTCGGTGGGCACCTGGCGGGCCGGGAACGTCGTGCTGCTCGGCGACGCCGCCCACACCACGCACTACTCCACGGGATCCGGCACGAAGCTCGCCATCGAGGACGCGATCGCGCTGGCCTCGGCGCTGGCCTCCGAGCCGTCCGTGCCGGCCGCGCTCAAGGCCTACGAGGACGCCCGCAGGCCCGCCGTGGCCTCGGCACAGCGGGCCGCGCTCGCCAGCCAGGGCTGGTTCGAGGATCTGCGGTGGCGCCTCGGTACTGATCCGGAGGAGCTGGTGTTTGGCCTGCTCACGCGCTCGCGCCGGATCACGCACGCCAGCCTTCGGGCGAGGGACCCGGAGTCGACCGCGGCGGTCGAGAAGCGCTTCGGCGGATCCCCGCCCCTGCTCGCCCCGTTCACCGTGCGCGGACTGACCCTGGAAAACCGGATCGTCGTCTCGCCCACCGCGCTGTACTCGGCGGACGACGGCGTCCCCGGCGACTTCCACCTGGTCCACCTAGGCGCGCGGGCCCTCGGCGGGGCCGGGCTGGTCATGACCGAGATGGTCGCGGTGAGCCCGGACGCGCGGATCACCCTCGGCTGCCCCGGCCTGTGGACGGACCAGCAGGCAACGGCCTGGCGCCGGATCACCGAGTTCGCGCACGCCCAGGGCACCCGGATCGGCGTCCAGCTCGGACACGCCGGCCGCAAGGGATCCGCGCACCGGCCCTGGGACGGCGGTGGTCCCCTCGCCGAGGGCGGCTGGGGCACGCTCGGGCCGTCGGCGATCCCGTTCGGATCGTTCCCGACGCCCCACGAGATGACCCCGGGTGACCTTCGGGTGGTCCGGCAGGATTTCGTGGCCGCCGCGCGGAGGGCCAGCGAGGCGGGCTTCGACCTGCTCGAACTCCACCTCGCCCACGGCTACCTGCTCTCCAGCTTTCTCACCCCGCTCTCCAACCACCGCACGGACCATCACGGCGGATCGCTCCCGAACCGGGCCCGGTTCCCCCTGGACGTTCTCGCCGCGGTCCGCGAGGTCTGGGACGGCCCCCTCTCGGCCCGGATCTCGGCGACCGACTGGGTGGACGGCGGGTTCACCGCCGATGACGCCGTGGAACTGGCCCGCCTGCTCGCCGCCGCCGGGGCGGACCTGATCGACGTGTCCACGGGCCAGACCAGTTCGGACGCGCGCCCCGCCTACGGCCGGACGTACCAGGTGCCCTTCAGCGAGCGGATCCGCAGGCAGGCCGGGGTCCCGACGATCGCGGTCGGGGCGATCTCGTCGGCCGACGACGTGAACACGATCCTGCTGGCCGGGCAGGCGGACCTGTGCGCGCTCGGCCGCCCCCACCTGCACGATCCGGCGTGGACCCTGCACGCCGCTGCCGAGAACGGCTGGGACGTGCCGTGGCCGGTTCAGTACCGAGAGGGCCGGGCGTCGCGCCCGCCCGTGAGCCGTCCGGCCGTGGTTCATCGAAAATCACGCTAAACACGTTTATCGTGACGCTTCGTGCGAAACTGGTACAGCCAGGAGGTCATGCGAGCGCCCTGGCAGAGAGGTCTGGCCATGACCGGCGGGCAGGTGCGCGGGGGCGACACGCCGCCGCGACCCGTCACGTCCGAGGTCGATCCGATCATCGCGCTGGTCAGCCTCGTGGGGACCAGCGTGCGGTCCTGGGATCCGCGGGACGCCACCGTCGACGCCGTGGTCGAGCGGATCATCCGGCAAATCTGGGGAGTGGGCGGGGTCTACGGGGCCTGGCTGCGCAACCTCGCCGCCGAGCGCCCGGACGTGCCCCGCGCCGCCCCCCGCGATCGGCCCCCCGAGGACTACGAGGAGTTGTCCTGGCCGATCGGCACCGGGCTGGCCCGCCGCCAGCTCATCGTGCACATCGCCCCGCTACTGCAGAACGACACCGCCCGGACGGCGCTCGGTGCGGTCGCCAGCACCCTGGACACGATGTTGCGCTGGCACGCGACCGGCGAGGCGCGGCCCGCGATCCCGCCCGAGGCCACCGCCGAGATCGAGTCGTTGCGGCGGACCTGCGTCCAGCGTGGGGTGCTGCTGGAGAACAACAGGGCGATCGTGCTGGTCATCCAGTCCGACTGCGTCTGGTCGAGTGTCTCGGCCGCGTTCACCCGGGTGCTCGGCTACCCCCGGCACGTCGCCACCACCCACCGCCTGGACTCGTTCATCCACCCCGAGGACCTGCCGCTCGCCCAGGGCGGGTTCGGCGAGTCGCTCGCGGGGCGCTCTCCCGCGGATCCGATCGACGTGCGGGCCAGGGCCGCGGACGGCCGGTGGGTCACCCTGTCCGTCACGTTCCGCGACCTCACCGGCGAGCCCGGCGTCGACGCCGTCGTCGCGTACTGCCAGGACGTGACGGTCCAGCGGCAGGTCGAGCGCGGCTGGCAGACCGAGCGCGCCCGGCTCGCCAAGCTCGTCCAGACCCTGCACAGCGGCGTCGTCGTCGAGGACGGGAGCGGCCGGATCGCCATCGCCAACGAGGCGGTCGGACAGCTCCTCGGGCTCCCGGAGGCCGATCCGGCCGCGCTGCTCGGCGTGGAATGGTCCAAGGCCATCGTGGATCTCGCCGAGGTGTTCGCCGATCCGGCCGGGTTCGCCGCGCTCGCCGAGCACCTGATCGGGATCCGGCGGCCCGTGATCGGCGAGGAACTGGCGCTCGCCAACGGGCGGGTCCTCGAACTGGACTTCGCCCCGATCACCGACGCGCAGACCGAACTGGGCGCGCTCTGGCACTTCCGCGACATCACCGAGCGGGCGGCCGCACAGCGCAACCTCGAAGAGCGCAACAAGGACCTCGCGGAGCTCGCCGAACTGCGCAACGTCTTCGTCGCGACCGTCTCCCATGAGCTGCGGACCCCGCTGACCTCAGTCGTCAGCTTCGCGCACCTGCTCCAGGAGGACACGGCCGAGACCCTCACCAGCTACCAGCGCCAGTGCCTCGACGGGATCGACCGGAACGCCAACCGGCTGCTGCGGCTCATCGAGGACCTGCTGCTGCTGGTCCGGCTGGAGACCCACAACCTGCCGCTGAAGTTCACGATCGCCGATCCGCCGGAATTGGTGGCGGCCGCCGTGACCGACCGCGAGCCGCTCGCCGCCGAGCGCGGGATCGAACTGCGCTTCGAGACCCGCGAGGGACCGCCGCTCGAATGCGACGAGCTGCGGCTGCACCAGGTGCTCGGGAACCTGCTCGGCAACGCGCTGAAGTACACCCCGGCCGGCGGATCCGTCACCGTGCGCGCGGCGGCCGACGCGTCCGGCTGGCGGTTCGACGTGGCCGACACGGGCATCGGGATCCCGGCCGCGGACGTCGACCGGGTGTTCTCCAGCTTCACCCGCGCGTCGAACGCCGGGGTCCACGGGGCGCCGGGCACCGGCCTCGGGCTGGTGATCAGCCAGGCCATCGTGAACCGCCACGGCGGATCCATCGCGCTGCAGAGCACCGAGGACGTCGGGACCACGGTGACGGTCCACCTGCCGTATCGCCAAACGGTGGTGTGACGGGGCGTCACGGCGATCCGCCGCACGCGATAAACCGGTGACGTCGGTGGTCATCCCCGCGACAATGGCCGGCGTGGAAGAGGTCGAGGTCGTCGTCGCCCACAACGAGCGCGCGACCCTGCGCGTCGGTGACGTGTTCCTGAAGATCGACGCTGATCAGACGCGCACCGACGCCGAGGTCGAGGCGATGGCTATGGCGCCGATCCCGACTCCGGAGGTCCTGTGGCGCAAGCCCCCCGTGCTCGCGCTCGCCGCCGTCCCAGGCACGGCGCTCGGCCACCTTGGTGAGCCGTCGGCCGCGTCGCCGGCCGCGTGGGCCGCGGCGGGTGCCGCCACCCGAAAGCTGCACGACGCCCCGCTGCCGCCATCGCCCGGCAAGAGCCTCGGCGAGATCGCATCGCGCCTCGACGGCGAATGCGAGTGGCTCGTCGCCAACGACGTCCTTCCCGCTGACGTGGTCGCGCGCAACCGCCGGGTTGCCGAGGCCGCGCTCCGGCCGTGGACACCGGTGTTCACGCACGGCGACCTGCAGGTCGACCACGTGTTCGTCGACGGTGACGACGTCAACGGCGTGATCGACTGGTCCGAGGCGTCCCAGGGCGATGCCCTGTTCGACCTCGCCATCTTGACGCTCGGACACCAGGAGCACCTTGGCGACGTCATCGCCGGCTACGGCACCGACTTTGACCGCGACCTCATCCACGCATGGTGGTCGTTGCGATGCCTGACCAGCGTCCGCTGGCTGGCCGAGCACGGCTACGGCTCGCCGGACGAGTTCCCCGAGGTCGCCGTGCTGAGATCCCGGCTGTGAGGCGGCAGGAGCCCGACGGCTACGAGTGGCCGCATCGAGTGGGCCATCTCCTGAAGCCCCCGTTCCCCGCGCCTGTGCGCCGGTCGGCCCGTGGGGGACCCGGCCGGCCGTCGTCGACGCCATCGAGCGCCGCTGACGGATCACACCGCGGCGCGCAGGTCCGGGTCGAGGGTGGTGGATTCGCCGAACCGGGCCGGCCGGAGCTGGTCCACGGTTGTGCCGGTGCCCGTCAGGTCCGCGTTCGTGAGGTCCGCCGCGGCGAGGTTCGCTCCGGTGAGCGTCGCGCCGCGCAGGTCCGCGCCCGTCAGGTCGGCCCAGGCCAGGACCGCGTTGTCGAGCCGCGCTTCGGCGAGGTAGGCGTGCTGGAGGCCGGCGTAGTTCAGGCGGGCGCCGCGCAGGTCGGATCGGTGCAGGTGGGCGTCTCGCAGATCCGCGTCATGGAGGTTCGCACCCCGCAGGTCGGCGCCGTCGAGTGCCGCGCGGGCCAGCCTGGCGTCGTTGAGGTCCGCACCGGCGAGGCTGGCGCGCGCGAGGTCGAGGCGCCGCGACTCGGGCCGGACCGGCCGCCGCCCCAGCACAGTCAGCGCGGCCTGCACGTCGGACGCCAGCGAGGGCGGATCCGCCGTGGGAGAACCGGCGGGCGCTCGTTCCCGGACGAACGCGGCGAGCACCTCGACCACCGTCTCGTGGTCCACCGTGGACTCGCGCAGGACGTGTTCGAGTGCGTAGACCCCGCCGATCCGCTCGGCGAGCTTGTCCGAGGCGAGCTGGCTGATCGCCCTGCCGTAGCGCTCGGTGAGCTGGCCGCGGCGGGCCAGCAGGTACGTGCGGGCGGTGAAGGTCAGCCCGGCCGCGGTGGCGAGCCCGGCGATGGCGGCGAGCAGGGTCTGCCGGACGGCGTTGACGGCGTCCGCCCGGTCCTTGAGGTTGGTGATCCGCGCGACCGAGTCGCCGGCCGCCCAGTCGCCGACGGGACCGAACACCAGCCACACCAGGGCACCGGCCGCCAGGACGAGGGCGAGGCCTGTCGCGGTGCGGGCGTAGCTACTCCGAGAGACGCGCATGCCTCCCATCACAGCGGATCGGGCGGCCCGGCGCGCGCACGCCGGGCCGCCCGCCGGGGCGCGCGGGATCAGCAGCCGGTGCCCAGGGTGTAGCAGCGCACCGCGCCGAGGGCCGGCTTGGGCGAGAAGTCGCGGCGCATGAGGCCGCGGTTGTCCGGGTGGATCGAGCCGGTCGCGAGGTCCCGGCTGGTGTACCAGAACACATTCGTGACCTGCGCGTACCGGTTCTGGACCATTCCGAGGGTGCGCTTGAGGTAGTCCGCCTGGGTGGCCTCGTCGACGCCGAGGTACCACACCGGGGTCGTCGCGGTGTTCGCGTGCGTGGACCAGCCGAACTCGGTGAACCAGATCGGCTTGGCGCTGTCGCCCTTGGCCTTCATCAGGTCCACCAGCACGGCCGTGTGGGTCATCCGCTCGCGGCCGCGGTCGATCGCCTCGGGTCCGTAGTTCGCGTAGCCCATGTACGGGTGGACGCCCATGACGTCGAACGATCCCTGGGCGCCGGCGGCGTACGCGGCGGAGATCCAGTCGGTGTCGACGAACATCGTGCCGCCGAAGACGACCTTGGCGTTCGGGTTGCCGGCGTGGACGGCGGGGTAGGCGGCCTTGAGCAGGCCCGTGTAGTTGGCGGCGCTCGGCGGCGACAGGAACTCGGACGCGTTCGGCTCGTTCCAGACCTCCCAGGCCTGCACCTGCGTCTTCCAGCGGTTCGCCGCCCACTTGATCGCGTTCGCGTAGTCGCTCAGGTTCGTCGGCAGGACGTGGTTGTTGGTGCTGCCGCTGGCCCACTTCGGGGTCTGCCAGAAGGTGGCGAGCACGTTCAGGCCCCGGCTGTGGGCCATGTTGACGATCTTGTCGACGAACGGGACGCCCCAGGCCATGTCGTACTGGCCGCGCGCGTTCGGCTGGATCGTCGTCCAGCCCAGGTCGAGCCGCACCCAGGTCGCACCGTTGGCCGCGAGCGTGTTGAGGATGCAGACCCGGTCCGCGTCGGACAGTTCCGCCCACGTTCCGTGGAACTGCGCGCCGACCGCGAGCTTGGCGCGCTGCGGGGTCGCGTTCACCTGGGTGGCGCAGGAGGCGGGGGGAGCGATCGTCGCGGCGTGGGCGGACGATCCACTGAGGAACCCGGCGAGGATGGCCGAGACGAGAACCGCGGCGGCGGCGAGGCGGGCAGTGGTGCGCATGGGGTTCCCCTGATCCGTGGGTTGGGGCGGTGACGTCCTGTCGAGACCTAAGGTCGGTCCGCACTGGTCCCATCGGGGGATCCGCGGTGGTGCAACCCGGTTGCATGGGGCTCGGCCGTTCGGCGGATCCGGGGGTTGCGGGCCTCGCAACTGATCCGTCGAGAGGGCGGCTGAACAGGGCATTCGCCGTCCGTCCGGGCGGCAGCGGGTCACCCCTGCCGGCGCGGGCGGGGTGCGGCAAGGGTCCGCCCCGCGCGCGATCCGGGGGTGCGGGCCGGTAGCCCCCGGGTTCCCGCCGGGTTGCGAGAACCGCATTCAGCGGATCCGCGAGAAGCCCCTCCCCGGCCCCCGCGGTCTCTCCGAACTGGACTCACGGGCCACCAGCGAACCCACCAAGGCCGCTCGTCTCGCGGGCAAGAGCGGACTGGCGCTGTACAGGTGAATCACCATCGGCCGGACCGCGGTGCCATAGATCCGGAGGGGCTGTCGCGTCTGAAGGGGTGGATACCGAGAAAGGGGTGGCATGGACGCACACGCGAAGCAGCGCTTCCATGAGTTCGTGGTCGCGCGCACGCCGGCGCTGATCCGCGTGGCGTACCTGCTCGCCGGGGACCAGCACCGGGCCGAGGATCTGCTGCAGACCGCGCTCACCAAGACCATGGTGCGGTGGCGGACCCTGCAGCACGGCGATCCCGAGGCCTACGTGCGCAGGGTCCTCTACCACGAGCAGGTGAGCTGGTGGAGGCGGGCGTCCCGCCGGCGGGAGACCACCGTCCACCAGCTTCCGGACACCCCTCTCGCGGATCCGAGCGGCGACACCGACCTGCGGCTGCAGATGCGGCAGGCCTTACAGCAGCTGACCCCGAAACAGCGGACCGTGCTCGTACTGCGCTACTTCGAGGACCTGTCGGAGACCCAGGTCGCCGCGGTTCTCGGCTGCTCGATCGGCACTGTCCGCAGCCAGACGCACCGAGCCATCACCCGGCTACGCAGCCTCGCCCCCGAACTCGTCCGCTTCACCGAACTCCAGGAGGTCAACCGATGACGGGACCCATGGAAGACGCGATCCGGGCGGTACTGCGTGACCTATCCCAGGAGGCAGTCCCCTTGAATCTCACCCAACAGGCCATCCGCGGCGCAGCCCGCCGCCGGATCGCCCTGACGGCCGCCGGCGTTGCCGCGGTGACCGCCATCGGCCTCGCGGCCGCGCCCCTCGCGCTGGCCGCCGCCTCCCGCGAGCCGACAGTGACCACGACGCCAGCCAGTCCCACCACGCACCCGTCGCCGGTCCGCCAGTTCGATCCGGGGGTCCGCTCGATCGCCGTCGGCTGGCTGCCGTCGCCATTCCGCGCCGGGACCACCGAAGTGGACGTCTCGGCGGGGAGCCAGCGCTTCGAAGCGGACCGGCCGGGGGGCCGGCAAGGCGACGGCGTCTACGTCACCGCGATGGCGGCCGGGGCGAAGTTCCCCACCCCACGGCCGAGCCCGTCCGTTCCGCCGACCGTCACCCACGCGGCTCCGCCGGTCAACGGGCACCGGGCGCTGTGCGTCGACTTCGCGCCGATCCACTGCGTGAGCCTCCGGGTGGAATACGCGACCGACGCCTGGTTCGAGGCGGGCTACACCAGCACCTACCCGAACGAGAGCCCGGGGGAAGCCTCCGCACGGATCGCGAACCTGCGGAAGATGGCGGCGTCGGTGCGGATGGACGACACCAAGCGGGTCCGGCTGCCCTTCCGCGTCAGGCAACTGCCGAAGGCGCTGCACCTGACCTCGACCTCGGTCAGGTGGCCAGGGACCCCCAGGTCGCCGTGGTGGGCAACCGCCAGCTTCCTCGACAGGGACACGCCAGTCACCCGCACGTTTCCCGGGTCGCCGTCGGTGGATGTGGTCGTGGCCCCGGCCAGCACGCAGCACCAGCCGTCGAACACCACCGTTGACGGGCACCCGGCGCGGCGCGTCCACAACACACTCGGTGACACGCTGGACGTATTCGGGGTCGACGGCGTGGACATCACCGTCCGGGCACGCCCGGCGAGCCTGGCCGCACTGCTCGGACCCGACGGGGCGGTGTCGATGTACCACCAGCTGAAGCTCGTCCCGCATCCCGGGTCGCTGGCCGGCTGGACTGATCACCCGCTCGGCTGATCACGTTCCGGCTCCGGGGTCCCGGCCGCTACGGCCGGGGCCCCGCGCCGCTGCTCCGGATCCGCGACGGCATCCCGGCCGGCTCACGCGACCGCTCGGCGTCCGTGCTGGATCAGTCCAGGCCGGAGGCGTTCGGGGGTGGGACCAGGGGCAGGCGGACGAGGATGCCCGTGTCGTCCGGCGAGATCATCTGGCCGCCGTGCCGAGCGACCACCGCGCGGCTGAGCAGGAACGCGAGCGCGTTGCTGTGCGCGGCCGACGGATCGTCCTGCCGGCCGGGCCTGGTGAAGATGTGATCGCCGCCCGCGGCCGTGGTCCCGCTGGACGATCTGGACAGCTCGATCGTCCAGTACGGATCCTCGAACCCGGCCGCGACCTCGACCGCCCCACCCCGGGGAGTGGTCGCCAGCGCGGTCCCGAACAGGGTTTCGACGAGCTGGTGCAGGTGGCGGGAGTCCGCGGACAGCCGCGGCCCGTCGCCGATCGTGCAGGCGAGCTTGACCCCGGCCTTGGCGGCGACGGGATCCCACGTCTCGATCGCGGAGCGCACGAGGGCGGAAAGGTCGACGGGCATGAGCCGCAGCGGCGCGGTCCCGGCTTCGAGGCTGGCGAGCAGGATCAGGTCGTCCACCAGCCGCAGCATCCGGTCGGCGTTGCGGGTGATCGCGCCCATCGCATGCTCCCGCTCGTGCGCGCCGCACCCGGGCTCCTCCATGAGATGCGCGAATGTGAGGATCGACGTGAGCGGGGTCCTCAGTTCGTGCGACGCGGTGGCGATGAACTCGGTCTTGAGGCTCGCGAGTTCGGCGAGCGAGCGGTTGCGTTCCTCCAGTCCGCGCAGGATGAGCCGCTGCTCGGTGACGTCCCGGAACACCCACAGATGCCCGTGGGTGGCGCCGTCGAGGTGGACCGGCACGTAGTCGCACTCGGCGATCCGGCCGTCGGCGAAGAACACCTCCTCGGCGCTCGCCGGCTGCCCGATGGCCACGATCTCGTCGGCGCGCGACTCGTCGGGATCCGCGCCGCCGGCGGCGTCCCCGGCGACGAGCTGGGCGAGGGCGTGCGCGGACAGGCCGATGAGGCTGCGGGGGTCGGCCGCGATCCCGAACATCTCGGTGAAGACCCTGTTGACGAGGATCGTGTCGCGGTTCTCGTCCTGAAGCAGGATCCCGCTGCTCAGGGCGGCGATGAGGGTGTCGAGCCTGGCGCTCTCGATCCGGACCCGCTGCCTGGTCTCGTACAGCCTGGTGGTGTCGGTGGCATAGAGGACGATCCCGTTGACCTCGGGGGCGTCGAGCATGTTCTCGGCCGAGACGGTGAGCGAGTGCCAGCGGCCGTCGATCCCGCGCAACCGCAGGTCGACGGGCTCCCGTGCGGTGTCGGACCGGGCCGCCTGGCCGATGAGCCCTAGCAGGGCCGACTGGTACTCGCCGGGGAAGACCTCGTCGATCCGGGTGCCGGGTTCGAGTGATCCGTGCAGGCGGTTGCCGGCCTCGGAGGACCAGCGCCAGGTGCCGTCGGCGTCGACGAGCGTGAGGGCGATCGGTGACCGCTCCGTGAGGTGGCGGAAGAACGCACCCTCGTCGGCGGTCATGGCGGTCCCCGGTCGTTGCTGGTGGTACGAATGCCTCATTATGTACAGAATGTGCGAGTAACGGGCGTTTTAGGTAGTAGCGTCGCGGTGGGCGCCGTGGGTTGCCGCCCGTGGATCCGAGCCGGGGTGGGGGTAGCGGATGAGTCGGCTGCTGGTCGTGGAGGACGACGCGGACATCGCGCTTGCCCTGAGTCTGCTCCTGCAGCGGGCCGGGCACGAGGTCGAGCACGCCAAGGACGGCAGGGAAGGACTGCGGGCGATCCATGATCACCGTCCTGACCTGCTTCTTCTCGACATCGGGCTGCCCGGGCTGGACGGCTGGCAGGTGCTCGAGCGGGTGCGCGACATCAGCGACCTGCCGATCCTCATGCTCACGGCGCACGGCCAGGAGAGCGAGAAGGTGCGCGGCCTGCGCGGCGGCGCCGACGACTACCTGACCAAGCCGTTCACCAACTCCGAGCTCGTCGCGAGGGTCGAGGCGCTGCTGCGGCGGGCCGGGCCGGCCAGCTGGACCGACGACGTGTACGACGACGGGATCCTCCAGCTCGACCCCGCCCGCCGGACCGTCCACGTCAACGGCGGCGAGATCGGCCTGACCCCGACCGAGTTCCGGCTGCTCAACGTGCTCGTCCGGCACCAGGGCGCGCTGTTGAGCCCGGCCCAGCTCCTGGCCCACGCCTGGGACGATCCCACGGGCATCGCCCCCGAGCGGGTCAAGTTCGCGGTGCTGCGGCTGCGGCGCAAGCTCGGCTGGTCCGACCCGGACACCTCGCCGATCGAGTCGGTCCGCGGCTTCGGCTACCGTTACCGCCGCCCGGCCTGAGCCGCCACCGTCCTGTTGCGAAGCGCGGTAACCGCGGCCGGTCCTGACCGGCCACAGTTACCGCACTTCGCGGGAAGTGCGGGAAGTGCGGGGGTTGCGGCGGCGGCGGGCGCGGAGGGCGGGGATGAGGAACGTCAGCTCCTCGACCAGGATCACGCCGAACAGCACCGCCAGTGCCAGCTTGAGCCCGACCTGCGTGAACCAGTACAGCCCCGGGCCGGAGTGCGGGAGGTCGGCGACGACCCGGCCGTAGACCGCCGAGGTGGGGACGAGGGTGGCGTCCGGGGTGCGGTTGGCGTCGCCCTTGACCCGGTAGTACGGATCCCCGCCGGTCTCCCGCACCTCGACCACCCGGTGCGCGATCCGCCGTGGCGAGCCGGGGCTGGTGTAGACGAGCACGTCCCCGATCCCTACCCGGCCGTGGTCGCGGTGGACTACCAGGGCGTCCCCGGCCTCGATCGCCGGGTGCATGCTTCCGCTGGTCACGGCCACGACCTGGTACCCGAGCACGAGCCCGCCCAGGGTGACCGCGGCGGAGGCCCCGGCGACGCCGATGAGCACCCAGCGGACCACTCCGGCGATCCGCCGGATGCGGGTGGATCTGGCGGTTTCGCCGCCCCCGGCAGTCAGTTGTTCGCCGTCTGCTCGGCGACCAGGTCGAAGGTCGCGGTGGTGGTCGTGTTCTGGGCCGTCGGGTTGACGTAGGTCGGCAGGCTCGCCTGCAGGCAGAGCGTCTCGTTGGCGCCGCCGGCCAGGGTCCGGTCGCCGGCCTGGGCGCCCTGGACCGAGCTGCCCACCAGGGCCATGCCCGTGGTCGAGCCGAGGTCGCCCGGCCCGTAGATCACGGTGCCGGTCGAGGCGAATCCCGAGGTCGTGCAGCTCGTGACCCCGGACTTGACGGTCAGGTCGATCGCGGCGGCGAGCACGTTCTCGGTGGTGGTGCTCCGGATCGCGTACCGCAGCGTCAGCGATCCGGCGTTGTTGACCTGGAGGGAGCCGACGACGGTCCCGCCGGGCCGCAGGCTGGACGAGGTGAGCACGGCGCTCGTGGGTGTGGACGAAATGTCCAGAGTGCCGATCGAGAACGTGTTGGTGGGGATGCTCGTCGTGTCCGTGTACAGCGCGGAGACGACGAGCACGGACACCGAGGCGCCGGAGAGCAGGGTCACCAGGATTGATCGGCGCAGCCGCCGCAGGCTGTGCCGGTCCGCGCTGCCGGCTGCTGCGTCGGCGCTGGTCACGGGGGTTGCGCCGGCGGCCTGAGGGGAGCGAGAGGTGATGTTCATCGCCAGCTCGCTTTCGCCAAAATCGCCCATCGGGGCAGTCAGAGGTAGTTACTCTCTAGAATGGCACAGTCACTCCTTGTGATTAGTAAAACCCGCAAACGAGCAGGGGCAGGTGATAATCCCCATGCGGTCCCGCTCCCCGTTTCTCACTGGCCCGGGGGAGGGGCCGATCCGCCTCCTGCTCACCGTCGTGCTCTCGATCAGCCTCCTGACCGCCATGCCGGGGATCAGCGCGATCTTCTCGGACACCCAGTCGGTCCCCGGTAACTCGCTCACCTCGAGCTGCTTCTCGGCCTCGGTCAACACCGTCCAGTCCGGAACCGCCACGAACACGGCGAACGGCACTCAGACCGTCACGATCACGTCCGTCGACACGACCAAGGCGTTCCTCCAGTTCACGAGCTCGTCCAACCTGAACAGGCCGGTCGGATCCTCGATCGGCGGCCGGATCGCCACCGCCACCACGATCCAGTTCATCCGCTCGACCGACGAGGTCACCCCGGCCACGATCACGATCCGCTGGACCGTCACCGAGTACACCTGCGGCGTGCGGGTCCAGCGAGGCAGCACCACCCAGACCGCGGCGACGACGAACGTCGGCATCACCCCGGTCGCCTCGCGCAACCAGGCGTTCTTCACCTGGTCGAAGGTCACCGACGCCAGCGCCACCGATTACGACGCCTCGGTGCAGACCGCGGCCTCGCTGGCCAGCCCCACCAACCTCCAGTTCCGGTCCGAGACCGGGGCCGGGATCACGGCCCCTGGCTGGTACAACACGAGCTGGAGTTACCGCAAGCTCGTCACCGTCGACTCCACCAAGGTCGGTACCGGCGGGGTCTCGGGCTTCCCGGTGCTGGTCAGCGTCACGGATCCGGACCTCGTGAGCGCCACCGGCAAGGTGCAGTCGACCGGCAACGACATCCTGTTCACGGACTCCGACGGCACCACGAAGCTCAGCCACGAGATCGAGTCGTTCAACAACACCACCGGGACGCTGGTGGCCTGGGTGAAGCTGCCGACCGTCCCGAGTACCGCGGACACCCTCTTCTACCTGTACTACGGCAACGGCGCCGCGGCGAGCCAGCAGAACGTGGCCGGGGTGTTCACCGACGCCGGCGTCTGGCACCTCAACCAGACGCCCTCGACGTCGCTCACCGATTCCAGCCCCAACGGCAACACCGGCACGCCCCAGAACATGGCGGCCGGGGCGCAGGTCAGCGGACTGGCCGGCGGCAGCCTCACCCTCGACGGCACGAACGACTACATCTCGACGACCAGCGCGTACACGATGGCCACGATGACGGACGTCACCGTCGAGGGCTGGGTGAAGACCACCACCACCGCCGGCACCAAGGTGGTGGGGTTCGAGAACGCGCAGACCGGTACCGGCGCCACACACGCCGACCTCCAGCTCTGGCTCGGTACCGACGGCAAGCCGCGCTTCGGCAATTACACCGGCTCGCTCGCCGAGGTCGCGGCGTCCAGCGTCGCGGTCAACGACGGCATCTGGCACTACCTCGTCGGCACCCGCAACTCCGGTACGAACATGCTCACCCTGTACGTCGACGGCACGTCCCAGGGGACCTCGGCCACGAGCGGCCGGGACACCTACAGCGGGTACCTGCGGATCGGCTCGTACTCGAACTCGGCCTGGGCGTCCGGGGCGAACGGCTACTTCGCCGGCAGCGTCGACGAGGTCCGGGTCAAGGGGACTTTCCACGACGCGGCCTGGATCACCACCAACTACAACTCCATCAAGAACCCGTCGACGTTCCTGTCCTGGGGAAACGAGGACGCCCGCTGGTACAACACCAGCTGGATGTACCGCAAGCGGATCACGATCGACAACACCAAGGTCGACGCCGACCTGACCAACTTTCCCGTCGAGGTCTCGCTCACCGATGCCGACCTGCCCAACCACGCGCTGGCCAGCGGTAACGACATCCTGTTCACCGCGTCCGACGGCATGACCAAGCTCGACCACGAGATCGAGACGTACACCTCGGCCACCGGGGCTCTCACCGCCTGGGTCGAGGTGCCGACGGTCTACGACGCCGTCAACAGTTTCTTCTGGATGTACTACGGCAACCCCGCGGCGGCGAGCCAGCAGAACGCGACCGGCGTGTGGAACAGCCAGAGCGCCTGGCACCTGGACGAGACGCCCGCGGCCACCCTCGCGGATTCGAGCAGCAGCGCCAACAACGGCACCCCGCAGAGCATGGCGGCGGGCGCGCAGTCCGCCGGCGTCGCGGGCGGCAGCCTGACGTTCGACGGCACGAACGACTACGCGTCGACCACGAGCAGCTTCACGATGAGCTCGATGACGACCTACACGCTGGAGGCCTGGTTCAAGACCACCTCCACCGGCGGCTACAAGTTCCTCGGCTTCGAGGACACCCAGACCGGCACGGCGGCCACCACCGGCGACCGGCAGTTCTGGGTCGGTACCGACGGCAAGGTGCGGTTCGGCGCGTGCCTGAGCGCGTGCGGCACGTACGTGGGCGTGGCGAGCTCGGCCGCCGTCAACGACGGCAACTGGCACCAGATCGCGGTGTACCGCGCCGGCGGCACGCCGTACTCCGTCTACGTCGACGGGGTGCTCCAGGGCACCGGCAGCAGCGCGACCGTCGCCAGCTACACCGGGTACCTCCGGATGGGCAGCTACCGGAACGCCGGCGCCAACTGGACCAACGCGGCGACGGGCTACTTCAACGGCAGCGTGGACGAGGTCCGGCTCTCACCCGCCACCGCGCGCGCCCCGGAGTGGATCAAGGCCGAGTACAAGAACATCAGCTCACCCGCGACGTTCTACTCGGTGACCGCCGAACAGCGCCGCACCGGCCTGCCCGCGACGATCTACTGGGAGGTCGTCGAGTTCACCAACGCGGCCGACGTGTGGGTACAGCACGGCACGACCTCGCTGGCCAGCGGATCGGCGTCGGTGGCCGCCACGATCGCCTCGGTCGACCTGACGCGCACGTTCGCGCAGGTCAGCTTCTCCTCCAGTGGATCCAGCGTGGCGATCGGCCGCCGCCTGCTGAGAGCCCAGCTCACGTCCGCGACGGCCCTGACGATCACCCGAGACGTCACCGGCGACGCCATCGAGACGATCGACTACCAGGTTGTCGAGCTGAGGGAGGGATCCAGAGTCCAGTCCGGACTGTCGACGTTCGCGAACGCCACCGCGACGGCCGCGCCGGCCATGACGAGCCCGCTGGACACGACCAGGGCCAGTGTCCTCACCTCGACGCAGAACGGGGCCGGATCCTCGGGCGGCAGCGGCGCGTACGTCACCGACGACATCGTCGGCGTCTCGTCGTTCTCGATCGCCGTGACGAACTCGACCACCATCACGCTGACCAGAGCGAACACCAGCGGCATCTCGTACGCGGTGTGGTTCGTGGTCGAGTGGGGCGGACCCCGCACGTTCAGTTCCGCGTACGCGTTCCGGCGCGCGCTGTCGGTGACGACCACGACGGCCGCACCAACCGGCTACACCCTGTCGGTGACGTTCGACCACGCCTCGCTCGTCGCGGCCGGGGACTCACTGGCCTCGGGCGACGACGTGCGGATCGCCCGCTGGACCGGCAGCGCCTGGACCGAGCTCGACCGGGTGGTCGACGACGCGTCGTCCTGGAACGCGAACACGACCAAGGTGTGGTTCGCGAGCCAAGCCGCGATCGCCGCCAGCACCACCGACCAGAGCTACTACGCGTTCTACGGCAACCCGTCCGCGACGAGCCCGCCGGCCAGCCAGGGCAACGTGTACCTGCTGGCCGACGGCTTCGAGTCCGGCGCGGTCACGACGAACTGGGCCCAGCAGACCCAGGCGGCGGGGACCCTGCGGTCGGACTGGTACAACGCCAACTGGAGCTACCGCAAGACGATCACGATCGACCACACGCAGGTCTCCAGCACGCTGACGAACTTCCCGGTCGGGGTGTCGCTGACCAGCGACGCGAACATCGGGGCGGCCGCGCGGGCCGACGGCTTCGACGTCATGTTCACCTCGTCCGACGGCCTCACGGCGATCCCGTACGAGCGGGAGACGTTCAGCATCGCCGGGAGCGCCGCGACGCTGCTCATGTGGGTCAAGCTGCCGTCGATCTCGAACACCGTCGACACGACGTTCTTCCTCTACTACGGCAACTCCAGCGCCACCGACCAGTCGCTCCAGAACGGCGGGCCGACCGCGGTGTGGGACGCGAACTTCGCGGCGGTCTACCACCTCAACGAGGCCACCGCCGCGGGCACGTACGCGGACTCCACGTCGAACGCCCGCAACGGCACCTTCAACGGGACGGGAAACATCGTCCGCACGACCGGACAGCTCGGCGGTGCCCAGAGCTTCGACGGTGTCAACGACAAGGTCGACGCCTCGGACTTCGCCGACAACATCACCGCCCTGACGGTGACCGCGTGGGCGAAGAAGAGCGCCAACACCAACGACGATGCCCTCGTCGGCAAGAGCACCACCTCGAACACTCCGACGTCGTGGTCGCTCGACACCAACACCACGACGGCTCAGGGCCAGGTCAACACGGGGTCCGTCACGAGCGCGTCGGACGGCACGGTCGGCACCGGCACCTGGAACAGGTTCGCGATGACGTTCGGCGGATCCAGCCTGCGGATGTACCTCAACCTCAGCGCCGGCACGGCGACGGCCACCGGCGGCGCGACCATCGCCCACACGGCGACGCCCGTCCGGCTCGGCAGCATGCAGACCAACGGCAACTACTACCAGGGCGAGCTCGACGAGGTGCGGATCTCGACGGTCGCCCGCTCCACCGCGTGGCTCCAGGCCGAGTACTACAACCAGATGTCCGGATCGACGTTCCTGTCGGCCGGCACCGAAACCGCCTCGACCATCAGCACCTGGTACAGCACGTCGTGGAACTACCGCAAGCAGATCACCATCGACCACACGCAGGTCCCCAGCACGCTGACGAACTTCCCGGTCGGGGTGTCGATCGCCAGCGACGCGAACATCGGCGCCAACGCCCGCGCGGACGGCTACGACGTCGTGTTCACGTCGTCCGACGGCCTGACGGCGATCCCGTACGAGCGGGAGACCTTCAGCGTCGCCAGCGGCAACGCGACCCTGATGATGTGGGTCAAGCTGCCCTCGATCTCGAACACAGTCGACACGACGTTCTACCTCTACTACGGCAACGCATCCGCCACCGACCAGTCGCTCCAGAACGGCGGCCCGACCGCGGTGTGGGACGCGAACTTCGCGGCCGTCTACCACTTGAACGAGGCCAGCGCGGCGGGCACGTACGTGGACTCGACCTCCAACGGACGCAACGGCACGTTCAACGGCACTGGCGGACTCGTCCGCGGCACTGGCCGCCTCGGCGGAGCGCAGCTGTTCGACGGCACCAACGACAACGTCGACGTGTCCGACTTCGCCGACAACATCACCACCCTCACGGTGTCGGCGTGGATCAACAAGACGACGGTGAACAGCCAGGACGTGGCGGTGTCGAAGAGCAACACGGCCAATACGCCCTCGTCGTGGGACATCGAGACCGACAGCACGACCCCGTGGGGCGGGGTCAACGCCGGCGGGGTGCAGTACGTCTCGGACGGCACGGCCTCGGCGAGCACGTGGTCGAAGCTGACGATGACGTTCAGCAGTTCGACGGTCGCGACCAGGTTCAACGGGAATTCGGGTAGCTCGCAGGCCTCGTCGGGCGCCACGGTGTCGAACAACGCCTACCCGGTGCGGATCGGCAGCATGAACGGCACCGGTAACCGCTTCAAGGGCTACATCGACGAGGTGCGCATCTCCACCACCGCGCGGTCGGCGGCCTGGCTGACCGCGGAGTACGACAACCAGATGTCCGGATCGACGTTCCTCACCGTTGCCGCGCAGGAGGTTGCCGTCACGGCCAACCCGTTCACGATCGCGACGGACCAGGTGCACAGCGGCACCTACTCGCTCAAGGCCGCGACGAACATCGGCGGCGACGACTGGCTCGTCGCGAACGGGCTGTCGACCGAGACCGGCCTGCGGATCGACGGGTACTGGCGGGCCTCGAACCCCACCACGCTGGGCGCCTCGATGGGCGTGCGGGCCGGATCCACGAGTACGGCGAACGCGTACGAGCTGAACCACTCGAACGCGGGCGGCTGGTCCGTCGGCAAGAACGTGGCCGGCACCTACACGTCGTTCAGCTCCGTCGCCGAGGGGTCCTGCCTGGCCGCGAACACCTGGACCAAGATCTCGATGCTCGTGCAGTCCAACCTGGTCAGGGCCTACTGCAACACCTCGACCGGGCTCGTTCCGGCCGCCTCCTGGTACACCGACGCCGGATCGACGTTCGCGTCCGGATCCGCGACGATCATGAACCACGCGCTGGTGGCCGGACAGAACTGGTGGGTCGACGACGTGACGGTCCGGCGGCTCGTCGATGCCGAGCCCGTCGTGGCGATGGCCCCGAGGACGTTCGCCGATCCGCTGGACGACTGGACGATCGTCAACAGCCACGACGCGAACCTGAGCTTCACGACCACCAACCCCGACCTGCACGACAACGACAGTTCGCGGGCGACGCGCAGCACGACGTCGTCGGTGAACATCATCTGGTACCGGCCGGGGATCACGGGCTACCGAATGGTGATCGACCACTGGGTCAGCGAGACGGTGACCAATCCGACGTTCGCGTATTCGGTGGACGGGTCCTCGTGGGGTGCCATCGCGGGCGCTCCGCTGAATCTCGGCGGCGCGAGCTGGCTGCGGTACGAGTATCGGTGGATCGGGCTCCCGGCGGGCACGAACTACATCCGCATCACGCTGAACGGCACGGCGGGACAGATCTGGGCGCAGCAATTGTCGAGAGCCGAGTTCTACTACTGATAGCGCGGCGCCTGGCTGGCGGGGGACCGTGGCAGCGGACGACGCTGCCGCCGGCCGGAAACGAATCCGCCGACGGCAGCGCCCGGCTTCGGGCGGGCACGAATCCTGCGCTGAATTAATTGCGGTCCTGGCCCCACACCGGTGTCCGCCTTGCGCGGCAATGCTCCGCCCGGCAGGAAAAACCTATCAGGACCGTGGCCGCGGGGAGCGTTTATCCCGCGTCCGCTAGGGCCCTTTTTCACGCCGGGAAATCAGGGCACTGAAGCACGTCAGCGGCTATTTACCGCGTTCGGCGGCGGCCGGAAAGGGGGCGGCACGGACCGCGGTCTGACCGAACGGCTGACCGACTCCGGCCGGATGGCGCCCGGAGGCCACACCGTACGGCCGTGTCTCGAAGTAAGCACTGTAAGTAATCATAAAGCTACCCACAGTGATTACCAGTACAGCCGCCGTGCCCCAGGATGGGCCGTCACGCAAGGAGACACGGATGCTCAACCTCGTCATCGGCTACCTCGCCACCAGCGCCTCGCGGATCGCCCGGCGCGACGGCTCGGACAACGGTGCGACCGCCGTGGAGTACGGCCTGATGATCGCGCTGGTCGCGGCCGTGATCGTCGTCGCCGTCACCGCGCTCGGCGGCACCCTGTCAGGGATCTTCAACTCGGTCGTGGGCGCCATCAGCTGACGGACCGCCGTGCGCTCGCCGCGGCCACCGGGTCTCGGCGAGCGCGGTCACGTGCTGAGCGGTCAGATCCGGTCCGGACGTGCCGATAGGACACGCGCAACCGCCCCGCACCGGACAGGAGACCGCCCCGATGACCCGCCGCATCGCGCCCATCCTGCTGGCGATACTGCTCGCGGGGCTCGGCACGGTCGCGGTACTCGCCTACGTCAAGGGCGCCGACGCTCGCGCGCTCGCCGGGAAGAAGGCCGTCACCGTCGTGGTGGCAGCCAAGCTGATCCCCGCCGGCACCCCAGCCGGGCAGGTGCGGGACGGCGGGTTCACCGCGCGGGTGCAGATGCCGGCCGGGACCATCCCGGCCGGGACCCTCGGCGAGATCCCCGCCAGCCTCGACAGCCTCGTCACGACCGCCGACATCCAGGCCCAGCAGCTGCTGGTCAAGGGCATGTTCGGCGTCGAGAAGCAGGCCGTCGCCGGGCTGCCGGTGCCCGAGGGGAAGATCGCGGTCAGCGTCCAGCTCCAGACGTCCGCGACCGTGGCCGGGTACGTCGTGCCCGGCTCGCAGATCGCGGTCTTCGACACGTTCAACCGGATGGAGGGCAAGACCGCCAAGGTGCCCGCCGGGGACGGGATCACGCAGCGGCACGAGTACGTCCAGGCCACCCGGGTGCTCCTGGCGAAGGCGCTGGTCGTGGCGATCGGATCCAACGGGACCGACGGCACCACCCAGGCGCCCGCGCCGGATCCGGCACCGAGCCCGTCGGCCGCTGCGGGCGGTGCCGCCGGATCGTCCGGTGCCGCGCCCACGCAGTCCACCGGGATGCTCATGGTCACGCTCGCCGTCAGCCAGTCCGAGGCCGAGCGGCTGATTCAGGGTGCCCAGACCGGGACGCTCTACCTTGGCCTGCTCAACGACACGTCCGTGGTCAAGCCCGGCCCCGGCGTCGACAACGACTCGATGTTCCCGTGACCCTGGTCTACGAGCGCCGCGGGTCGGCGGCACAACAGCTCGCCGACATCCTCGGACCGGCCACCCGCGTCGTCGGCAGCCTCGACGAGCTGTCCGCGCTGCTGGCCGGCAACCCCGAGGAACTGCTCGTCGTGCTCGGTGCCGGTACCGACCTGGCGGACGCCGTTCGCTTCGCCGTCGCGCACCGGATCACCCACCCGGCGCTCGGCGTCGTGCTGCTGCGCGAGGAAGTCGACGCCACGGTGCTCGCCGAGGCGCTGCGCGCCGGGATCCGCGAGGTGGTGGCGAGCGCGGAGATGCTGACGGTCCGGGCGGCCTGCGAACGGTCCCTCGCGCTGTCCCGGCTGCTCGCGAAGCCGACCTGGGCCAGCGTGCCCGAGCCGGAGGCCACGGCCCCCGAGGGCGGCGAGGCCAAGATCGTCACGGTCTTCGCGCCGAAGGGCGGGTGCGGCAAGACCACGCTCGCCACCAACCTCGCCGTCGCGCTGTCGGCTGGCGGCGCGCACCGGGTCTGCCTCGTGGACCTCGACCTGGCGTTCGGCGACGTGGCGATCATGCTCCAGCTTCCCCCCGACCGGAACATCGGCGAGGCCGTGTCGATCGTGGACCGGCTCGACGAGACGGCCGTGCGCTCGATGCTGACCCGGTACCGGCCCGGCGTCGACACCCTGCTCGCGCCCCCGACCCCGGCCGACGGCGAGAAGGTCACCCGCGGGGTCGTCACCGAGGTACTGCGGATCGCCCGCTCGATGTTCGACTACATCGTCATCGACACCGCACCCGCGTTCAACGAGCAGGTGCTCGCCGCCCTCGACGCCTCGCACAAGTACGTGCTGCTCGCCGCCCCCGACATCCCCACGCTGAAGAACCTGCGGGTGGCACTCGACACCTTCGACCTGCTCGGCTTCCCCGCCGACCGGCGGCTCGTCGTGCTCAACCGGGCCGACGCCAAGGTGGGCCTGACGGCGGCCGACATCGCGCGGATCCTGCGCACGCCGATCGCCGCCAACATCCCGTCGAGCCGGGACGTGCCCGTCTCGATCAACCGTGGCGTGCCGATCGTCGCGGACCAGCCGAACCACCCGGTCGCCAAGGCCGTGCGCGACTTCGCGCAGGTCAGCCTGTTGCGGGAGCCCGCCACGGCCGCCCGCACCCCCGGCCGCCGCCTGTTCGGGCCGAGGAAGCAGAAGTGAACCTCGCCGACCGGATCGCCCAGCGCCGGCCCGCCGATCCGCCGCCCGCCGAGGCCCCCGCGCGCCAGACCGCGAGTGAGCCCGCGCGCCGGGCCACCGATCCGCTCGCGCCGATCCGCAGGCGCGTACACGCCGAGCTGATGGGGGTGCTCGGGTCGCAGCTGCACCACGATCCGGCCGAGGAGGACGAGTTCGAGGAGCGGGTGCGGACCGCGCTGTCCGAGGTCCTGGCCAGGGAGGAAGCGCCCCTCACGGCGGCCGACCGGGCCAAGGTGGCCGCCGACGTGGCCGACGAGGTGCTCGGGCACGGGCCGATCGAGCCGCTGCTGCGCGATCCCGAGGTCAGCGAGATCATGGTCAACGGCCCGCGGCGGATCTTCGTGGAGCGCAAGGGCAAGCTCACGATGGTCGACGCCGAGTTCGTCGACGAGAACCACCTGCGCAGGGTCATCGACAAGATCGTGTCGCGGATCGGCCGCCGGGTGGACGAGGCCAGCCCCATGGTCGACGCGCGGCTGCCCGACGGGAGCCGGGTCAACGCCGTGGTCCCGCCGATCGCGCTGGACGGGTCGTCGCTGACGATCCGGAAGTTCTCCGAGGATCCGCTGACCGTCGAGGACCTGATCACGTTCGGCACCCTCACCAGGGCGACGGCGGACCTGCTCGACGCGTGCGTCCGGGGCAGGCTGAACATCGTCGTGTCCGGGGGCACCGGATCCGGCAAGACGACGACCTTGAACGTGCTCTCCCGGTTCATCCCGTCCGACGAGCGGATCGTCACCATCGAGGACGCCGCCGAACTCCAGCTCGGGCAGGACCACGTGCTGCGGCTGGAGTCGCGCCCGGCCAATGCCGAGGGGCGCGGCGCGATCACGATCCGGGACCTGGTGCGGAACTCGCTGCGGATGCGCCCCGACCGGATCGTCGTCGGGGAGGTCCGCGACGGGGCCGCGCTCGACATGTTGCAGGCGATGAACACCGGCCACGACGGATCCCTCACCACGGCCCACGCGAACACCCCCCGGGACTGCCTGGCCCGGCTGGAGACGATGGTGCTCATGGCCGGCATGGACCTGCCGGTGCGCGCGATCCGCGAGCAGGTCGCCTCGGCGGTGGACCTGATCATCCAGGTCGCCAGGCTCAAGGACGGCAGCCGCAAGATCACGCACGTCACCGAGGTGGCCGGCATGGAGGGTGACATCGTCACGCTCCAGGACCTGTTCGTCTTCGACTACAAGGCCGGCCAGGACGCGCTGGGCCGCTTCCAGGGCACCCTCGTCTCGACCGGCCTGCGGCCGCGGTTCCTGGAGAAGATCGGGGACGTCGGGGTGACCGTGCCGTCCGAGGTGTTCTCCTTCCCCGGGGACGTCCGGTGAGAGCCCGCCTCGCGATCCTGGCCGGGCTCGCGCTGGCCCTCGCTCCCGCGGCCGCGCAGGCAGCCCCGGCCGCCGACCTGGCCGTCAGCGGGGTCCGCTCGCAGGCCGGATCGGTGAGCTTCCTGGTCTCGGCCCGCGGACTCCCGGCCGGGGCCTCGCTGGCCGACGCGCGGCTGACCGTCCGCGCCGGGACCGTCGACCTGCCCACCCGGATCGGCACCGCCGAGCCCGCCATCCGGACCGTCCTCGTCGTGGTCGACACCAGCGGATCCATGGCCGGTACCCGGATCGCGGCCGCCCGCTCAGCAGCCACCGCCTACGGCCGGACCCTGCCCGCCGACGTCCGGATCGGCCTGGTCACGGTCGCCGACCACGCCACGACAGCGCTCGCCCCCACCACGGACCGGTCCGCGTTCGCGGCCGCGGTCGGCAGGCTCACCGCCGCCGGGGGCACCGCGCTCTACGACGGGGTCGCCCAGGCCGCCCGCCTGCTCGGGACGGCCGGGCTCGCCCAGACCCGGCTGCTCGTGCTCTCGGACGGGGCGGACACCTCGTCCCGGACCGGCGCCGGCGGGGCGCTCGCCGAGCTACTCGCCGCCGGGGCGCCCGCCGACGTGGTGGGTTTCCAGATGCAGCCGGGCGCGCAGGTCAAGGAGCTGGCCGAGGGGTCCGGGGGCCGCCTGTTCTCGGCCGGGGACGCAACGGCGCTCGCCGACGCGTTCCGGTTCGCCGCCGGATCCTTCACCGCCCCGGTCCGGATCACGGCCAGTGTGCCCGCCGCCCTCGACGGCCGGACCCTGGCGATCAGCGTCCAGGCCAACCTCGCGGGCCGGACCGTCACCGCCCAGACTCCGCCCGCCCACCTCACCGGCGAGCGGATCGACGCCGCACCCCGGCCCGCGATCGTTCGGACGCCGCCCGGCTGGCAGGTCAGGGCGGTCGGCCTGCTGGTGTTCAGCGGGCTGTTCCTGCTGCTCGCGGTGGGCCTGCGCCCGGCGCTCGCCCGAGTACACCAGCGCCGCCGACTCGGCGAGATCGGCCGCTTCACCGTCGCCGCCAGCGGCACCACGGGCGGCGGACGCGGCCCGGTCGTCCGGAGCGCCCTGCAGCTCAGCGAGCGGATCATCACCAAGCGCGGCAGCGGCGACCGGACCGCGGCCGAACTGGACCGGGCCGGACTCACCCTGCGCCCGCACGAGTGGCTGGTCCTGCGGGCCGTCGCCGCCGCCGCGGGCGCACTGCTCGGCGTGCTGGCCGGAGCCGGGATCGGGCTGCTCGTGGGCGCGGCCGGCGGCTGGCTCGCCACCCGCTTCTACCGGACCCAGCGCACCGCCCGCCGGGCCAAGAAGTTCGGCGCCCAGCTCCCGGACGCGCTCCAGCTCGTCGTCGGATCCCTGCAGTCCGGCTTCTCGCTGTCCCAGGCCATGAGCACGGTCGTGCGGGACACCCCGGATCCGCTCGGCCCCGAGCTCGGCCGCGCGCTGGCGAGCACCCGGCTCGGCGGCACCCTCGAAGACGGCCTCGACGCGGTCGCCGAGCGCGTCGGCAGCCAGGACCTGGGCTGGGCCGTGATGACGATCCGGATCCAGCGGGAGGTCGGCGGCAACCTCGCCGAAGTGCTGGAGACCGCCGTGGTCACCATGCGCGAGCGCGAGGGGCTGCGGCGGCACGTGCGGGCGCTGTCCGCCGAGGGCCGGCTCTCGGCGTACGTGCTCACGGCCATGCCGATCGGGGTGGCGGGCTGGATGTTCATGATCCGCCGGGAGTACCTGGCGCCGCTGTACACGACCGGCCTCGGGATCGTCATGCTCGTCGCGTCCGTCGTCATGGTGTGCTTCGGCGCCTGGTGGATGAGCAAGCTGGTCAAGGTGGACGTCTGATGCTGGCCATCGGGCTGTCGGCCCTGTTCACGGCGATCCTCGTGGTCAGCCTCAGCGTGTCGGCGGCGCGCGCCGGGCGGGCGGACGTGGCCCGCACGATGGCGCTCGCCGAGCGCCTGGTGCCCGCCGCGGGCGAACCGGCGGACCGCTCCTTCACCGACCGGATCATCGTCCCGCTCACCGCCAGGCTCGGCGGCCTCGGGCGCGCGCTCACCCCGTCCGGAGCGGTGGCCCGGCTGCGCCGTCAGCTCGACTACGCGGGCAACCCGGTCGACTGGACGGCCGAGCGGGTGGTCCGGATCAAGGGAGTCGCCCTCGTCATGCTGGGCGCCGGCGCCGGACTGTTCGCGAGCGTCTACACGGGACCGCCCCGGGTGGCGCTCGCCGTGGCCGGCGGCGCGGTCTTCGGCTTCTTCCTGCCCGACCTGCTCGTCTACAACAACGGGCTCAAGCGCCAGGAGTCGATCAAGCGGACCCTCCCGGACGTGCTCGACATGCTCACGGTCTGCGTCGAGGCCGGACTCGGGTTCGACGCGGCCACGGCCCAGGTGGCGCGCAACAGCCGTGGTCCGCTGGCGGGGGAGTTCACCCGGATCCTGCGGGAGATGCAGATCGGCAAGTCCCGCGCCGAGGCCCTGCGCAGCCTCGGCGAGCGGACCACGGTCCCCGAGCTGCGCAGCTTCTCCTCGGCGATCGTGCAGGCCTCCGAGCTGGGGATCCCGGTCGCCAAGGTGCTCCGCGAGCAGGCCAAGGAGATGCGGATCAAGCGCCGCCAGCACGCCGAGGAACTGGCCCAGAAGGTCCCGATCAAGATCCTGTTCCCGATGCTCTTCTGCCAGTTCCCGGCCCTGTTCGTGGTGATCATGGGCCCAGGCGTCCTCCGCATGGTCCACATGTTCTCCGCCAGCTGAGACGCTCGGTCCCATGCGCTCGATCACGGTCCAGCTCGACGCCGAGGCACAAGCCGCGCTGGCCACCCTCACCGCCGACGGCACGAGCCAATCCGCCGCAATTCGGGAGGCGATTCTGGACGCCTACGACTGCAAGCGCAGCGCTCAACCTCGGACCGAGACCGCGCCCCTGGCAGCCGACCCGGAGGACCAGGCGGAGGCCCGCGCCGTACTTGCAGAGCTGGACTCGCCGCCCCTTCGCGAAGTGCGGTAACCGCGGCCGGTCGGGACCGGCTCCAGTTACCGTACTTCGCCAGGGGTGCTCGGCAGCGGCGCCGTCGCTCGGCGGTTGGCGGTTGATGCGTGCCCCAACCGCACGATGAGCTCGGTGCCCAGCGCCGCCGCTAGCCGTTGCAGAACCGGAATCGTCGGCACGGTGCCTCCTCCTTCGAAGCGGGCGACTGCGGACTGCGTCATACCGGACTCGCCGGCAAGCTGCGCCTGACTCCATCCGCGCTGTTCTCGGCGAGCACGTACCGCGGCGCCGAGCTCGGAGGCGAGCCTGGCAGCGTCGTACGCCGCGGTGGCTCCGCTCTCGCCGAGACGCTGATCGCGCAGCTCGGACCAGCGTCCGTCGTCAGCCGTTCTCGCCATAGCAACGATGCTATAGGGAGGGCGTCCGGTGGGTGGCTTAGCGGAAGGGGGAGTAGTCCGGGGGGCGCTTGGTGGTGAAGGCCTGGGCGCCCTCGATTGCCTCGGGCGTGTGGGAGAACAGGTCGAGGGCGTCGAAGGCCAGGTGGCTGACCCCGGCGAGGTGCTCGGTGTCGGCGTTGAACGAGTGCTTGAGGAAGCGCAGTGCGGTCGGGGACAGGCCGCTCATCCGCTCGCCCCAGGCCAGCGCGGTCGCCATCAGCTGATCCGCCGGGACGACGGCGTTGACCAGTCCCCAGCGCTCGGCGGTCTCGGCGTCGAACTGCTCGACGAGGAACCAGATCTGGCGGGCGCGCTTCTCCCCGACGATCCGGGCGAGGTAGGCGGTGCCGAAGCCGGCGTCGAAGGATCCGACCCGGGGCCCGGTCTGGCCGAAGGTGGCGTGCTCGGCGGCCACCGTGAGATCGCACAGCACGTGCAGCACGTGCCCGCCGCCGATCGCGGCCCCGTTCACGGCGGCGATGACCGGCTTGGGGACGTCCCTGATCAGCCGGTGCAGGTCCTGGATCGCCGCGCTGTCCAGCCCGCCGGTCTCGGCGCGCTCCTTGACATCCCCGCCGGCGCAGAAGGCCTTGTCCCCGGATCCGGTGAGGACGACCGCGCCGACCTCCCGCGCGGCCCAGGCGGCCCGGAACGCCTCGGTGAGCTCACCGACCGTGTGGGCGCGGAAGGCGTTGCGGCGCTCCGGACGGTCGATGGTGATGACGGCGACGGATCCGCTGACCTGGTACTGCACATCGGTGAGTTCCACCGCGCGCACGTTAGCGTGTCCAAGCATGCAGCGGATCAACCCCGCCGGGCTCCCCGAGCCCCGCGGCTACAGCCACGCCACGGTCGCGTCCGGGCGGTACGTGTTCCTCGCCGGGCAGACAGCGCAGGACAGCGCGGGGGTGGTCGCGGGCACCCTCGCCGAGCAGTTCGGCCGGTCGCTGGCGAACCTGCTGACCGCGCTCGCCGCGGCCGGGGGCAGCACGGCCGACCTCGCCAGCCTGACGATCTACGTCACCGACATCGTGTCCTACCGGGAACAGGGATCGCTGCTCGGCGAGATCTGGCGGCGGCTCGCCGGGGTCGACTACCCGGCGATGGCCGTGGTCGAGGTGAGCGCCCTGTGGGATCCGTCAGCGATGGTCGAGATCCAGGGGATCGCCGTCGTGCCCTGACGGGAGGCCGATCCGGGTGACCGACCACCAGAACGCGCCGAGGCCGTGCCGGTCCAGGAGTTCGCCCGCCTCGCTGGCCGCGGCGAGTTCCCGCAGGTAGCGGGCCGGATCCGTCGTTGCCAGCTCGCGTGGGGGCCGCTCGCCCGAGACGCCGAGGGAGCGCAGGGCGTCCCGCTGGCGCACCAGGGATCCGCCGAGTGAGTCCATGGCGACGTGGGCTGTGAGGTCGCAGGATCCGTCGGGTACGGGGGGCACCTGGCGGCCGTTGCGGTAGCCCGTGAGGGATCCGCCGCCGGGCCGGTCGCCGGCGAGGTGGCCGTAGTCGATCGCGATCGCCAGTCCCCGGCGGACCTTCGCCACGGCGCCCGCCCACGCCTCGTCCCTGCTCAGGCCGATCTCCGCGCGCCCGCCACCGGGCCACCACTCGTCGAGCCAGCCCTGCTCGGCGTCGTCCAGAACAGGCCCTGGCGATTCAGAGCCGCCCGCGTCGACCAGGACCCGGCGCCCGTCCTCGGCGAGGTCGAGCGGGACGTTGTCGAGCCACTCGTTGGCGATCAGTAGCCCGGTGCACTCGGGCGTTTCGCCGGTCCAGCGGATCTCGTCCGGCAGCCCCGGCGGGCGATCCGCCACCTCGACCCCGGTGAGCCGGAACCGGCCCGGGGCCAGCGCGGCGACCTGAGTCAGCAACTCGCCGCGCCCGGCGCCCACGTCGACCAGATCGAGTGGGCCACCGAGCGCGGCGGACAGCCGATCCGCGAGCACCACGACGGCACCCGCGAACAACGCCGACGCGTGCACGGACGTGCGGAAATGCGCCGCCGGGGCCGCCCGCCGGTAGAAGCCGGACGGCCCGTACAGCGCCTCGGTCATCGCCTCCCGCCACGGCACCACGGGTTGCTCCTATGTCAAGCCGCAGCCGGAAGCAGGTCCGGGCTGGCTTGGTCGGTCGGTCGCAGGGTGTTGAACACGACGCGGGCGAGGCGGCGTTTGAGGGCCCGCAGGGCCTCCATGCTGGTG
>JAOPVE010000474.1 GCA_025963185.1 Actinomycetes bacterium
TTCCGCGTCTATGACCGGCTTGGTGCCGGTGACCAGGGCGTTGTAGAAGAGGCCGGGCGGGACGATCCGGCTGAAGATGTGCTTGTCGGCGGCGGCCAGCGTGAGCCACCCCTTGTAGGCGAAAATGGCCCAGTTCCAGCCGAGCCGCTCGCGGGGGACCGCGCACTCGAAGGTGCGCACCGGCCAGCCGAACCAGGACGCGGTGAGTTACTCGGTCTTGACCTCGACACCGACGGCTCCGGCGGTGATCGCGAGGCGGCGCAGGTCGTCGGGCGCGAAGGTGTGCAGGTCGACGACGGATTCGAGGGCAGCGGCGGCGGACGACTCGTCCAGTTCGGCCTGCGGACGGCGCCACGATCCCAGTCCGGGAAGGCGGGTCAGGTTGGTCGCCGCGAACCAGGTGAGCTGCGAGAGCTTGCGGGCTACCACGTCGCCGTACTTCGTCGGCTCGCCCGCGAACACGAACCGGCCGCCCGGCTTGAGCACCCGCAGGACCTCGCGCAGCGACTGCTCGACGTCGGGGATGTGGTGCAGGACGGCGTGCCCGACGACCAGGTCGAACGAGTCGTCGTCGTAGGGCAGCGTCTCGGCGTCGGCGACCCGGCCGTCGACGTCGAGCCCGAGGCCCTCGGCGTTGCGGACCGCCACGGCGACCATCCCCGGGCTGATGTCGGTCACCGAGCCCCTCTTCGCCACCCCGGCCTGCATGAGGTTGAGCAGGAAGAACCCGGTGCCGCAGCCCAGTTCCAGCGCGGTGGGGTACGGCCAGCCGTCGTCGCCGGCGATCGTTTCGAAGCGGTCCCGCGCGTAGGAGATGCAGCGCTCGTCGTACGAGATCGACCACTTCTCGTCGTACGTCTGCGCCTCCCAGTCGTGGTAGAGGATGTTCGCCAGCTTCGGATCGCCCGCCGCGGCCGCGATCTCTTCCCTGCTCGCCACTAGCCCTACTTCCCTGCTTCCTGTCCCTTGCTTCCTGCCGCCACGCCTCAGCGGCCGGTGAACTCCGCCTTGCCTGGACCGTTCGCGACGAACGACTCCATGCCGATCCGCTTGTCCTCGGTCGCGAACAGGGCCGCGAACAGGTGACTTTCGAGCGCCAGCCCGGCATCGAGGCTGCCGTCGAGGCCACCGTCGACCGCCGCCTTCGCCGCGCGCAGGGCCAGCGCGGGGCCGGCCGTGAACCGTCCGGCCCACTCCACGGCCACGGAGTACACGTCGTCGGGCGGGACCACCTTGTCGACCAGCCCGATCTCCAGCGCCTCGGCCGCGCCGACGAACCGGCCGGAGAAGACCAGATCCTTTGCCTTGGACGGCCCGACGAGCCGCGCCAGCCGCTGCGTTCCACCCGCGCCGGGGATCAGCCCGAGGGCGATCTCGGGCTGGCCGAGCTTGGCGTTGTCGCCGGCCACCCGGAAGTCCGCGGTGAGCGCCAGTTCGCAGCCGCCGCCGAGCGCGTAGCCGGTCACCGCGGCGATCACCGGCTTGCCGATCTTCGCCACGGCCGTGAACGCCCCGGACAGCGCGCCGGCGCGAGCGGCCATCTCGGGGTAGCCCATCGCGGCCATCTCCTTGATGTCCGCACCGGCCGCGAAGACCTTCTCGCCGCCGTAGAGCACCACCGAGCGGATCCGCGGGCTGGCATCGGCCTCCGCCGCCACCTCCCGCAGTTCCTCCTGGACCTGCGTGTTCAGCGCGTTCATCGGCGGCCGGTCCAGCCGGATCGTGCCGATGCCACCGGAAACCTCGAGCCTGACGAACTCCCCCACGATCGTGCCCCTCCCTAGATCGCCCGCGCCTCAGATCGCCCGCGCGTAGTACCGCCCGGCCTCGTCGTGGACCGCCAGCGGCAGGCCGAACGCCGCGGACAGGTGCTCGGGAACCAGCACGTCCCCGATCTTGCCCTGCGCCACGGCCTTCCCGCCGCGCAGCAGCAGCGCGTGGGTGATGCCGGGCGGGATCTCCTCGACGTGGTGCGTGACCAGCACGAGCGCCGGCGCGGTCTCGTCACTCGCCAGCTCGGCCAGCCGCCGGACCAGATCCTCCCGGCCGCCGAGATCCAGGCCGGCCGCGGGCTCGTCGAGGAGCAGCAGCTCCGGATCCGTCATCAGCGCCCGGGCGATCTGCACGCGCTTGCGCTCGCCCTCGCTGAGCGTGCCGTAGCGCCGTTCGGCGAGCTGGGCCACGCCGAACTGGTCGAGCAGGGCGCGGGCCCGCACGTCGTCCAGGGCCTCGTACTCCTCGCGGAAGCGCCCGACCACGGCATAGGCGGCGGTGAGGACCACGTCGTGGACGGTCTCCTCCGGCGGGATCCGGTCGGCCATCGCGGCGGACGACAGCCCGATCCGCGGCCGCAGTTCGAACACGTCGACGGCCCCGAGCCGCTCGCCGAGCACGTGGACCGTGCCCGTAGTCGGGTGCATCCGGCCGGACGCCAGCGCCAGGAGCGTGGTCTTGCCGGCGCCGTTCGGGCCGAGCACCACCCAGCGCTCCTCCGGGGCGACGCGCCAGTTCAGGTCGTCGAGCAGGACGTTCTGGCCGCGGACCACGCGGACCCCGTCCACGGCGATCGCGAGGTCCTCGGGGGAACCGTCGGTGGGGTAGGCATCAGGCACGTCTGGTATCCAACCGCACCCGGCCGGACCGCGCGGCAATAGGGCGGGCGTGGCGGCGTCCCGCGAGCCGATGCTGTCGGTCCGGTCCCCTATGGTTGAGCCTTCCCCGGGTGCGGCGCGGACAGGCGACGGCCGGCTCGGCACCGCAGACGAGGAGGGGCCTATGACGGCGGCCATCGATATCTCCGGGCTGCGCAAGTCGTTCGGAGGCCACACTGCCGTCGACGGGCTCGACCTGGTTGTGGAGCCCGGCCACGTGCACGGGTTCCTCGGGCCGAACGGCTCGGGCAAGACCACGACGATCCGGGCGCTGCTGGGGCTGATCCGGGCCGACGCCGGCACGATGCGGCTGTTCGGCCACGAGGTGCCCCACGAGCTGCCCAAGGTCATCGGCCGGGTCGGGGCCGTGGTCGAATCGCCCCAGTTCTTCCCCTACTTCTCCGGCCGCCGGAATCTCTCGCTGCTCGCCGGGGTGGCCGGGGTGAAGCGGCGCCGCATCGACGAGGTCCTCGAAGTCTGTGGGCTGCGCGACCGGGCCCGGGATCCGGTGCGCACCTACTCCCTCGGCATGCGGCAGCGCCTCGCGATCGCCGCGACCCTGCTCAAGTCGCCCGGGCTGCTGATCCTCGACGAGCCGAACAACGGGCTCGACCCGGCCGGCATCCGGGAGGTGCGCGACCTGATGCGCTCGCTCGCCGACGGAGGCGCGGCGGTGCTGGTCTCCTCGCACATCCTCGCCGAGATCCAGCAGGTCTGCGACGCCGTGTCGATCATCACCCGCGGCCGTCACGTCAAGACCGGCCCGGTGTCCGAACTGCTCGCCAGCCGGGACGAGCACGACGTCCGGGTCAAGGTGTCCGACCTGGAGGAGGCGCGGTCGATCCTGGCCGCCTCGGGGCTGCCGGTCCGCCTCGAACGCGACCACCTCGTGGTGTCCGACATCGCGGATCCGGCCTGGATCACGCAGACCCTCTCGCGGCGCCGGCTGTTCGTCTCCGAGCTCACCCCGATCGCGCCCGACCTGGAGAGCATCTTCCTGGAGCTGACCGGCACCGCGCCGATCCCCGGGCAGCGGCTGCAGGTCGGCGAGGCGCGCGCGCGGGTGGAGGCCGATCCGGTTGTGGGCGCCGAGGAACCGTTCAGCGACGAGCCCGCGGAGGCGAACGCGTGAGACTGTTCGTGGTCGAGGTCCGGCGGCTGCTCGCGCGCAGGTTCTTCCGGGCGGCGGTCCTGCTGCTGCTCGTGGGAGTCGCCTCCATGCTGGGGCTGGCCGTGAAGGGGTCCCACTCCGGCAGTCAGCTCGTCTTCACCCAGACCGTCGTGGCGATCACGTCGGTGACGACCGTCCTGACCGTGCTGGCGGCCTTCCTCGTCGGCGCGACCGCGGTGGGCGCCGAGTGGCACCACGGCACGCTCGCCGCGCTGCTGGTCTGGGAGCCGCGCCGCGTCCGCGTCTTCACCGGCAAGCTGCTCGCCCTGGTGGTGACGACCCTTGCCGTCTCCGTGCTCGTCTACGCCGGCGCCATCGGCGGCACCTGGGCGCTCGCGCGGGCGATCGGCAAGGTCGGCGACGTCACCACTGGCGAGCTGCAGTCGTTCGGCCTCGGCGTGGCCCGTGGGCTCGCCCTGACGGCTGTCGCGGCCTCGCTCGGCTTCGCGATCGCCCTGACCGCCCGCCGCACCGCGGCCGCACTCGGGGTGCTGATGGCCTACCTCGCCGTCGGCGAACTCGGCCTGCGGCTGTTCTCCGACGAGGCCCAGGGCTGGCTGCTCGGATCGCAGGTCGTGGCCTGGCTCGGCAACGGGTACACCTACGTCGTCGGCCGGTGCACGCTCACGGCGAGCTGCCGCACCGGCCCGCACGTGATCAGCATGGCCGACTCCGCCGTGTACCTCGGTGTGCTCGTCGTCGTGGTGCTCGCCGCCGCCGCCGCGATCTTCCGCCGGAGGGAGGTCGCCTGACGGTGAGCATCCCGCATAGCCCGAGGCCCTGGCCTGGACAGCCGTTCCCCCTCGGCGCCACCTGGGACGGCGACGGTGTCAACTTCTCGCTGTGGAGCTCGGGCGCCGAGGGGGTAGAGCTGTGCCTGTTCGGCGACGACGGGCACGAGCAGCGCGTCCGCCTGCGGGAGTCGACCTACCACGTGTGGCACGGGTACGTGCCCGGCGTCGGGCCCGGACAGCGCTACGGGTACCGGGTCCACGGCCGCTGGGATCCGCGCGCCGGGCTGCGGTTCAACCCCGCCAAGCTCCTCGCGGATCCGTACGCGCGGGCCTACTCCGGCTCGGTGACCTACCACAACGCCCTGTTCGCCCACGCCGACGATCCGTACGGCGGCCGTCCCGACTGGCGTGACTCGGCGCCCTACGTGCCGCGATCCGTGGTGATGGCCCCGAGCGGCGGCATGATGCACACGCAGCCGCACGTGCCGTGGGAAGACACGGTCATCTACGAGTTGCACGTCAAGGGCTTCACCAAGCGGCACCCAGGCGTCCCCGAGCACCTGCGCGGCACGTACGCCGGCCTCGGCCACCCGGCGGCGATCGACCACCTCGTCAAGCTGGGCATCACCGCGGTCGAACTGCTGCCGGTGCACCACATGGTCACCGAGCCGTGGCTGGCCGACCGCGGGCACGTCAACTACTGGGGCTACAACACCCTGGGCTACTTCGCCCCCGACTCGCGCTTCGCGGCCGCCGACGACGGCACGCAGGTCACCGAGTTCCGGGAGATGGTGGCCTCGCTGCACGCCGCGGGCATCGAGGTGATCCTCGACGTCGTCTACAACCACACCGCCGAGGGCGATGCCTACGGTCCGACGCTGGCGTTCCGCGGCATCGACAACCGCGGCTACTACCGGCTGATGCCCGGCCAGCCCAGCCACTACCTCGACTACACCGGGTGCGGCAACACCCTCGACGCGCGCCAGCCCGCCGTCCTGCAGATGCTCATGGACTCACTGCGCTACTGGGTCGTCGAGATGGGCGTCGACGGGTTCCGCTTCGACCTCGCGTCCGCGCTGGCCCGGTCCATGCACGACGTCGACCGGCTGTCGGCGTTCATGGCGGTGGTCCACCAGGATCCGATCGTCAGCAGGGTCAAGCTCATCGCCGAGCCGTGGGATGTCGGCGCCGGCGGCTACCAGGTCGGCAACTTCCCTCCCCTGTGGACCGAGTGGAACGGCCGCTACCGGGACGTCGTGCGCGACCTGTGGCGCGGCGCCAGCACGGGGATGGCCGAACTCGGGTACCGGCTCTCCGGATCGTCCGACCTCTACCAGGACGACGGCCGCCGCCCGTACGCGTCGATCAACTTCGTCACCGCCCACGACGGATTCACCCTGCGCGACCTGGTCAGCTACAACTACAAGCACAACGAGGGCAACGACGAGGGCAACCGCGACGGCACCGACGACAACCGGTCGTGGAACTGCGGGGTCGAGGGCGAGACCAGGGATTCCAAGATCAACACGCTGCGCGCCCGGCAGATCCGCAACCTGCTTTCCACCATCATCCTGTCGACCGGTGTGCCGATGATCACGGCCGGCGACGAACTCGGCCGCACCCAGGGCGGCAACAACAACGCGTACAGCCTCGACGACGAGCTCTCGTGGATCGACTGGGCCTCCGCCGACCAAGGGCTGCTCGCGTTCGCGCGCAAGCTGCTGGCGATCCGCGCGGCGGCGCCCGTGCTGCGGCAGCGCTCGTTCTTCGTCGGCGCCCCGGTCCGCCGTGGCCACCAGGTGTCCGACCTCGCCTGGTTCCGGCCCGACGGCGAGCAGATGAGCCCGTCGGACTGGCACCGGCCCGACGTCTACACCCTCGGCATGTACCTCGACGGGCAGCAGATCCGCGGCCGGGACTCGCGCGGCCAGCGCGTCGTCGATGACTCCTACCTGCTGTGGATCAACGCCGGGCCGGATCCGGTCGAGGTGACCCTGCCCGGGTGGCCCTGGGCGAACGGCTACCTGGTCGTGCTCGACACCGAGCATCCCGACGCGCCAGAATCGTCGGCTGGTAAGACACTGAACCTGGTCGACCACTCCGTCGTCCTGCTGCGAGCGGAGCGCTGACCATGAGCACCACCACCACTCCCCACCTGCGGTTACGGATCCTGCTCGCCGCACTCGCCGGGTTCCTGGCCGCCGTCCCGCTCACCGCACTCGCGCTCGCGGCGCGGGCCGGGGCCGGCCCGATCACCCGCTTGGACACCTCGGTCGCGCAGTCCGCGCACGACTTGGCCAAGCCCCTCCCCTGGCTCGTCCGGATCGCCGATGTCGTGGACGTCGCGTTCAGCCCGTGGGTGTTCCGGGCGCTCGTCGCGCTGACAGTCGTGTACCTGTGGCGCAAGGGCGCGACCCGGCTCGCCTGGTGGGCCGGGGTCAGCATGGCGACCGCGAGCCTGCTCGGCTTCGTGCTGAAGCTGCTCGTCGGGCGGGCGCGGCCGGTGTTCGGCGATCCGCTGGGGCACGCCGCCGGGTACAGCTTTCCGTCCGGGCACGCGCTCAACAGCATGGCCGGGGTGCTGATCCTCGTGCTCGTGGCGCTGCCGGCGGTCCGGCGGCCGTGGCTCGCGTGGACCATCGGCGCGATCGTCGTCCTGGTCGTCGGCGCCGACCGGATCGTCCTCGGCGTCCACTACCTCTCTGACGTCGTCGCCGGGTGGATCGCCGGGCTCGCCGTGGTCCTCGCGACGGCCGCCGGGTTCGAGAGCTGGCGGCGTGACGTGGGCCGCCGCAGGTCCGCCGGGGCGGTCGACGGGATCGAGCCCGAGGCGGCGGCCAAGGTCCGGCCGCGCCGCCCGTGGATCGCGTGGACCGCCGCGCTCGTCGCCGCCTGGTACGCCGTGCTGGTGATCTCCGGATCCCTGCTCGCCGGCTGGGGACAGCACGAGGACGGCATCGACCGGAACCTCGCGGCGCACCGATCCGGCGGGTGGACCGCCGTGTCCCTGGTGTTCAGCACCCTCGCCAGCACGTGGTTCGTGGTCGGCACGTGCGCCGTCATCGTGGTCGTCTTCCGGTTCGTCCTCGGCCGCTGGCGGGAGGGCCTCACCGCCGCGGCCGCCGTCGCGCTGCAGGCCATGGTGTTCCTGCTCACCACCGCGGCGGTCGACCGGGTCCGGCCCGCTGTGCCCAAGCTCGACCCCGCGCCGCCGACGTCGAGCTTCCCGTCCGGCCACACCGGGGCGGCCACCGCGCTGTACGTCGGGGTGGCGCTGCTGATCGCCTCCCGGGTCAAGCCGGTGTGGCTGAAGGTGCTCGTGCTGGTGCTGGCGGCGCTCGTGCCGATCTCCGTGGGCCTCGCGCGCCTGTACCGGGGCATGCACCACCCGACCGACGTCGCGTTCGGCGCGGCGAACGGCCTGTTCTGCGCACTGCTCGTCACCCGCGCGTCGGCGAAGCAGGCCGCCGAGTGATCCGTCTACATGCGATCTCTGTCGGGTACCCAACAGTTGCATCCGGCCATCTGGGCACGTTCCCGTAGCCTTGCGCTCTTGAGGACAGATCCGGCGAGCGGGGAGGGACAGGTGCCAACACCGGCGGAAATCGACGCCGTTCTCGCCCTCGTCCGTGAGCTGTCCGCGCGGGTGCCGGGCCAGCTCGAACACTCCAAGCGGCTGCTGGGGCAGGGCATCTGGTCCGGCAAGGGCTTCGAGCAGTTCCAGCACCAGCTGCTGAGCTCCCAGCACGACCTGCGCCGCGCCTTACAACAAGCCGAAACCCTGGTTACGGATCTGCGACGCACCGCAGCCACCCCGGCGGCCCATCAGTGACCGCCGTTCCGCCGGGCATGACCGGCTTCGACCCCGACGGCCTGAACGCCCTGGCCACCAGCCTCGGCAGCGCTCAGCACGACATCGACGACGCAGCTGCGCGGCTTCGGAGGGCACTGGAAAGCCTGGGGCTGCCTGTCGCGCCCACCGGCGCGCTCCGCGAGGTCAGCAAGTGGATCAGCGAGGCCAAGCCCGCCATCGAGCGCCGCCGCGACCTCGCCTTCGCCGCCACCCCACTGATCCGCGACCCGCACAACCGCACCGTGAATATCAAGAACGACACGATCGACCTCTTCGCCACCCAGCACGACGCCGACACCACCGCCCGCCGCATCGCCGCCGATCTGCGCGCTTACGCCCCGGGCGATCCGAGTCATTCGCCCGACTGCAGATTCTTGGATGACCTTCGCGCTTACGCCGCCGATCCGTCGTTCGCGAGCGCCCTGATCAGCCAGTTCAAGCCGGAGGAACTACGCGCACTCCCTCTGCTGCTTGCTCAGCGGCTGCGGACGCTCGAAAGCCAGGCCACGATCCGGGACCGTGATCAGTTCGGCCCGGTGGGCAAGGAGCACGACGAGATCATCGCCGCACTCGGTACGGCGCTCGCGACGGCGACCCGCACGAGCGGCGGGCTTCCCAGCGGCTATCAGGAAGCGCTGCTCGGCCATCTCGATGATCCGGTCAACGCCTTCGGCCTCGGCAACCTGCTGCGCTCGGGCACCTACGACACCGCGTTCCTCACCGAGGCCACGAAGACCATTACCAAGCTCGACCACAAGAACGACCCGGCGCACTGGGTCGCCCTGCGCGCCAGCTACGCGAGCGCCGGCGACTACGGATTCACCGCCGAGATTCGCGGCTCCAGCTACACCGACCCGATGGTGGGGCTGATGGACGCGCTCGGCCACAATCCGGTGGCCGCTCAGCAGTTCATCAACAAGGACAACCTCACGTACCTGATCCACGATCGTCAGTGGCCTGACGGAGGCCAAGCCCTTGGCAACGCCCTCGTCGCCGCAACGACGGCCTTCCGCGATCACGCCCCGGACGCCCATGGCAAACACTCCCGCGGCTACACCTCGGCGCAGCTCGCCTCTCAGGCCCTCGAACTGATCGAAAAGAGCCAGGACGGCTTCCACACCGGATTCCGCCAGCCAACCGCCAGAATTCTTGCCGCGTACGCCCCAGACACCGTAAAGGCGATCCGCGTGGGGGACGTCGGCGATCCCGGGGTGAGCGAATCTTCCACGTCCGGCCACCGCGACGCCCTGCCGTACGGCGTTGTTCTGAATCAGGACAACTTGACAGACCTGCTGACCGAATCTTTTAAGGATCCTGAATCCTTCAAAATCCTGGTGTCGAGCATCACCGACCATGACCTGGCCGACATACGCGCTGATGCGCATGCAATAGGTGCACAACTGCACGCCAGTCACCAATCGCCAGACGACGCCGTCGCAATGGCATTGCAATCGGCCACCGGCAGGCACTTTCAGACAGCGTGTAAGAGTCTTGCTATCGATATCGGGTTCCTCACGCGCGCCCAATGCCAAACACAGATCGATGCGGGCGCCGAACAAGACAAGGCCGCCCAGGAAACAACCGACATGCTCAGCGCACTCTCTGGCCTCGCAGTTGTCCCACTGCTCAAGGTCGGCACGCCACGTCTCTTCGGAATTGCGGCGAGAAGTGTGCATGTTGATTTACCCGAAGGCTTCTCCGAATTCACCGATGCTGCAGTCGATACCGCGAAGGAGAAAACCTTCGGTAGTAACACGTTCAGCGCAAAGGACGAGGCAGCTGCGGCATCCGACCAGATCGCACGCAAGGGGCAGAACTCCATCTTTGGGCTAGTAATGCTGACACTCGCCGGTGAAGGTGTTCTCGGCACCCCCACGGCACCAACAAGCGCACACCCTTCGCAAGCCCTAGAGAAGGAGGATTACACCAGGCTCTTGGGCGAGCACGGGCTAGTGCCAGAGAACCTGATGACGAAGGACCAGCACTCCGCGTTCAGCGCATGGGTCACGTCGCCTAAAGTGGATGGCGTATTCGGCGCAATTCACACCGACATGAATTCGGAATACAAGAACCAGTTCCCATTCTTCTAATCCATCACCAAACGGAGTAAGGTTCTCATGCATGCTCGCGCACTCACCGGCTGGCTGGGCTGCATTCTCGCGATAAGTGGATGCACAACGCCCAATGGCGACGAGAACCCGCAACCACAGCTGGACCCATTGCCAACAATTGCCGCGCCCGCCGAGCATTTGCTCTGCAACATCCCTCAGCGTGCCGTGGAACTCGTCACAAACCGGCGCGCTTTCACGACCGAAGGCACCCTGATCAAAAACGACGTCCGCGATTGCAACGTCTACTCAAACCCGCACACACCCGCTGACATCACTGTTGGCATGTTCGCGAATCCGTCCGACATTCAGGACGACATACCCAAGCTCGATGGCAAGCCGACATTCGCCCGGGTACCCACGGAGTGGGGCCCTGGCTACGTGAGCACATCAGATGAGCATTTCATGATCGGGCGACTGTACGGGAAGGACGTATATGTGCAGGTAAAGGTACGTTCCACGCCACACAAGCGTGATCACAACAAGGACATGCTTGCCCTGCTGAGCATTCTGCGGCCTCTAATCACACCGGCGAAGTAGTCAGCCTCGGCCGAGGACTCCGG
>JAOPVE010000479.1 GCA_025963185.1 Actinomycetes bacterium
GGCAAACCATCGAGCGTCGCCACGATATTCGTGTCGGCAGGTGCACCGGCCGATCGCCTCTGGCCTTGGAGCGCTTATGACGGAAGCACCTACGCCGCGGGCGCCCGCCGAAGCAGCGCCGCGCACCGTCTCGGCGGGGCCGGTGGCCCCGACCCCGGAGGCCGCCTGCCGGCTCCGGCCGGTTCCGCTGGGAGCGGTCACGATCACGGGCGGGTTGTGGCAGGCGCGCCTGCAGGTCAACGGCGAGGCGGCGGTGCCGTTGGGGCGGGAGCGACTGGAGTCCGCCGGCAATCTGGAGAACCTGCGGATCGCGGCGGGGACGAAGAAGGGCGAGGCGCGCGGGCCTGTCTTCATGGACTCCGATGTGTACAAGTGGCTTGAGGCCGCCGCGTGGGAGTACGCCCGCCAGCCGTCACGGGACCTCCTGGACGCGCAACGGGACATCACGGCCATCGTCGCGGCCGCGCAGCAGCCCGACGGCTACCTCGACTCGGTCGTGCAGATCCGTGAGGGCGGTGAGCGGTACCGGGATCTCGTCATGAGCCACGAGCACTACTGCGCGGGTCACCTGTTCCAGGCCGCCGTTGCGCAGGTCCGGTGCACGGGTGAGCGCGGACTGCTGGACGTGGCGGTCCGCTTGGCTGACCACCTCGTGGCGACCTTCGGCGAGGGCCGGCGGCCCGAGCTGGACGGTCATCCCGAGGTGGAGATGGGACTGGTCGAGCTGCACCGGGAAACCGGAAACCGGGACTACCTGGAGCTGGCACGGTACTTCGTGGACGCTCGCGGCCGCGGGACGCTGACGGGTCACGGTTTCGAGCCGGCGTACTACTGCGACCGGGTACCGATCCGGGATCAGGTGACCGTGGAGGGCCACGCGGTCCGCGCGGTGTACCTGGCGGCTGGGGCTGCCGACGTCGCGATCGAGCGGCACGACGCCGGGCTGCTGCAAGCCTTGCAACGGCAGTACGCCGCCATGGACGCGGCGAAGACCTACCTCACCGGCGGCCTGGGCTCGCGCTGGGAAGGCGAGTCCTTCGGTGACCCGTTCGAGCTGCCGCCGGACCGCGCCTACGCCGAGACCTGCGCCGCCGTGGGTGGCATGCAGTGGGCCTGGCGGATGCTGCTCGCCACTGGCGATCCTGCCTACGCCGACGCCGCAGAGCGCAAGCTACTCAACGGTTTCCTCGCCGGCGTCTCGCTCAGCGGCGCGGAGTTCTTCTACGTCAACCCGCTCCAGTTGCGCTCCGGAGCCAGTCCGGATGAGAACCGCAGCCCCGCCCACGGCCGCCGCGGCTGGTTCGATGTGGCGTGCTGCCCCCCGAACATCATGCGGACACTGGCGAGCCTGCCCGGTTACCTGGCCACGACGGACGCCGGCGGCCTGCAACTGCACCAGTACGCCCCGAGCAGCATCACCGCGGCGGTCGGGGGCGGCCAGGCGCGGATCTCGATCGAGACGGACTACCCGTGGGAGGGCCTCGTCCGGATCCGCACCGAGCAGGCGCCCACGGCGGAATGGGCGCTGTCGATGCGCGTCCCTGGCTGGGCCGACGGTGCGCACCTGCGGGTGGACGGCGAGGACCGGCCGGTCCCGGCTGGCTCCTACGCCTCGGTTCGCCGGTCCTGGCGGGCCGGGGACACGGTCGAGCTGTCGCTGCCGATGACCGTCCGGTTCGTCGAGGCCGACGACCGGATCGACGCCGTCCGTGGCTGCGTCGCCATCGAACGCGGTCCACTCGTGTACGCGGTCGAGCAGGCCGGCCAGGCCAACGGCGCGATGGTGGACGACCTCTGTGTGGACCCCGCCGGCCCGGCCACGGCTGAGCACCGGCCGGATCTGCTGACCGGCGTAACCGTGGTCACCGCGCAGGGCCGTGCCCGCAAACGTGTCTCCCGGGGATGGCCTTACCCGCGGGCCGGCGACGCAGCCGGCCGGGACGGCGAGGACGTCCCGATCACCGCCATCCCCTACTTCGCCTGGGGCAACCGCGGAATCGGGCCTATGCGGGTGTGGCTCCCGCGCGGGTAAGCCGGATCATCCAAGGAGGATGAGGTGAGCTGGGACGACGGCACTTCCTTCAGCTCTCAGGGCTCGCGGCGTTTTCGGCAGCCCTGAGAGCATGTGGGTCGGCCGTCCTGCCGGAACCGGATGTGACCACGGCCGGCTTCGGTGAGAACGGCAGCGGCACGATGCAGATGTGGACGCGCGGCGGCCTGGCGGCCCCGATCGTGGCCGCGATCGACAAGTTCCACGTCGGCCAGGACCGGCTCCACATCGAGCTCACGCCGATACCGGACCCGCAGTACGTGACGAAGCTGGCCACCGCGATCCGCAGCCGGCGGGTACAGGACCTTGGAGTTCTACCGCTCACTGTGGAGAGAGGACCTCCTCCCGCGGGCCAACTTCGCCGACAACGGATCCACCTGGGGCAGCGACTTCCGCGCCGGAAAAGTCGGATTCTTTCCCGCCAGCTATGGCGCCGTGGTGCCGGCTTCTGACCCCGCCCGGAAGCGGACCGGCGTCGCGCTGTTATGCGGTCCCGACGGTGGTGCCAGTGTCTTCGACGGAGGAAACAACCTCTGCATCCCGCGAGGTGCCGAGAACCCGTCCGGCGCCTGGCAGTTCGCGAAGTTCCTCTTGGACCTGCCGCAACAGCAGCAACTTGAGCCCAGCGAGGCGCCCCGGTTCTGGTGAACCGGGGCGGCTCGCTGGAACGGACTCGCTATGAGGGGTCCGGCTAGGCGTCGAGGCTGAGCATCCCGGCCGGCATGCCGGGGGCCTCGACCTCACGCCAGATGGTGCGCCACCGCGGGAGTTCGTGGTAGCGCCGCAGCGCGGCGATGCCACCGAGCCAGCCGGCCCAGCCCGGGTACGGCGGGTTGTCCACGTCGAATCCGCTATGCATGAACGTGAGCCGGGTCTTGCCGTCCGAGCCGTCGAGCTCCCAGCTGTCGGTCTCACCGTCGGCGAACAGCAGCGTCGCCTTGTGGCCCGGCTCGAACTCGACGAACTTGGCCCCGCCAGGGTCCAGGTCGAAGCCGCCCATCGCGAACCGGCCGCCGACGTAGGGCTCGATGTCGACGTTGGCGCCGAACCACTTGTGGAACTGCTCCGGTTGGGTGAGCGAGTCGAACACCGCCTCCGGTGCCGCGTCGATGACCACGGAGGCCGACAGCCGCGGTGAGGTGTAGTCGCACTTCGGCGTCAGCTCGCGGCCCGAAAGATAGTCGGCCAGGTTCGCGATCGAGAGCGACCAGAACGTCTGCAGCTCACCGCGCGGCCCCGCCTTGTCGGTCAGGATCTCGGCGAAACTCGGCACGTCGCTCTGCGTCAGCGTGAGCAGCGTGCCGCCCGCGTTCTCGGTCAGGGTGAGCTCGACCGTGGTCTCGACACCGCCGAGGGTCCAGGCGAGCCGCAGGGTGCGCTCGCCGGCATGCAGCACGCGCTGGTGCGGCTCGGCGCCGTCGGGCGTGTAACGGCCCCAGAACTCGTACCGGTCGGGCAGCGCCACCTCCGCGTGCTCGGCCAGCCAGACGCGCAGCGCGGCGGCGTCCGTCAGCGCGGCATGCACCGCCTCGGGTGGCGCCGGCAGGACCGCGCGCAGGCGCAGCTCACTCAGCTCTGTCATCAGAATCTCCTTCGGTGCTGGTAGCGAAGTCCGGGGCGGCGCCGGCTTGGCGGGGCAGGTTCGGGTAGCAGGCGAGGGCCAGGCGGAACGCGTCGCCCTCGGCGCCGCCATAGCGGGTGAACAGGTCCTGCAGCAGGTGCTGCAGCTCGTCGAGGAATGCCGCGCGCTGCTCGGGCCGGACCCGGATGTCACCGGACACGCCGATCGAGGGCAGGTCGGACCGGGAGAGGTCGAGCGCGGCGACGTCGGCCTGCACGTCCTCCATCAGGTCCAGCAGGTAGCCGAGGCTGAGCCGGTCGCGCGTCTGGCGCAGCCCGATCCGGCCCACGAGGCGCGGGGACAGCCAGTACGACCGGCCGGTCGCCTGGTAGATGCCCTCGTGGACGCCGCGCACCCGGCGTTCGCTGACCTGGCTCACCAGGCTGGCGTCGACCAGACGCTTGACGTGGTAGTAGACACGCTGCGGGGTCTGGTCGAGTTTGGCCGCTACCTCGGTGCACGACCGGGGCTCGGCGAGGTGCCGCAGCACGTCGATCCGCTGCGGCTTGAGCAGGGCCTCGGCCTGCTCGATCTGATCGAGGTAGACGACGTCTCTCATGGCAAACTCAGTTTTTACGTAAAGAATTATTTTGTCAATGGCCGAGAGCTCGAGCCGGAGACCGGTGGCGACCGGGCGGCTCGCGGGTGACCTCGTTTCGCTGCCGCGCCCAGCAGGTTTCCGGCCGTCGTGTTAGGCATTGGGTGCCCACGGCCTGGAGCGGAGCGGCGATCGGCTTCACCGGTGAGAAGTGACCGCGGTTGTTCGCGAACGGCTCCGGAAGACCACCGTGCTGCTCATCCTCGTGCGGCCAGGCCCACCCAGCCGGAGGGATGCGGTCGCGCTATCCGGCCAGGCGGATCGGCGCAGGTTCCGCCTGCTGGGTTGCCTCGACCGGCTGGGTGGGCGGCGGTGCGGCGGTGTGCTGCTGAGCGATCCGGAGCAGGGCGAGAACGGTGAGGAAGACCATGCCGTAGACCGTCACTAGAGCTGACGTCTCGTAGAGGTCTCCGGT